>QCCU01000003.1 GCA_003278855.1 Prochlorococcus sp. AG-347-M23 | reverse complement strand
CTCCATTAATCTATGGCAGCTGTTTCACTTACAGTCTCTACAGTAAAACCACTGGGAGATAGAATATTTATTAAAGTTTCCGCATCTGAGGAAAAAACTGCTGGGGGCATTCTTTTGCCTGATTCAGCTAAAGAAAAACCACAGGTTGGAGAAGTTGCTCAGGTGGGCCCTGGCAAACTTAATGACGATGGTTCTCGACAAACTCCAGAAGTGAGTATTGGCGATAAAGTTTTGTACAGCAAATATGCTGGCACAGACATTAAATTGGGAGGAGATGAATACGTCTTGCTCTCAGAAAAGGATATTTTAGCTGTAGTAAGCTAAAATATTTGTTTCAAAAATTATTAAAACTTATTACTAAATCACTGCCTAAACATGGCTAAAAGAATTATTTACAATGAACAAGCTCGTAGAGCGCTCGAGAGAGGAATTGATATCCTTGCTGAGTCTGTAGCTGTAACGCTTGGACCAAAAGGAAGAAATGTTGTACTAGAGAAAAAATTTGGTGCTCCACAAATCATTAATGATGGTGTCACAATCGCTAAAGAGATCGAATTAGAGGACCACATTGAAAATACAGGGGTTGCTTTAATAAGACAAGCTGCATCAAAAACTAATGATGCAGCTGGGGATGGTACTACAACAGCCACTGTTTTAGCTCATGCAATGGTTAAAGCAGGGTTGAGAAACGTTGCTGCAGGAGCTAATGCAATTACCTTGAAAAAAGGAATTGACAAAGCGACTGATTTTCTAGTTGGTAAAATTCAAGAGAATTCCAAGCCTATTAGCGATAGCAATGCTATAGCCCAATGTGGAACTATTGCTGCTGGAAACGACGAAGAAGTTGGTCAAATGATTGCCAATGCTATGGATAAAGTTGGTAAAGAAGGTGTTATCTCCTTAGAAGAAGGAAAATCAATGACTACTGAATTAGAAGTTACTGAAGGTATGCGCTTTGATAAAGGCTATATTTCACCTTACTTCGCAACAGACACAGAGAGAATGGAGGCTGTGTTAGATGAACCCTATATCCTTCTGACTGATAAAAAAATTGCTTTAGTGCAGGATTTAGTTCCCGTTTTGGAACAAATAGCTAAAACTGGTAAACCACTAGTCATTATTGCAGAAGATATTGAAAAAGAGGCCTTAGCGACTCTTGTCGTTAATAGATTACGAGGCGTGTTAAATGTTGCTGCAGTAAAAGCTCCTGGATTTGGCGATAGAAGAAAAGCAATGCTTGAAGATATGGCCGTTTTAACTAATGGACAACTTATTACTGAAGATGCAGGCTTGAAATTAGAGAGTGCTACCATAGATATGCTCGGAACTGGTAGAAGAATAACTATCAATAAAGAGACTACAACTATTGTGGCTGAAGGTAATGAGCAAGCAGTTAAAGCTAGATGCGATCAAATTAAGAAGCAAATGGATGAAACTGATTCTTCATATGATAAAGAAAAGCTTCAAGAACGTCTGGCTAAACTAGCTGGAGGCGTAGCAGTGATTAAGGTTGGAGCTGCTACTGAAACTGAGATGAAGGATAAAAAGCTTCGTCTTGAGGATGCTATTAATGCAACAAAAGCAGCTGTTGAAGAAGGAATTGTACCTGGAGGAGGAACAACTCTCGCTCATTTATCTCCCATTCTAAAAGAATGGGCTGATAAAAATTTAGAAGGAGAGGAATTAATTGGAGCTAACATTGTTGAAGCTTCACTTACTGCTCCTCTTATGAGAATTGCTGAGAATGCAGGTTCTAATGGAGCTGTGATTGCTGAAAATGTAAAAACCAAACCATTTAATGATGGATTCAATGCTGCTACTGGAGAATATGTAGATATGTCCTCTGCTGGCATAGTTGACCCTGCAAAAGTTACACGTTCAGGATTACAAAATGCAGCTTCAATAGCAGGAATGGTTCTAACCACCGAATGCATAGTTGCAGATCTACCTGAGAAAAAAGATTCAGCTGCTCCAGCAGGCGCCCCCGGAATGGGCGGTGACTTCGATTACTAACTAACAATAGTTTTTAGTAAATTTTTAAAAGGGATCATTCAAAATGGTCCCTTTTTTTATTGAACTTTTACGAAATCCAACCAGCGCTAAGAATAATTGCTAGAGACAAAAATATCACTAAAAAAGTCCAAGTTATTTTGTTTAGAGAGGCTTCTGCACTACTTGCGCTGTTGAACATAGAGCTTCCACTGGCGGCTATTCCTCCCATTCCATCACCTTTAGGACTATGAAGTAAAACTAAGAGAATGAGAAGAACTCCAGAAAATACCCAAATCCAACTAATAATTTGAATCATTGCTTAAAAAACTTTTATTAACTTTAAACGTGTTGAACCACCTTATTATAACCCTTTAATTCAATTTCCTGAATAAGCGATTTGCCTGTCATTTCTCTTGGTATTGGTAGATTTAATAATTGCAATAAAGTGGGAGCAATATCTGCTAAGCCCGCGTTTTCTCTTAAATTAATTTCATTTCCCATATTTGGTATTTTTCTTTTTTCACCTTCAATCAAAATTAATGGAACTTTATTTATTGTGTGTGCTGTCCATGGTTCTCCTTCAGATCCTTTCATTACCTCTGCGTTACCATGATCGGCTGTAATAACTATGCTCCCGCCCATTTCTCCAGTAGCATTAACTATTTGACCTACACATTTATCTACTTTTTCTATAGCTTTAATTGTTGCATCCATATTGCCTGTATGACCAACCATATCAGGATTAGCAAAATTGATCACAACAAAAGCATAATTCCCGCTTTTAATTGCTTTAGAGCAACTAATAGTTAATTCTTCCGCAGACATTTCGGGTTCCATATCATAAGTTGCGACTCTTGGAGATGGAATCAGATGTCTCTCTTCTCCTGGTAAAGGTATTTCAACTCCTCCATTGAAAAAATATGTTACGTGAGGATATTTTTCAGTTTCCGCGGTTCTGTATTGTTTTAGTCCGTTTTCTGAAACTATTTGGCCTATAAAATTATTGAGTGATTCAGGAGGAAATGCAACTTTAACGGGAAAGTTCGGATCATATTGAGTAAAAGTAACAAAATCTAGATTTGGATATTTTTTTCTTTCAAAGTCTGTGAATTCATTGACCGAAAGGGATTTGACTATTTGTCTTGCTCTATCTGGACGAAAGTTAAAGCAAATCAAACTATCCCCATCTTTAAGATAGTTTTCAGACATTCGTATGGGCTCTATAAATTCATCGGTTATTTTTTTGGCATAACTTTTTTCTATATAATCATTGGGAGAAAGATTTGTTATTTGAATATCAGGATCAGTCAAATTAGAATATGCTTTTTCTGTTCTATCCCATAAAAGATTTCTATCCATCATCCAGTATCTTCCGCATATAGAAGCTATTTCGCCTACGTTAAATTCTTTTATACATGATTCTATTTGATTTAGATATTTCGAGGCACTTTTTGCAGGTGTGTCTCTTCCATCAGTAATAATATGGATTGCAACTTTTTTAAGTTTATTATCAGATGCCCATTTTATTAAACCTAATAAATGATCGATATGACTATGAACTCCTCCATCGGAACATAATCCCGTGATATGCAAAGTAGAATTATTTTTCTTTAATGAATCGGCCATCTCTTTTAACTCATTTACCAAGCCTAATTGATTATTTTTTACAATATTTGAAATCCTTACAAGTTCTTGTTGTATTATTCTTCCCGAACCAATGGTAAGGTGCCCTACTTCTGAATTGCCCATTTGACCATCTGGGAGGCCTACATCAGATCCACTAGCACTTATAAGGGTGTGGGGGTAAGCATGCCATAATGAATCCATGATTGGAGTACTGGCATTTTTTATAGCATTATCTGATATTTCTTTTCGATATCCCCATCCATCTAGTATTGCAAGAACAACAGGGCTCTGAGGAACACTTAATCTTTTTATATTTTTGCTGCTAATCTTTGACATATTTAGATCAAATTCATAGTTAACTGATCTAACCTTAAATTTAGCTTCAAACGTTACCCTTTAACAATTTATATTTAATATAGTTAGCTTTTGCTAATTTATGAAAATATTAGATTAATTTTATTTCTTGATAAATCATGTCCAAGAAGAGAAAAAAGATCGTAATACTTTCTGAAGTTGAGCTTAGAAAAACTATTTCGCGTTTAGCTTGCGAAATTATCGAAAAAGTAAAAAAGCTAGATAACCTTCTATTGGTTGGCATCCCGACTAGAGGAATAGAGCTGACCGAAGTGCTAGAAAAGGAATTATTCTCTAAAACAGGTTTAAGAGTTAGAAAAGGAACAATTGATCCAACTTTTTATAGAGATGACCAAAATAGAGTTGGAACTCGCCTAATACAAGCAGCAGATATTCCAACTCCTATTGAGAAACAAGAAATTCTTTTAATAGATGATGTAATTTACACAGGTAGAACAATTAGAGCTGCAATGGATGCTTTGTATTCATGGGGCAGACCTCAAAGAGTGATGTTATTAGTAATGGTAGATAGAGGTCATAGAGAATTACCTATTCAACCTGATTTTTGTGGTAAAAAGGTGCCAACCAGTAAAATTGAAAGTGTTAGTTTACGTTTAAATAATGTTGATAATGAAGAAGGAGTTTTTCTTGAGTAGCTATTTTTTAGAAGATATTCCCTAAATTATATTCTCCAAAAAATTCATCATTAACATCGAAACACTTTACTGATAAATCAGCATTCTTCGTAATTTTAAAAAAAAGTTTTAAGGTGTCTTCTCCAAGATTAGATTTATTTTTTAAAACTATCTTAAGTGGTTTTTTGTCCCATTTTATAATTTCTTCTTCATCTTGAATCTCTGATAACTTTGGCAATCCATTTTCATAAATAACATCATATGCTCTTTCTTTTTGTGTCTCTCCAATTATTATTTCGAATATTTTTTGATTCTTTTTACTGGCTTGTAGGATCAGTTTAAAGGGTGTTTCAGTTGGCCAGGTTTGACCTTTGCAAAAAATAGGATGCCAAAAGTGTTTTTGCTCTCTTTTATTAAATAATCTTATAGATAATCCTTTGTTTAATATGTCTTTAATTTTTACCCCTGGGGTCATTGCTAAAGCTCCCAAAGCTATTGATTCAATGGGTGGTGGTGACTTTATTTGAATTTTTGGAATTTTTTTTGTTATCCATTCCTTAATCAATGGTATTTGAGTTCCTCCACCAACTAAAACAATTGCATTTAAGTCTTCAACTGTACAAAATTTACCTCTTGCTTGATTTAATAAATCTTTTAGTAAAGAGTTAAGGTGTTTAAGAAGATTATTGGAAATGAGTATTTTCTCAAATATCTCTTTACTTAAGTAAAAGTCATTTTCTTTATCTTGTTCAGTAAATAATTTAATTGGATATTTATTTTCATATTTGATTACAGATGAGCTTAATTTACATTTTATTTTTTCTGCCTTTGAAAGATTTTTAATATTATTATTACCTGGAATAAAGTAATCAACTATCCATTGATCAATATCTTTCCCACCAATTTTTGAGCCTGTTTTCCCAATTATCTCAGCACACCTTATTTTTTGTTTTGAAATTGAGCTTACATCATTACCTTTAAATTTTAATAATTCAGCTATTGGACCAGATTTTCCTTCTCCCCCCTCTATTTTGACTATATTCATGTCGACTGTACTTCCTCCAATATCTAATGTCATAATTTTTGAGCCAAAGGGTATATTTATTCCTAAACTTGCCGCAGTAGGCTCATCAACAAGAGCTATTTCATCTACAGATATATCCTCGCAAAGATTAACTAACCATTCTCTGTACCCCTTGTATGTATCTATTGGAGCAGTTAAAACAAGTCTCTTGATCTCATACTTGTGCGGAATATTTGCCCACAAAATTTGAAAAAATTTTTCGCCACATTCATTAGGGTTTAAAATATTTTTTTGGTTATTTTTTTCAATAGAATTTCCAATTAATCTTTTAAAGTTCGAATGAAAAAATAAATCAGAATTTGAGTTATCCCTCATCTCAAGAGCACTAATGCCAATTTTTGCAATCTTTGAAGGTTCCTCAAACCAAATTACTGAAGGAATCACTCCTGGAGAAGATGTAATATTCGGTATTTCAACTAAAACAGAATTTATATCTTTTTGATCTTGAAAAGCTACAACAGTATTAGTGTTCCCTAAATCAATTGCAAGTGTTCCAGATAAACTTTCTTCCATATGAAATTATTTAAATCATTTAAGTTCTTTTTGTAATTTATGTTTTAAACGGTCGAAAAAACTGTAAAATACATTTTATAGTAAAAATTTTTTTAATGAACATATCTAATAACTCAGGAATTGATTCTAATGATCTTGCAAAGAGAGGTGAGAGCTTGATAAGAAAATCAACTAATAGATATTTAACTACAGTGAAAATTGCTTTCAGAGCTAAACAGAGACGTTTTGATGATTTTGATGGCTTATTAGAGGAGTCAACTATTAAACCCGTCCAAAGGTCAATTATTGAACTAAGCGATGAACAAGATCAACCAGATTTACTTCCAGGCTAATTTTGGTAAAAGACCAAAAAAGATGGAGATTACTTAAAGATTTTAAAAAAGGCAAATATTGCTTTTTAATTGGTGTTGATAATTGGTCAATCGAGTTACAAAAAAGTGAATTCTATTCACTTTACCTTCTACTCTTAAGAATTAATGAACAATTATTAGTTATCAAGGATCAATTAATGGATGAAGAATCTATTACTTTAGAATTAGAAAAACTTCCTTGGTATATTCAGTTAGAGGGGAAAAGGAATGAATGGAGTTTAAGGTTTGTTTTTGAAAGCCAAGATCAAACTAGATCCTTCGAAATGTATTGGCCGATACCAATAGCGCAAAATTTATTTTATGAAATAAAAAACATGTGGGAATCAATGGATTAAAAGATAAATAAAATTGGAAATTTTAGAAAATATTTCCCCCTCCAAAAAAAAATTATTCACAACTTTTCCACAGTATTTTTTTAAAAAATATCTGATGATCTAAAGTATGTGGAAAACTTCTGATTTTATATAAATCTTTATATTTAAGTAAGATTTAATTTTACAAAATTAATTTCCATGACTTCCAAGATCATGACTGAATTCTCATTATTCTATAACCTGAGACTATCTCTTAATAATGCTTGTTGACGATTTATTGATTTTGGAGAAAACTACATCTTGTAGATTTAAATTTCAAAAAAGTTTTTTCAATATGCAAAAGTTAAATTACGACGAAAATTCAAAAGTATTAAATAATAAAGATGAAGTAATAAGTTTTAAATGTGAACTTCAAGAAAATCTTCAAAAGGCTATGAAAGAATTTGTTGAGAAGCATCCTAACTGGGATCAATATAGGATACTACAAGCTGCTATTGCGGGATTTTTGATGCAAAAAGGATTTCAAAATAGGGATTTAACGAGACTCTATATTGGAAATATGTTTTCAATGAATTTTGAGGATTAAAATTTTTTATATTTTTTCTAGTAGTTTTTTTGCAATGTCATTTCTGACAGGTAATATAGATAACCTATTTCCTTTTTTTACGACTAATAACTCATCCTCATTAAATAAAATCTTTAATTCTGGTAAACTTAAAATCTTGTCTGATTTAAATTTATACTCTACTTTTACACAATCCCACCTCGGATTATCAGGTTTCGATTTTGGATCAAAATATTTTGAATTTTGATCAAATTGAGTGGGATCAACAATATTTAGATCTATTACCTCCATAAGTCCCACAATACCTGGGGGCTTACAATTCGAATGATAGAAAAAAACTTTATCTCCTTTATTCATTTTTCTCATAAAATTTCGAGCCTGATAATTTCTTATTCCATCCCATAAAGTTACACCATCATTTTTTAAAGTATCTATGCTATAAGCATCAGGCTCACTTTTCATTAGCCAGTAGTTTATTTCAGTCATATCGATAATTTAGAAGAAAATTACAATGTGTGAACGGTGTGTGAACAGAATATTAAAAACGTTCAAATCTAGGTTAATTATCCATCAAATTATCTATTTAGGAAAGTGATGTTTGGTATGGAGTAATTAATTCTCTAAATATTAATGTTTTTATCACTTAAATCAAAAAATAAATATTTAAAATCGAAAACAGAAATGATTTTCATTTTCATATTGGTGTAGATTTTATACATTAGGTAGTATTTTTTTATGAGTCAAGTCTGTTTAATATCAGGTTCGCCAGGATGCGGTAAGACAAATTGGATACTAAATACTTTTAAGAATTATTCTGGTAATTGTGGTTACTTACGTCTAGGAGGATATTCCGAAATTAATTTAGAGCAAGCAATAAATTCAAAAATTGATTTTGCTTTTTTGAAAGATCAAATTCCTAACTTATTAGACTTATCTATTTCAAACTCAATATCAGAGAAAGATAAAGAAAACATTTTAATTATTATTGAATTTCCACAATTTTTTACACCTAAATCTCAGGGTATTAATGGAGTTGATCTGAGAATTATTAATGAACTTGAAAAATATAATCTCCAGCCAAATAGATATCTTCATTTTGGTAGAGATCCAGAATTATCAATTAAAGATACTTTAGATTTTAGAGAAATTGAATCAATAAGCCTTGATCTTCAAAAGCATATTTGGGATCCTGCAAGCTTGAATACTTTTTGGTTTGAATTAGTTAATGGTGCTTATGGGGATGTATATAGAGCAAAAGCATTAATGAACTTACCTGATGGGCGTTACATCTTGTTTAATTGGATAGTCAGTCAGCAAGGATCTCAATATCAAACATTAAACCAAGTTGCCCCTCTTAATGGAAGACCAGAAAGATGTTCTGAAATTGTTATACAAGGGAAAAATTTAAACTTCGAGTCAATAAAAGCAACGATTCATAATTGCCTTCTTAATGATGCTGTACTAGATCATCATCAAACTTCACTTAGAAATTCACAATTACAAACTGCTCGCCGTTAACTTAAAAATGAATCAAGCTGTCATCTCATGTTTACATGCAAATCTACCTGCAGTAGAGGCTGTCTTAAAAGATATTGAACTCCAAGGAATTACAAATATTACCTGTCTTGGAGATCTAGTGGGTTATGGTCCTCAACCTAATGAGGTTATTGAGTTAATAAGAGATAAAGAAATTCCTACTTGTCAGGGATGTTGGGACGAAGATGTTGTTGATGGATTAGATGCTTGCGATTGTAGTTATCCTTCTCAGCTTGCTGAAAAAAGAGGTCATTTTGCTCATCAATGGACTACAGATAAATTAACTACAGAAAATAAGGATTATCTAGCTAATCTACCCTACTCAATACGTAAAGATAAGTGTCTTTTTGTTCATGGTAGTCCTAATAGTCAACATGAATATCTTCTACCCGATATGGATGCATTCGCAGCTCTTGAGAGAGTTGAAAATGCCAGAGCAGAGATTCTATTTTGTGGTCATACTCACCAACCTTATATTCGCGAATTAGCAGATGGTTCAATTGCTGTAAAGATCAAAAATGCTGTTCCCAAAGATACTCAAGAAAAAGAAATTCAATTGCCGATGCGAAGAATAGTAAATGCAGGTTCAGTTGGAGAGCCAAGACATGGAGGAACTAAAGCTACTTATGTTGTTTATAACGATGTCACTAATGAAGTAAAAATTAGAGAAGTGGAATATGATATTGAACTTACTTGTAAAGCAATAATAGATGCCGGTCTTCCTCCGATTTTTGCATGGCGTTTAAAAAATGGATTCGAATTTGCAGAACAAGCTGAAGATGCATCTCATGTTTGTGAAAGATGATAGAACGCTGGGCACTCGTAAGTGGTCTTAAAGGGGATCTAGATACTTATGAACTTATTCAAAAAGACTTAAAAAAAACTCCTGGTAATATAACTCTTTTTGTTTTGGGGGATATGATAGGTCCTGAAAAAAACTGTAATAGGCTTCTCCATAGGTTAATTAATCCAAAAAGTAATGATTTACAACCATGGTGCATATATGGTTGGTGGGAAGAACAAATCCTCTTGGAAAGTGGTTACCGTGGTGATCAAAGAGCTGAAGCTTTGAGAATAAATAAGGGTGAAGAAGTAGTTAAGTCTCTTACGAATGCTGTAGACAAATCATTTCTTGATTGGATAGCAGCACTTCAATTTGGATTTGTTGAACTTGATTGTGGTTTGATTCACGGAAGCTCAAAAGATGTTGGCGAAAATTTAACACTAGATACGCCGCCACTGACACTCCTTGATAGACTTACACGTCTTCAGGTAAACAGATTATTTACTGCAAGAAGTAAACAACAGTTTCACTTGGAATTGACAGAGGGGATTGTTAATTCTGAAGTAGAAGATTTAAATGGAAATCGTAAGAAAGAGCAGAAAGTTCCTCAAAAAGCTGTTATTGGTATTGGGGCAGGAAAAAATTATACTCTTTATGATGTCGGGACTGATAATACTCAATTCGTACAAGCAGGATATAAAACAGAAAAAAGAATTAAGGGATTTGGAAGGCTTTAGTTTTTAGCATCAAGTACCCACTTCATTAGCCAAAACTGTTCTTGAGTCATATCAATGGATTTGAAGGAAAAAGTAAGTAAGTTATCTGCTAGTCACTTGCCAGTCAAAGTGACAATTTATAGATTGAACTGCGCAATAAATAACTATAAATTTATTATCCATCAAATTTACTATTAGGGAAAGTGATAGGTGCTATGGGGTCAATCCGACCGTTCTGCTTCGTATAGTATGACCTGACAAATTTCTATTGAAAATTTAAGGGTATAACCTTTCAATAGCTTCTTTTTGTTCTTGCTTTTTTATTTCCTCGGCATCTAAAACAGGGCAAGAATTTTGATTCAGTGATGAAATGAAAGTGCTTGTGTTAAATAGTTTGAAAAGTGGTGGGAGTAGAAATTTCTTCATTTAATCAGAATAGTAATATCCTCCTCCGGGAGTAGTAAGCGTTTCAAAAAAAACAATTAATGAAAATAGATTTTATTTAGGATATAAAAACAAAATTTAGGGAGGATTAAATGTCTATCATTACCGACAATACAGTGTTAGTTCATATTTACAGCGGTTTAGAATCCAAAAATAAAATAACTTTAGGTTTATTGGTTGCCCTTACTGCAGAAAAAAACGATCATAAAGTAACACTTTTTCTAGCAGGAGACGGAGTACAAATATTAAATTGCAAAAAAGCTGGTGAAATAGTTGGTCAAGGTACTGGAGATTTATACGAACATCTTCAAAATTTGAAGAATTCAAAAATTACCATATATGTCTCAGGAATGTCTGCTAAATCTAGGGGTTACGATGAGAAGCTTCTAGATGGATACACTGCAGAGTTTGTTATGCCAGATGTTCTAGTTGAAGAATCAATTAAAGCGGATAGCGTACTTTGCTATTAAAAAAGGAGCTAATGCCTCTTATTTTAGATCGACTGTCACTCGTATTTAATAGTTATTTTAAGCAGCATCATATTCTTCATCTTCAAGTTCTCTCATAAATCTTTTATCTAATAAGTAATCGTCTAAAAGCTCTGCTGCCATCAGCATTTCAGGAGCAGGTTCTTGTAAATTTTTATCTAATAGGTAATTGTCTACAAGGTCTAGATTGTTATTTTCTTTAATTTCTTTATCGCTGTCTAATAGCTCTCTTATATAGGTATATACAAGCTTTTTATCGTACCCACTTTCTCTAATTTCTTTCATCATTTCGATTGGAATTTTCATAATCGTCAACCCCTATGTGAAAGCCTATATACGCATACTTACGAAGATATAAGAAAAATGCAAGAAAGAGGAAGGATGGAAGAAAACTTCTATATTTAAATCTTATTTTTAATAATTAATTAATTTTCTCTTTCCATCTCTATTTTCTACTCTATTTATTCGTAACCCAATAAACAGAGCCCAAATAAGTGCAAAGACAATTGGTAAGAAAATGATCGCAAGTTTCATCATTTATTAATCCTGTTATTTGCAAAAATAATAACTTTTAAATCAATAAGAAAATATAGGTACTTTATCTAAAAAAGTAGAGTCGAGGTTAGATCAAGTGTCAATATTAAAGATGTAAATAAATTAGCTTTTAGAATATTCCCAAAGATATTTAATACTAAACTTCATTGATTGATTGATTGATTAATTAATTTTGAAACACTTTATTTCTTTTATTCCTTTTCTTTTTATGTCTATTCTTTCATTAGGTTGTTCTAATAAACCTATTGAAAAAGAAATGAAAATGCCAATGCTATTTGATACAAAGGAACAGGCTGAAAAAGAAGCTTATAAGTTTGGGTGTGAAGGAGCTCATCAAATGGGAGATAAGTGGATGCCGTGCAGTATGCATAAACATAACCATTAGAAAGGAGCTAATTGCACCCTAATTTAGATTGACTGTCAATAAGGTTGATTTATTCTTCAGGATTCAAAGTAGGTACACCTTCTGCGGAAGCTACAGCAACCCACATTACGGCTGAAGAATTCCCACTATTAGCCATTGTATGAGCAGGAGTATTTGCTGAGAGAACAAATGAATCCCCTTCCTTAAATGTTTTACTAATACCTGTCTTTTCAGCAAGCGTTAATTCACCACTTTCAATATGACCCAGTAAAGGTACAGGATGAGAGTGCATTGGTATCGTTGCGCCATTTTCAACTTCTACTCTAATCAAACGCATTTCAGCTTTTCCTTTTGGATATTTAAAGTTATCTCCATCAATGTTTTGTGAAGAGGTGAAGATTTCTTGTACATCAACAGGAGATTCTACAGCTATAGAAATGCTTGGATTAATAAGCATTAATGCAAAAGCTAATGCGATGAATAAATTCTTGATCATGAATTTGAATTTCTATAAAATTAATTAGACTTATAGTATTTATTTTTTAAATATCTGTCAGTACTTGATTTAACTTTTTATGTTTTTGTATAAATCTTTTATACGGACCTAGAGCCCCTGATTAGAAATAGAATGTAAGTGTAAATGTTTTTTTATTTTTTTTATAAATTAAATCTTAAATTATGTAGAGAAACTTATATTGAACTCGTTTTTATATAAGTTATATAAATCAAAAAAAGTAGTCTTTTTTACTAATTGAATATACCTGTTGTTGAATAAATATATTTGTCCTTGAAAAGCCAATAAAAAATACTTTTTCTTGAAATAAAGATTGACAAGACATTCATAAAAAAAACTTTTATAAAACATTAACTTCTTTTATGAATATGTTCCTAACCAACAAGACTCGTTTAAAAATCAAGGATATTGTAAAAAGGATTTCACTAGATGAACCTGTTGCATTGGAAGAACGAATTTATGTAGAAAAGTTTGCAAAACATAATTCAACTATATGGACATGGCTTAAGAAAGCTAATAGCTTGAGGAGATATGGCAAGCAAAAATCAGATGGAATAAATGGACTTATCCAGAATCTTGGCCTTGATGGTTTAGAAACTGAAAATCATTTCGATCCCAAAAATGATGATCTTGCTGATTGGTTTGGTGGATCTCCTGATTGGGTGAGAAGAAGTTAGATCTAAAATTAATAAATCTAAAAGTATAGTTGCAATAATAAAATAAATTCCAGTAAATCTAAAAATAAGGCGTATATGGAATTTCTGTTTTCATTGATTCGCCATAGTAAGATTCAGCTGACTTTAGTAAGATCCAATAAATGAAATTTAGAAATGATTTTTCCATAGGAAGACCTATATCTATCCCAATTCAACTCAGAATCGCTAATAAAAACATCGTAGAAAATACTTAATAGAAGAGATTTAGATTTTTTAGATAATATGTGGTGGCTAGCTTTGTATGAAATGCTACTAAAGCATGTCTTATCAATCGATTTGGTACTATTGCTTATTGATTCCTGTAATTTCAGAAGGTAAATTTAATTGACTATCTTAATATAAGAAATTTATGAGTACTCAAAGTAGAAAGCACCATAAAAGACAAGAGCAAAATAATACAGAATGGTTAGATGAATTAATCAATAAAATTGAAAATATGAAAAACAAAATATCTAATACCTATTAATTAATTACATATTCTGTCGTTTATTGCGCTATTAAATACGTTTGTCATTAAGTCAGCTTTTAGCTATTTAGGCTGGCTTTTTTAATGGAGTTATTTTTTTGATCTTTGCTAAAAGTTATTTAAGTATGTTCCAATGAGCTTCTTTTTAATAAAGTTTATGGTTCATTTTTATTTTTATTGACAATATTGAAATAAGTGAAAAAAAAGAATTTTAAATTTGTGACTACTGAATCATCTCAAAATCAAGACTTTAATAGGAAGCATCCCAGCGAAGGAATAGATGCTTTAGAAAAAGAATCAAAATTACCTCTTAAAGGATGGGAAAACGAAGTTGCCCGAGCAAAGGAATATGGTCTAGAAGCAGCCAAAAGCATTGTCGATAGAAAAATATCTACATTCTCAAGAGGAGAATTACCCCATTTTGCGGGTATTAATACCTTCATGAAAGCTCCATATCTTGAGAATGTAAATGAAGTTGGAAATTATGATGTTGCGATCGTTGGTGTTCCTCACGATTCTGGAACTACTTATAGACCAGGGACAAGATTCGGACCTCAAGGAATAAGAAAAATTTCTGCTCTCTATACTCCTTATAATTACGAAATGGGAGTAGATCTGAGAGAGCAGATTTCTATTTGTGATATAGGAGATATTTTTACAATTCCAGCTAATAATGAAAAAAGTTTTGATCAAATTTCAAAAGGGGTTGCTCATATTTTTGCTAGTGGTGCATTTCCAATTATTTTAGGTGGAGATCATTCAATAGGTTTTCCTACAGTTAGAGGAGTTTGCCGCCACTTAGGAGATAAAAAAGTAGGGATCATTCACTTTGATAGACATGTAGATACTCAAGAAACAGATCTAGATGAAAGAATGCATACCTGTCCATGGTTTCATGCAACTAATATGAAAAATGCACCTGCAAAAAATCTTGTCCAATTAGGAATTGGAGGTTGGCAAGTACCAAGAGAAGGAGTGAAAATTTGCAGGGAACGAAGTACAAATGTTTTAACAGTTACTGATATCTGTGAAATGGGGTTAAAAGAGGCCGCTGATTTTGCGATTGAAAAAGCTACGGATGGAACTGACTGTGTATATATTTCTTTTGATATTGATTGTATTGATGCTGGATTTGTCCCTGGAACTGGTTGGCCTGAACCTGGGGGTTTATTACCTCGAGAGGCATTAAAACTTTTGGAGTACATTATTAGAAAAGTAAACGTATGTGGGATTGAGCTTGTTGAGGTTTCGCCTCCATATGATGTAAGTGATATGACAGCCTTATTAGCTACTAGAGTTATTTGTGATTCAATTGCACATCTTGTAGTAAGTGGCCAGCTCCCAAGAAAATCTAAACCAGAATGGATTTCAGATAAATGCAATATGTCAGTTGATCAAAAATGGAGATAGATTATTGTGCATGAGGTAGATATGACAAAATGCCTTATTCTTTCTATGGAAGAGTGGGCAGAGAAAAAAAATAAAGAAAGAATAGTTGTTGAAAAGATTAATCTTAAGATTGGTGAATTTACTTGCGTTGAGCCAATATCATTAATAAATACTTTTAATGCTGCAGTCTTGGGTTCTTGGTTAGATTCCTCTGAGATTACTATTGAGACAATACCTTTTGAAGGAAAATGCACTAAATGCAATAGATCATATTTTCCAAAGAAAGAGAATGGATATAAATCTCCATGTTGCAATATAAATTTAGAGGAAATTATTAGCGGGAGGGAATTAAAAATCGCATCTATTGACTTTAAAGAAAAGTAGAAATTTAGTATCTAGAATAAAAATGTATTTTCATAAATAAATGCATTTACCAATTTCAGACAAAATTGAATTAAATATTCTTCATCAAAATAGTCATCAAGCTGAGAAAAATAAAGTTAAATTTAATAATTATAATTTGCTTTGCTTGAATATAATGAGTAGTCCTGGTGCGGGGAAAACGAGATTACTTGAAATAACTTTAGAAGATCTTTCAAAAGAATTTCAAAGTGCTGTTTTAGAGGGTGATATGACTACTAATCTTGATGCGGCAAGATTAGAAAAATTAAATATTCCAGTAGTACCAATCACAACTGGAAGAGCTTGCCATCTCGATGCAAATATGGTTAGTGGAGGTTTGAAATTACTAGAAAAAAAAATAAATCCTGATTTACTAGATATTTTGTTAGTGGAAAATGTAGGAAATTTAGTCTGTCCTGCAGAATTTGAGATTGGGGAACATTTTAAAATTGCACTTTTAAGTATTACTGAAGGTGAGGATAAACCTTTGAAATATCCAATAATGTTTAGAGAAGCAGATTTAATTTTGATTACTAAAGTTGATTTATTACCTTATTTGAATTTTGATATTAACGAATTAAAATCAAATATAACATCAACTAATCCGAATGCAGATGTGATAGAAATTTCTTCGATAACCAAGTCTGGATTCGATTTATGGCAAAATTGGATAAGTAAAAAGATTATGAAATTTAAAAATAAGTAAAATTGATTAAGAAATAGTAATCTCTTAAAAGTATCAGTCATTACAACTTTAGATTTACTTTTTCTTAAATATTGATATTACATAATATTTTTTTTCAAAAATGTTTAAAAAATTGAGAGTTTTTGCTGCCTCTTTGCTTGCTCTGATATTAGCGATTTCATTAAGTACACTATCAAGTCCTGCCGCTCCAAAAGGTGAACCTATCACTTTGGGATACAGTAATTGGGCAGGATGGTGGCCTTGGGCGATAGCTGTTGATCAAAAAATGTTTGAAAAAAATGGAGTGAATGTTCAGATGAAATGGTTTGATGGATATGTTCAATCCATGGAAACTTTTGCTGCTGGCAAAATAGATGGAAATTCGCAAACTCTAAATGATACTATTTCGTTCTTGCCAGGAGAGAATGGAGGGGAAGTAGTTGTTTTAGTTAATGATAATTCTGCAGGGAATGACCAAATAATTGCAGATAAATCAATTAAAAGTGTTGCTGATTTAAAAGGTAAAACAGTAGCAGTAGAAGAAGGTGTTGTGGATGATTTTTTACTTGTTTTAGCTCTGAATGATGTTGGACTAACTAGAGATGATGTAATTATTAAAGGTCTGCCAACTGATCAAGCTGCCACTGCATTCGCAGCAGGAAAAGTAGATGCAGTTGGTGCATTTCCTCCATTTACAGGAACTGCAATGAAGAGGCCTGGAGCAAGAGTTATTGCTAGTTCAAAAGATTATCCCGGTGCAATCCCTGATTTATTAGCTGTAAGCGGAGATTTAATTTCTGAAAGACCAGATGATGTTCAAAAAATTGTTAAAACATGGTGGGATGTAAGAGAATTCATGGAAAAAAATCCAAGAAAATCTGAAAAGATTATGGCAAAGCGAGCTGGGATCCCAACACGTGAATACAAACAATATAAGGGTGGAACAAGGTTCTTTTCTTTGGAAGAAAATTTAGAAGCTTTTAGTGATGGGTTCGGTATGAAACATATGCCTTATGCAGCGAAACAAATGGCAGACTTTATGGTAAAGGTAGGATTTATTCCTGAAAAACCAGATATGAGTAAATTATTTGACTCTTCGTTTGTTAAAAATATTAGTTAATTAATAAAAAATTAAAATGGTTAGTTCGAAATTAATCAAGAGGGATAAATATTTTTTATCCCTCTTTTCATTTGGTAGTGAACCGAAAAAATTAAATAAAATATTTCTTCAAATAGCCTCACTTTTGCTACCACTTTTAATTTGGACAATAGTGTGTCAATTAAAACTTGTGAGTGAAATGTTTTTACCATCACCTTTAGCGGTCTTTTATTCTCTTTTAGATATGGCTGAAAGTGGAATATTATTTGAAGATATTTTTGCAAGTACTGGTAGGGTATTTGCTGGTTTTATAATTGCAACAATTTTTTCAGTTCCTTTAGGAATTTTAATGGGTTCTTTCCCTTCTTTTTGTGCGTTATGTGAACCATTAATTGCGATGCTTAGATATATGCCTGCCGCTGCTTTTTCTCCTTTGCTTATTATTTATTTAGGAATTGAAGAGGCTCCAAAAATCGCATTAATTTTCATTGGTACCGTTTACTTTAATGTTTTGATGGTTATGGATTCAGTAAAATTTGTACCCAAAGAACTCATTGAAACAACGCTTACTTTAGGTGGTAATACAAAAGATTTATTGATCAGAGTAATAGCAAGATATTCATTGCCAAGTATTATTGATACTTTAAGAATTAATATTGCAACTTCATGGAATTTAGTAATTGTTGCAGAGTTAATTGCAGCAGAAGTTGGTTTAGGTAAAAGGATTCAACTGGCTCAAAGATTTTTTCGCACAGATCAAATATTTGCAGAATTAATTGTTCTTGGATTAATAGGATTTGCTTTGGATATGAGTTTTAGATTGCTACTTAGAAGTACATGTAAATGGGCTATTTAAATGAAATTAGATGTTAATAATATTTCAAAATATTTTGGGGAAGGTTCAAATAGAAAAAAGGCAATTGAAGGAATAAGCTTTTCAATAAGTTCTGGAGAATTTAAAACTCTTGTTGGGAGCTCTGGATCAGGTAAAAGTACTATATTGAGGATTATTGCTGGGCTTGAGAGTCCATCTAAAGGGAACGTAAAAGTAGATGGAAAAATAGTTAGTGGACCGGGATTGGATAGAGGAATGGTTTTTCAGAAATATAGTCTTTTCCCTTGGCTGACTGCATCTGAGAATATTGCATTTGGAATGAATTTAAATTCTTACAAGTTGAAAGAAATAAAATATAGGACATCTTATTTATTAGAAGTAGTAGGTCTTCAGGATTCGAGAAATAAGTATCCAAAAGAATTATCTGGAGGAATGCAACAAAGGATTGCAATTGCAAGAGCTCTAGCGACTAACCCTAAAATTCTACTTTTAGATGAACCTTTTGGAGCCTTGGACTTACAGATAAGAGAATCTATGCAGAAATTTCTCTATGAATTATGGGAAAAAACTTCATTGACAGTTTTACTTATAACCCATGATATTGAAGAAGCATTAGCTCTCTCTCAGCAAATATGTATTTTAGCTCCTAATCCTGGAAGAATTATAAAAGAAGTTAAGGTAGATCTACAAAAAGGAGATTTAGATAAATTGAAACTTGATTCGGATTTTGCAAAATTAAGATATGAGTTATCTGATTTTTTAAGAGGCCTCCAAAAAAAATAAATAATGTCAACTAGTTTTTTGCCTACTTGGCTTTATAGCGACCAAAAAATTTTTGAACTTGAATTAGAAAACTATTCAAAAAATTATTGGCACCCATTGATTTTCATTGGAGAAATTAAACCTGGCGAAATATTGGAAAAAAAATTCTTTAATCAATCATTATTAATCTCTTGTTCAGAAAAAAATTTAATAACTGTTTTCAAAAATAGATGCCCTCATCGTGGGTCAAAATTGTGTTTGCCAAAAACAAAATTAAATCCTTCTAAAAATATTTTTTGTCCTTACCATGGCTGGACTTTTGATAGTTTTGGCAAACTTAAAACCTTGCCATTAAAGTACGATTTTGAAACAAAAATAGAAACAGAGGATTATTTTTTAGAAAAAGTTAACTCTTTAATAAATGGACCTTTAATTTGGATTAATTTCAGCAAAAAACCAATATTTATAGATGAACAAATTGAGCTTGTTGGGAGAAAATGTAATGATCAATGGGATATGAATTACAGTATTTTTTCTGAATTTTCTGATACCTTAAATTGTAATTGGAAAATTGCCCATGACAATACACTTGACGATTATCATGTATCAATAGCTCATAAAGATACCCTACATAAAGAACAAGGTCCAATTAAAAACTACAGGTATTTCTTCAGTGAATTTTGTAATGTACTTGTTACCCCTCTTAGTAGTGAAGCAAATCTATATACCTTTGGATTACTCCCATGGACCCATCTAATAATCTGGCCTGGTAAAGGGATTGTTTTAATAAATTATCTTCCTAAAAATATTGGTCAGTGTATCATTGAAATTAAATTAGCCTCTGCATCTTTATGTGAAAATGATTTAGAAAATTGGAAAAAAAGTATATTAGAATTTCTTGGAGAAGATAAAGTTATTGTCGAATCAGTTCATAAGTCTTATCTGGAAAATTTTAAACTTGGTCCGCCTAATAGACTTGAACAAAGGATTATACACTGGCAAAATATTTATAAAGATTTTCTAAATGCATCGGGCATTTCTTTCTAAAATAATTTCTATTTAGTTCACGAAAATTATTAATTAAATTTTTAATTTGGTAGGGATTTGACTACATATTTAATATGCTTTATCGATAATGTAGTTAAGTACAAAAAAGTTGATTATGAAAAATTTTATACTCATAATAGTCTCTTTATCTTTCCTATCTTCTTGCAGTAATGACAAAGATTTTTTTCTCACTGAGGGAAACGCTTTGTTAAGTTGCGGAGGTAAATCTCGTATCATCGAAAATGATAAAGAAGAGATAATTAATACTGAAGTCAAGGATTTAAGAGATGGAATTGGTAAATACGTTGAATTTACAGTTGTTGAGACTGATAAAAAAGGAGGCAAATATAGGATTATTAATTGTTTCCCAAGTGAAGAACCACAAGATTCAATAATAAAAACTGTTAAAACAAATTATAAATTAAGTAATTAAAAGTTATTTAAAATAATTAGCTTACCTTTAAGCTGAGATTTTTGATGATTTGATAATTTCCCATGCTTCTGATGCAGTGTCTGCATATTGGAAAAGATTTAAATGTTCATCTTCAATTAATCCAAGATCAGCTAAATATTCAAAGTTAATTATCTTATTCCAATACTCTCTACCAAAAAGTATTATTGGGATTTTAGTTTTCATTCCTGTTTGACAAAGTGTCAATAGTTCAAATAATTCATCTAGTGTTCCAAAACCTCCAGGAAAAAATACGGCAGCTACTGATCGCATAACAAAATGGATCTTTCTTAATGCAAAATAATTAAATTTAAAGCAAAGACCGGGAGTTATAAAAGCATTTGGTATTTGTTCATTAGGGAGACTGATATTTAACCCTATAGACTTACAATTTGCTTCAAATGCACCTCTATTAGCAGCTTCCATAATTCCTGGCCCACCACCTGTAACAATCACATGAGAATTACAGTTTTTATTTTGATTATTAATTGAAGCAAGTTTAGAAAACTCCCTTGCAGATTGATAGTAATTACTCATTAGAAGCAAATTTTCTAATCTATTTAAATTTCGTTTTAGAAGTATCGATTTTTGATTTTTTTTAATTAATTCTTTTATATTTTCAATTCTCTTTTTTGTATTTGATTCTTCTGCAATGCTTGCGCCTCCAAAAATAATTATGGTTGAAAGAATTTTATTTTCTTCAAGGATTAAATCTGGTTTAGTAATTTCAAGAAGCATTCTAACTCCACGCATTTCATTTCGGCTTATTAGGCCAATATCTTCGTGAGCCAATTTATAAGTATCAGAATTAATAATTAAATTCAGGTTTTTTAAATTATTACTAGGGGATATATTTTTTTTCATTTCAAACAAGAGTTTCAACTTTTCTTTTTAGAGGATTTAAATAGACCTTTTTGATTTTGTTATTTTCGTAAATCCAATAAACAGGTGTACTTTTTCTTGCATTAATTAAATTAATTTTTTCTAATTTTTGAGGGATAAATTCTTTAGCAGGATCAAAAAATTTATCTCTTTTGGGTTGGTTTAAAACAATACTACCTTCTTTCCCTGAGATAGATCTGTGATAAGTTCCTATAGGAATTTCTAATGCTCCCATAGATCTATTTAAATAAATCACATGATGAGGTTCATCCCAAGAAGGATTTATTAAAACAAATTTCCTTTCTCCAGTGATAACTAAATTGTGGTCAATTTGATGATTGTGAACATAATATTGTTCATCTTTTAAATCATCTGGAGGAGATATAGCTTCCCCAGAATGGATCACAACATCAGAACCATTAGAACTATCTATGCCTGCATCAAAGAATGTGACTTTTGGAGTCTCTCTAAAAATATTTATTGGGAAGAATTTTAGTTCCATAGTGCTAACTCCCTTTTGAAAAATTTATAAAAACTAATAAAAATTTATTTACTTTTAAAAAACAGCTATTTTTTGATTTCTAATTGCAACAAACCAAGCAATCTTCTTGATTTGGATAATCTATACATTCTTTGTTTAAAGTTTCTTCTAAGAAATCTACTTTCTTAACATAATCAAGATCTTTTAATTCTTTGTTTGGGACAGTGAACTGAGTTTGTAGTTTCATTTTCTATTCTCCTAATTAATACTGTTTTTTGAATCCATTCCAAGTTTGAGAAAACCTTAATCCCAGATAGGAAATTAAAATTGTCCAAAATAAAATTTCTATACCTAAATTAGTCATTTGCTTGGCCTCCTTTCTATCTAATTATTCTTTAGTACGGGTATTATGTAAAAATCAAGCGTAAGAATACCTAAAAGTTAAAGTTTTAATCACAAAAAATCTTGCAATGGTTATTACTCGGATTTTCTGCACATTCGTTATTCCAATATGCTTCAATTTCTTTGAGCTTATTAGAATATGAAAGGTTTTTTTTATCCAAATTAATTTCTTGGATAGTAAATGTGTCATTTAGTGCCATAAGACTCACCCCTTTACTACAACAATGTTCTAATTCATTTGAATGGTAAATTTCAAGTTTTATGTGTGCGGTTAGAGGAACAAAATTGTACGGATTAAGGATCAAAAAAAAATCTCAAATTATAAATAATTGCAAGGAAAATATCTTCAAAAAATTTATTCTAACTTTAAAAAAATTTGTATAAATTTTGCTTAGAGATTATATTCTCTTAATACTTTCTAAGGTCTGCCAGTATCTATCATTCATCTAATCTAGCTGCATATTCTCTTAAAATCTCAGCCATCTTTTGAGGTGGAATTTCTTGTTGATATTCTCTACATAAATCAAAAAATTTATCTAAGAAATCTTTCATTGAAGAGGACATAAAAATTACCGTTTCATTTTAAAAGTAAAGTATGCAAACCCACCAAGCAATAAAAGGCTCACAACCCCATAAGTAATCGCTATGCCGTACATGTAAGTCATTTATTTATAAAGACATAAGCAGAATATAAATAAACTAAGAAAACTCCAATAGCTATTGAACTTCCATAAATAAGAAAGTTCCAAAATCTATATAATTTAGGTTTTTTAAATACTTTTTCTTCTTTAGTAATCATTTATTTTCTTTTTCTTTTCTGGCAGCATTACCTTTTGCTCTTAATACCAAAGTTATCGTAAGGGCAGCGCTTAATATCACAGCATCAATTAATAGGTGCGGGGAAATATTCATCAGCTGAAAAGAGAAATAAGAAGAGTCATTATCTTTTCATAAATAAATCTATTAATCATTAAAAAAGAGGGGTTTATCCCTCTAAGTTTAGATCGACTGTCAATCAAAGTCTATTTTAGCTTTTTAGCTTCTCTAAAAAAACAGTATTTTATTTAGCCAGAGCAAGAGAAGACACCTGCAAGAATATTTTTAAAAATGGGTGCTTGACCCAAGCCATATAAAAAGAAAGTTGATGAGGCGAGAGTAATAGCTATTTTAGAAGCCTTGTTAACTTTCAAATTTGAGACTTTTGCAAATGCAGAGTTCATTTGTTCCTTAATTTATTTATTTTATAATAGCTGCAAAAATTAAATATTCAGCATCAATATTTACCAAAGAATAATTTTATTGCTCCTTTTTCTTAGCTTGCATTTTTATTAGCTCAAATTCTTTTTTAGAAACTATTCTGATTTTGTATGTTGGATATCTTGCCTTCCACCATTTATTGATCGAAATAGCTACTCTTTCTAAATTTTGGGTACAAATATTGACCCATAGAGTTTTAGTTTCAACTTCTTTGTAGAATTCCCAACTTGTAGGTGAAGCCATTAAAAATCGCAAATGAAAAAATTCAATAAATTATGGAAAATGGTCCCTAAGCTAAAACTTTTGTTTTAATAAGAGGTTTTAGTTGAAGATATAGAGTTTTCATTAAGTGTTAATAAAAAACTTTAAAAAAAAGATTTACATCACTTTCGCCTTCTTGGAGAGTATTACTTTAATTTTATAACGAGTTTCAATTAAAAAATATCTCTGCAAAGAAGGGGCCAAAAATTGACCCCTCTTGGTGAAACTCTTCCAAAGAAACACCATTAAAATCTTACATTGAAAGTTGCAAAGTTAAACTAATTAACAAAATCAAGATTAACAATTCATGCGGCCTTTTTAAAAGGGTTCATATTCCTTAAAAAGTTATTACTTTTGCGGGTACTCATTTTTCTATATCTTTGATTTATATCAATGATATACTTTCTAGCTTTCTTATCACTTTCAATTTTCTTTTTTCGAAGACGTAAAGCCCTTAAATCTTCTATGGACATGAGGCCATCATCTTTATTGAAATTTAAATGATCAAATTGCATCAGTTTAAGAAATTAAGTTTCTTCTTTAAATGCAAGATTAACAACCTTATCTTTATTTGCAATAGAGATAATTAACCAACTTAACTCAAATTAGTTATTCAATTTTCAGAAAGCTATGAATTTAAGTATTAAAAACTTTCTAAAATCAAGACAAACTTTTGATTGAATTAGATGGAACTTCTACAGATACAAATGATTCTCCATAATGAGATTCGGCTGATCTTATCAGTAACCAGTAAAAGAAATTTACTAAAGCTTTCTCCACGAGGATTTAGTAACTAATTTAAATAAACTCATCATTTTTGTAATAGCAATATACAAAATAAATTTATTGCGCAATCAAGATATTTACCTGATAACGCATGGTTGCAAATTAATTAAGAAAAATTTGCACTCTCTGGCTTTAGGCAGCGGACTAAATCCTCGTGGAGTATTGGACTTTAGCCCGCTTTATTTTTTTAGCAAAAGAAAAATAGCACTTCAAGGTAACTAGATCTCCAATTATTATATTGAATTCTGAATTAGACTTTATTGGTTAATTGATCAAGAGTATCTGAGCAAATGTCAGTTTTATTTATTGTATAATAATGTTACAAACACTTGTTATATCAATGGATTCAGTATTTTTGCTCATTGATATATTCATTCTAATGATAATATTATTATTGATGCCTAAAGAAGGTTTAATTGTGAAAAAAATAATTAAATTTTTCAAACTACTTAACAGAAGAATTGAAATTTATAATGCAGAGGCTGAATTAAAATTTATATTGGAAAATAAATAATGGGATTCCCACATTGCCCTATTTGTGTAGTTCTAGCATTTGTTTCAGTTTTTATGGGAGTTACTCGTAGTTATATGTTCTATATTCTTTTAAGGCTGTTTGTGAGAACAGAATCTAATTTTAAATTGAAGTTTAGTTCCTATTAATTGTTGACATCTAAGTATAAATACTTTATAAATGGATTGTAGTCGATACTACAAAATCGTCCGATCTACCATCTGATAGACCGCAGTACGACTCAAGCCATAGGACGGGGACTTGAGCAAGTTCAGGAGCTGCATCATGGTAAACATGTATTTCAATGGAAAATCATTCGTGTACTGTAGAAAACAAGAAGAAAAGATAATAAAACTCACTTATAGAGGATCTATTTACTTGAAATAAGATTATTAATTTCTTTTTTTAAAAAAGTTTGGACATTTATTTGAGTTTTTGAACTAAGTACTTATTAATGCGTTATAAGAAAAACTTATTGTAGAGATATTTTTTACCTATTTAAAAATTTATATATTCGTATATTTAGTAACGAGAAATTAATTTTAAAATAACTAATTTGTAATTAGATTTTTAAGAAGGTTATGCAACCTATTTCTGAAGAGCTTTACAAAAAATTAGTTGAGAGTTCTAAAAAATGAGTAAGTTACTAATTGCTTTATTAGCATTAAATATAGGCGTTAGTCTGTCTAAAGTTTTTATTTTTACCTAAAAATCAAATTACTTAATAAAAGAAGCAATTGTTTTCTAAAAAGAAATATTAACGGGATATTTTTTGATGTATTTATTTTATAAAATAAAAAATTAATCCAATAAAAGAACTACCTACAAGTAGTAGCACCATTAAAAAAGATATTAACTTTGCTAATCCCATAAAGATAAATCAGAATTTCCTGTAGATCTTTGCATCCAGTGAATTTTCCAAACATCATTTACTTTTTTAAAAATTGACGTAACTGTTGGTAAGTCATCATTAGCTGTCCCTTTATAAGTAAATTTTGAACCTAGTGTAAAAATGCACATTACTATATTTTCGCTTAAAAATTCGAATCGGTGAATTTTGGTTATTTCTGCCTTTTCTTGAACTATATCACCAGTAATCATTTGTTCGAACCCTTTTGCATCTATAGGATTACCACTCGGTCTTATGAATAAAAAATCTGGAGTCGCATTGTCAACAAAAAATGAGGCCATTTTTTTTGGATTGGCAAACTCATTTAACAATGAAATTATTGTTTCTTTATCATTCATAAAAAAAGGTACATAGCCCTCCTAGTTTAGATCTACTATTTAAAATGTACAAATCAAAATGGAATAATTCTAAAAAAATTCGTTAGGATATTGGAAATAATTAGATTTTTAATGTAAATCATGATCAATTCATTAAACAAATTATTGCCGGTTGGCAAAAAGGTCAAAAAATATTTGCCTTTCTTTATTGGATTTAAATTACTTACATTTACTGGCTTTCTTACTTATTTAATGAATCGCTAATTGTTATAACTTTAAAAAGGGTAACTAAATTAAAATCTAGTGAATAAAGAAGAACGAACTAAAAGATTTAAGTCTATGACAAGTATGCAAAGACAAGAATTGATACTAAAGAAGATGAAAGAGAGAGGTATAGAGGTGGGAAGTGGAGTTCCGAATAAAAAATACAGTAGCAAAGAGGTTTATGAATTAATTCATATTGCAAATTGCTTCCCAGAATTAAGAGAGAAAAAATAAAAGAATATTAAGGTTTATTTAATTAAGTAATTTATTTTGGTTCCCTTATTGCGGTAATAATTAATCCACCTATCAATCCGAGATTCATAAATACTGCTCTTTGATGAAAAGGGAATACATGAAAAATTATTGTTGTTGGAATAATAAATAGTAATAAAAAGACTGAACCGATTTTTTGATTTTCCCCAAATATAAAAAATCCAGAACCCAAGATAAGACATATAATTGCTCCCACTAGAAGAATAGATGAAATTGGTTCAGGAATACCTTTTGAAGAAATATATTCAACTGTTCTCTCGAAATCATTTATTTTGCCTGGTATTGCCGAGATAAATATTGCTGAAATCGATAATCTTGAAAAAAAATCTAAACAAGATTTGATACTTTTATTTTTCAAAAAAGAATTTTTCATAATCTAATTATAAGAAAAAAATTTTAAGCGTTTGATAAATACTTTATTAGTCCGAAAAACTTTTAAATTTTCTTAAAGATGTTTAGCTCAATTAAAAGAAATCTTTTTAATTAATGTGAATCTTTTTAAGGTAATTGATAGTAATTTATGAATTGTCTTTTTATATTTATGAAATGATAAATTTAATTAAAATAAAATGTTTAAAAAATTTATTTTAACTTTTTTTTTACTTTTTAGTTCTCTAATAACTATATATCCTTCAAAAAAAGAAAATACTAATTTTTTCGATTATTGTTATTCTTTAGAAAAAATAATTTCTAGAAATACATTAGAAAAAAGTAAGAATCTATCGAAGAATTTTAAGTCTTTAGCAAAAGATATTACTATATTTGGGACTAACAAAACTAAGGGTGTTTTCGCTAATAAGATAATTGATCAATATAAAAATTCCAAAAACTTATTTATTATTACTATTGTTCCAAATCAAATTTATTGTTTAGCAGGATATTGGATTGAGGAGGTCAGTCCAGGAAAATTTGAATCCATTTTCTATGAGAAAACCAAACAAAAAATAAATGAATATAAGAATACTAAAAATGAAGTAGATAAATTTATTAAAGAAATTAATTTAGAATATAAATCTATTAAAAAAGAAATTAATGATTTTTTTTAAAAAGTAAAAATTTTTTCTAATACAATTAATTTATTTTGACTTTCTAGTTCCTCCATAAGAATAATTTTTATATGTCGAAATTAGATTCCAACATTCTTTACAACAAAAAATCCAGTTCTTATGAATTATTGATTTAACTCTGTAATGAGTTTTATCTGGCTTATGACATAAATCACATTTTTTCATTTTTTTAGATTTGCAAAAGTCTGATTTAAAAAGATTCACGAAAAAATTTTATCGTGTCATTATAAATATGCACTCTACAAATCCTGAAGCAAAGCAGTGGTTTTGATGAGTGCGATTATTTTAATTACTGGATAAAAATTTTTAAGTCAACCTCAATATTTATATAAAATTTGTTAGACATTTTATACAGCTTCTATTAAAAATAAACCTATGAGTATACATCTAAATTAGAACTTTAAAAAGAAACTCACGAATCATATTTAATTAATTTTATTATGATTTTATTGATTTTTAATAGTATGAACATTTACCTATTCTGGATATTATTTTTAGCTCTATGGGCTAT
This sequence comes from Prochlorococcus sp. AG-347-M23, assembly GCA_003278855.1. Lineage (GTDB taxonomy): Bacteria > Cyanobacteriota > Cyanobacteriia > PCC-6307 > Cyanobiaceae > Prochlorococcus_A. The sequence goes on along the minus strand of QCCU01000003.1, from coordinate 94,963 downwards.
AGTTCCCTTAATGATTATTAAAGGTAGAGTAGACGAGGAGCCTAAGATTCAGACTTCACCAAAAGTTAAAGAAAAGAAAAAAGGTTGGTTTAATTAACAGAATCTCTGAATTAGTAAAATTATCTATAAGCTAAAATTTTATAATTTTAATTAAATTGCAGTAATAAACCTCATTAAATAAAAGTGAAAAAATTAGAAAATATTTTTCTTTATTTGGTTGTGCTTGGGGGAAGAGCTAAAAAAGCTAATATTGAACTCCATGATGTTAGATGGGTTGTTGGATCTAAAATTGAGGATACATATGATACTTTAAGAAAGGATTGGTTTGGATCTCCAAAAGGTTTGCATATTGATAGCTATAAAAAAATAAAGTATATAGATGGCTATAAGATAAATTTGAAAAATTTTGAAAATGATAAAATTAACAAAAAGCAATTAGCTAATAGAAACAAGCCCCAAAACAATTTATGGTTTGTCAATATTGGAGGCTATGATCCAAGCTCTATGCAAGAAAAACATGAGTTTGGTTTAGTTATAGCTTCGAATAAATTAGAGGCACAAAATAAAGCTAAATCTAAATGGCTTATTGGTTGTAAAAAAAAGCATAAAGATGATATGGCTTCTCTAAAAATAATAATTGGTTGTGATAATTGTAAACTAATAAAAAAGATAGGCTACTGGGAAATAGAATTAACCCCAGATAATAATTTTGTTGAAGAAAACAATCATCCTGATTGGTACGGTTATCAAAAAATAGATTGAATATAGAGATCCAAGAATTTTATACTTAAAAATTTTGCTAATTACTTATTAATGTTCTTAAAATCTTAAAAAGAACTTGATTTTCTTAATAAATAAATTCCACCTGCTAAAGAAATTAAGACAGGTAACCATGCAGCCAATATAGGAGTTAAAATACCTTTCACTCCAAATGAACTAAATATAAATGACATTACATAATAAATTAATATAAGAATTACGCTCAATCCAAATCCCTGACTTTTTGAAGATCTTAAATTAGATTTAGATCCCAAACTGCTTCCTATTAAACCAAAAACCAAGCATGCGAAAGGTAGAGTAAATTTTTCTTGAATGCGGACTTGAATTCTTCTTATCTCTTTTATGTTACCAGTTTTTTTATATATTTTTTCTGCTTCTAAAGCCTGCTTCAGAGTCATCTCAGTAGAATCTTTAGGCACTTTTGCTAAGTCTAATGGGCCCTCCACGAAGGGATATGTGTATTCTTTAAATTTAATATTCGTTGTTTGTCCCTTTGGATCAATAGATACAATACTTCCTTCAGAAAATATCCAAGAAGAGTTTTTCTTATCAAATTTTGCAGAGTTTGCTTTTAGGATTTGTTGAATATCTTCTCTGGAATAATCCAATACAGTAACCCCCTTCATAATGTTGTTTTCAAATAATGAAGCATAGAATATATGAGTAAGGTGCGTATTTGATTTAGTTGGCTTCTTAGAAGATGCATTTATCCTGGATCCATATCTCGCGAACATAATATTATATTTCTGTGTTTCGCCGCTAAAAGAACTTCCCATGCCTGCTCTTAAAGTTGTTTCAGCCAACTTATTACTTCTAGGAACTAAATTATCATTAAAATAGAAAGTTAAACCCGTCATAAATATTGAAAGAGCAATGGCTGGAGAAATAATTCTTGAGGTTTTTATCCCTAAAGATTTCAAGGCTAACAATTCTGAATTGCTTGATAATTTTCCATAGGCTAATAATGTAGATAGCAAAACTGCCATTGGGAATGACAAAACTAAAAAGCTAGGCAAACTAAAAAAAAGAACTTTTAAAGCTAAAAATAGAGGTAAACCAAATTCAACAATTTTTCTTATGAGATCAAACATTACCCCAACAGATAATGAAATAACAGTAAATGCAGAAATTGCAAATATCATAGGAGGGATTATTTGACCTAATAACCACCTATCTATTAAAGGTATGGAATACCAAGGAGCAATTATTTTATTTAAAGCTTTTTTAATTACTAGTTGATTTGAAAGTTTCAAAAGAAATTTATTTAATTTGTACTGTCTTTTCCCGCATTATAAAATATGAATGTTGTATAAACCAAAATAAAATTTCTGTAAAAAGAAAATTTTAATTTACCCATGTTTAAAAAAAAATAGTTTTTTTACTTGCAGTAAAACAAAAAATTTGGTTTCTTAAAAAGAAAGGGGTTAGGAATGAAAAATAAAACTTTCATATACGAATGCAATTGCATACACTGCCAACAAAAACTAAATCAAATTAATAATGCAAAACTATATTGGGACAAATTAATTTCAAGAAAAAAGTGCGTATAGTTTCTCTACTAAATTCTCTCTAAGATTTTGAAACTTTATTACATTAAAGTGGTTTTTAAAAATTTATTATTTTAAAAAAAATATATTGTACGATCTCTAGATCTTAATTAAGTATTAAACTTTTTTAGAATAACGATATTATTTAACCTTTTGATTTTTTTTGTAGATTATATTTTCTCGATTTAGTAGAAAAAGAATAATCAAAATACATGATGGTATTAAAATAAAATCTAAAGACATACATTTTGTTCAGTCTATTATCTATTTAGCAAATAAATAAATCTTTGACATTATTTACTTATCTTCAAGATTTAATTCAATGGGTCCAATAAATATCTATATGTTTAGTATATTTACTTGCTTTTAAAATTGAAAGAGCCTGCAAGTATCCCACCGGCAAGCTCATGACGATCTAGTTAATTCAGATTTTCTGCCTTAACCAGCTAAGCACTTCCTAAATGCTAAATCAATTCTAGTAAGTAAAATTACTTACTGTGAGTATAAATGCTTATTTTAATGAATGATTGCGAATTTCTAATAAAAAAGTGATTTTTAAAATGCGACTTGTTAAATTTTTAAACATAAATGTCACATTTTGACTCATAATATGAATGCTCAGAGCCAATTTATTCGAAATTTTGGTTTACATAAGTTAATATTTGTGTTACTTTAGTTAACAATTATTTTATTTTTAATGACAAAATCAGGAGTTACTACAGAATCAGGCGGAAGACAGAATATGTTTCCCTCAGAAACAAGGCCTTATATTGATGAAACTGTTTCTTACGACGGCTACCCTCAAAATGCAGAAAAAGTAAATGGTAGATGGGCTATGGTTGGTTTCGTTGCACTATTAGGTGCCTATGTCACAACAGGACAAATCATTCCTGGAATTTTTTAGTAACCAACTAACCTTTTTTATAAACTCTTTTTTTAAGCTAAATTATTTTTGCTTTTTAGAAAAAAAATTCAGATTTTTATTTTAAATTTGAAAATAAGAAAAACCAAATAAAAGTTATGGCATTTAGGCTAAATATTATTCCCAAAAATATATAAGCAAATTTTTTTCCAATGAATGCTGTCTCCGGTTCGAGCTTTACTCTCATAAATTCTTTAATTATTTAGATAAAGATAGCATTAATTAACAAGTAAATTTAAGTTTTAAGGAAGAAGAATAATCAAAATCATATTTTATTCTAAAAGTTAGTAGATATCGTCATTTTCATCTCTTAAATTAAATCGTTTGTCGCCAATTTAGATTAATAAATTAGAAAAAGTCAAAAAAAAAGTCTAATTTAAATTAGACTTTTTTATAAAATTAAAAAAATTGAATTAGATAAAACCTGGAATGATTTGACCTGTAGTTAAATATGCTCCAACTAAAGCAACAAAACCCAACATTGCGAATCTGCCGTTAAGCTTTTCAGCAACGATTTTTTCTTTTTCAACTATTTTTGGTTCGTTATTTTTCATTAGAACCAACCTGGAATGATCTGGCCTGTTGTGACATATGCGCCAACTGCTGCAACGAAACCTAACATTGCTGCCCAACCATTAAAACGTTCTGCTTCTGGAGTCATTTGATTTGTGTAATTTGTTAACAAATATAACATAAATATATATTAATGTAAAGAAACAAAGGGATTATTCATCGCTTTATCAGGAAAATTCAAAAAATTGCTACATATATGTGTCGAAATATACCTAATCTGTATTATTATTTTTGTTCTGATTTTTTTAAATTTGAAAAAAAAAATTTAAGCTTTTCACCTTGTTTCTTTAGAGGTATACCCTCATTTAGAGGTAATTTAAATTAATATAAAAATAGAGTCAGCTAGTAGGGATACAGGCTGACTCTTTTTTTTTTAATTTTAGTTTTGACTAAAAGTAGTTTTTAGAATTCAAATAATTGCTATTAATACATTAGATATATATGAATTTATGTCATTCGCGACCTACTACATGCATTTAATTTTTGGCAGGATTCCTTCTCTAATGAAATCTGATTTAATACTTTATATCTTGCCTGCTCTTACAATTTCAATATTATTTTTTAGCCTTAAAATAATGTTTTTCAAGACTCCTAAATTGAGAAAGGTTAAATAATCAAGGATTTTAAAATTATTATTTTTACTGAAGCGACCAATTTTTTTAATTTTGGATAATAGACTTTTTTTTTCGGCAACTCTAAGAAATAGAGACTGCATTGGTGATGTACTATCCCGAATTATAAAAAAAGGTTCAGTATTGGAAATAGGGAGTGGTAGTGGTGAACATGGAGTGTTTTTTCAAAAAAGATTTCCTGGAATAATTTGGCAAACAAGTGACCCAGAGTTAGTGCATAGAAAAAGTATAAGTTCTTGGATTGAGTATGAGGACCTATCTAAGAAAATGCCCCAGCCTCTTGAGATTGATGTAGAAAAAATTCCTTGGAAAATTCCATTGATATTAGCTAATTCTTTGCAAGGAATAGTCTCTATAAATATGATTCATGTAGCAGAGTGGTCTTGTACTGTAGCACTCTTTAGAGAGTCAGGAAAATTACTGAATAAGGGACAATTTTTGATTTTGTATGGGCCATTTAAAATTTGTAATAAGCATACAAGTAAAAGTAATTATTTTTTCGATAATTCATTAAAAATGCAAAATGATCTTTGGGGTATTAAAAATCTTGAGGAAGTTTGTGATGAGAGTAAGAAAAATGGTTTTTCTCAAGAGGATATTATTAGAATGCCTGCAAATAATTTTTCAATAATTTACAGAAAAGTTTCTTGATAATGAAATACAAATATCAATAAGTTCTTAAAATTAATCTTATTAGATGATCAACCTGATAGTTTTTTGCTCCATTCTTTATGCTTTTGATCTAAATCTGAAATTTTTTCGCCTAAACTCAACTGTCTTTCTAATAATTCAACTTTTGTAAGTGTTATTTTTTCCGAATAAAATTTAATAGGCTGTTTGCCATGTAAATTGTCGCCACTCATAGAATTACTAAGCTTGTGAGTATTATCTAAGATGAAAAATTTGTTATTGCTAATTCTTTTATATTTTTTTCAGATTTGCGTAAATTAAAGTGATAAAGAATTGATGCTTATTGTGTTTTTAATCCATCATTTTTGTATGAAGATTGCCATATATATCTTCCTCTCTTGATGTCTAACTCGACAGCAACGCAATTGCAGGCAATATTCCATAAAGCTTTGTGTATCGGATCAGGATTAAAAAGATATGCTTTTTTAAAGGCTTTTTTAATTAAGACAGTTGCCTTTTTTGCATGATAATGAGGGATCGTTGGACATACATGATGAACGACATGGCTAGAACCTATATTATGGTGAAGAAAATTAAGGACTCTACCGTAAGGCCTGTCAATAGATAGAAATGCTCCTCTCATAAATGAAAATTCCGTATTTGAAAGATGAGGCACATCTGAATCTGTATGATGAAGCCATGTATAAACTACTAGCCAACAATTAACTACTAATAAAGGGCCCAAATACAGAGTAATTACTGGAAATAATCCATACTTGAAAACTAAATAAAAAATGGCCACTAATGTCAAACCTACACCAATATCTGATATCCAAACTTTCTTGGCCCATATTGATGGCCATAATGCTTTAGAAAATGGTTTAATTGGCCAAAAATGATTTGAAGTGCCATATTTAACACCTCCTGTACTTCCAGTAAGTAAATAAGCAGGCCAGCCAAATATTAGATGTAAAACAAGTTGAAGCATTCCATAATTTTTCTTACCTAAGGAATTTGAAAAATGTAATTCTTTTTCTCCGCCAACTTTTTCTGTAACACCATTCCCTTTAATGACTAAAGGGACGTGAGTTTCTCCATTAGTTATGTTATTTGTGAACCGATGATGAACTGCATGAGAACGCTGCCAAGAAAAATAAGGCACGAGAAGTAATGAATGTAGTAAATAACCAGTTACAGATTCCAATGTTTTGTTTTTAGAGAATGCTCCATGCCCACATTCATGGGCAATTACCCAGAATCCCATTGCAGTGGTTCCTGAAATTAATGCGTAAATTATCCAAATTGGGATCATTTTTGGGGTAAATGGAATAGATAACCCTATTGCTACTACTAATGATTGAATGAAAGCTGATTGTAAAAGATACTTCAAAGAAGTTTTGGTATTGCACCTAAAGTAGTGATCTGGGATAACATCCTGAAATTCTTTTATGCTTGGAATATCTTTATCCTTTATTACAAGCGCTTGGCCTTTAAGACCAGAAAATTTTATATTACTCAAATTTTTGTTGGTTAAGAATTTTGTTAAATAAAAGTGAATTTATATCATCTATTATCCATCACAGCATCTCATAATGAAAAGAATTAATAAATTTTTTTTCGAAAAGTTTTCAAGATTTTAATTTCATCTTCAAAAAACTATCTTTGCCAAACATTTTTTTTTATTCTTTTATCGCAATCTTTTTAATTTTTTTATTATTTATTTATTTCCTTTTTATGCTGATTGTCTTTCTCTTTTTTGAAGCTTAATTAATTAATTTAAAGACCGCGTATATATCTCTTAGGTAAACCAGATTGTTTACGTGGCTTTACCAGGATAGGTAAAACAATAACTCCTACTGTAAAAAGACAGATTGGAGCAACTACCATCAATATAGATTCTAGAGACATGAATAATTTTGAATTTATTAATAAATAGCAGGATTTTTTTTTAAAGTCATGCGTATTTATATCTATTTTGTGAGAATAGATTCAAAATTTTTATAAATTATTAAGTAAAAAAGAAAAAAAGCTTAAAAAAAAGCAATTTTTTCAAAATTCATCCTATTTACTTATTCATTATTTAAATAGTGATTAGTTATGGATCAAGAAAAAAATTGGATGCTTATGACTTATTATTGTCCAACTCATGGTGATTCAGGATTAGTAAAACCGATTCAACTAACAAAAAAAGAAATTAGTAAAACATTCTTAAAAAAAGGTAGAAGTTCTAAAAATTAATTTTTAGGATAAAACTATAGTTTTGTGAAAATGTTCTAAATCTTGATTGAAATCTGATTAATTAAAAACCTACAAAAATCCCATAAGCTGCTTTTTTATCAGCAGTATTAGAAATATATTGAAAAACATATCTTAATTTGTATCAGAATCGCATGTTAATTCACATTGATTAAGATCATGTGATGATATTTTTTCTAAAATTCTTAACATATCAATTTCGGAAAGCTCTCCATTCGAGTTCCATTTTAAAGTTGTTTTCCTTTGAGGTGAATTTTTTTTATTCATTTTGATCACCACCCTTTAAATGAACTTCTAAACAACGAGTAATACATTCTTGATGACCATCCACAATACTGCATTCAGTAATACACTCAAAATATGAATTAATAGAATCTATTTCTGTATTTTGGTTGGTAGAAACAAATGAATCATTCATAATATTTTTGGATTTATTTGGAATAGAGATATAGCACAAATTTATGTTTAATAATTTAATTTATTAAGTGAATCAGAAAAAATAAGTATTATTTACTAAATTTCTTTTGCAGCAGGTTCACCTTGAAAAAGATAGTAATATCCTTCTTTTAAAACACAAAAGTAAAAAATAATTATGATTATTTAATATTAATTTATAAAATAATCTTCTTAAAAAATCAGCATAAAGACTGATTTACTTTTCAGTAATATAGTTAGATGATAAAAAAGTACACTTTTAGATTTTCAAATGAAATCAGTAATTACTTGGCTTACGAAAATGTTAGAGAGTATGGCAAATGCTTTTATGCATCCGTTAAAGAATGATTTGCCTCCATCTATTGGTACTCATGCATATAGCAGTATTCCTCTAAAAAGAAAATTGAGAAGAAGGTTGAATTAGGTTTTAACTTATTGGAATTAATTTTTCATCTTTATTATCCCAAATAATATATTTGAAGCATTTTGAAAAATCGCTTAACTTTAAGAACTTTGATTGTTGGAGTAAATGAATGTTTGCTTTATGGCAAGCTCTTAAGTTGTAATTTGGTATTCTCTCAGAGAGATGATGAATGCTATGGAAGGATATGTCTGCTAAAAACCAATTTAGCCAGTTAGGGATATCTAAGTTGCTACTACCTAAAATCGCTCCATCGATGAGATCCCAATTTTTTGTATTTTTAGCATATGCATTCTCATAATTATGTTGTACGAAAAATATACATATTAAAATTGCTGCTGATAAGGTTAATACCATGGAATAAAATGATAAGAAAAAAACAAACCCCAACCATTTACACATAAAAATCCACCCTATTATCACTACTGTGTTATTGATTATTAATTCACAAAGTTCACTGAAATTATCTCCATAATCAGAAAAAGGTGGTTTGACTCTTGAAGTAATATCTAAAAGTTGAGAAATCTCTCTGTTCTTTATTTTGTTAAAAGTCTCTTCAAAAATATCTTTAATGAAATTAAAAATAATAATGACAAGTCCTAATCTAGGTTTTAAAACTAAGTAAAAAAAACCGCCAGGAAAAAGCATTATCCAGTTTCGACTTACTTTATAAAATATTTGCTCTCTTTTTGTAAGGGAATTATAGTCTTTAAGACTTAAAACATCTATCGGCCCTTTGTAAATTTCCCAATTTCCATTATTTCTATGATGAAATGCATGATCAATTGACCATGACTTCTGGGGAATACCATTAACTAAGCCAAGTAAAAATCCAAAAAAGCGGTTTAATTTCCGTTTTGTAAAAAGAGAATTATGTCCGCAATCGTGCATTAATGAAAATGTTCGAGAAGAAAACAGAGTTAGAAGAACCATAAAAGGCAGCAATAGGAATCCTCTAATCAATAATGGAAAAGGTTGAATTATTATTTGGTGGACAATTAACCAAATAGAAATTATCGGTAAGATGGTAGAAATAATTTGAAAACAAGCTTTAATATTATTTCTTTTTAAAAATGGCTTTATTAAAAAATCGCTTCTATTTACTTTGAGCATATTTCACTTATTATTTCTCGATACTAACAATTTTTAAAAAGTATTGATTATTTAATAAACAATACTTTTTTTAAAAATTATACTAAAGAATAAATTCTTTAGACATAGTTCTCAATTGATCTAGATTTAATCTTTCTAAATAATTTTTAAAGTCACTAAGATTCTTAGTAGAGTCAGAATTTTTGCTCTCGTAAAGAAGACTATTAGAAATTAACTCAATAAGATGATCTTTATCCATAATTCTTTATAGACCAAAATTCCTGTTTAAAAAATTAAGGTTTTGAATTCGAGATCATTATCTCATCTCTATTTAAGAGTTATTTTTATAAATTTTTTAATTCTTGTTCAATTTTTTCTAATCTTTCATTTAATTCTTTTTGTTCCTTAATTAAGGATTTTTTCTTTTCTGCACGCTCTTTGTTCAAAGGAGAATTGAAATATTTTTGGTAAGAGATAAAAAAAACTGCTATCGCTACTGCAATGCCAAGAGCTCCAATTATTAAAATTGGAGATGAAGGAAAGTCGTAAAATGGAATTGACAATGTACTTTACTAAAAATAAATTCTAGCTATCTCATAAACAAAAAAATGAGTAATAAATACTTATTCTTTAAAAAGCTTTATGGTAATTATGCTAGTTATTTTTTAAAAATAAATAAGGTTAATCTTTAATTGGTTTTTTAAAATAAGTATTTGTACAGCTGTCAAAGAATGAATAAATAATAATGATTAAACTAGTCAAAATTTTTTCATGAAGAAAATCATAAATAAAAAACATAATAAAAATGAACCATGGTTTAAATGGTTAACAAGAGAACTTAATTCTTATGAAGCTTTTCAGGATTTCGAATCAGGCAAGAATCCACAAGATGTAGCAGAGGATTTTATTTCTAGAAATAGTACAGCTATTTCAGAAGTTTTCGAGAATTTTGATGAAGAAGATAAAGATACACTCGATCAGTTTCTTAAATTAACCGAATGCGAGATGCATGTGTTTAGAATTCTTGAAAAACAAATAGAGTTAAGAAATAAGGTAAGATTTGTAGATTTTAAAAAAAGAAAAAAATGAGGAGTTAATTTCTATATAAGTTTATTTTTCCCATTACCAGTCTTACCAAATCCTAGCCAGATGAACCACAAGATCCATCCGAAGATAGGTATTAAATTAATAAAGATCCATTTCCAGTCTTTTCCAAAGTCTCTGATTCTTCTTATATCAATTGCTATTTGAGGAATGACACAAACTAATCCATAAGCATTGAAACCAAACGTTTTTAAAAATATTGGAATAGTTAGTAAAGAAATTATAAGATTCGCTAATTGAACTAACCACCAGTCTGATCGAGATGTGAGTCCTTTGAATTCTGTAGCTTTAATCCAAAACTCTTTATATGCATTAAAAAAGTTATTAAGCATATATTAAAAATTCAAAGAATTTAATACTATCAATTTAATCTTCAATTTCTCAAAATGTTTTTTATTTACTAAATAGGATCAAATAAATTCATATCATTTGAATCTTGGTTTGGGAGCTCATCTCGATTTGGTAATGAACAGAATCCGTCTTTGCAAATCATCTTTTCTTTTTCAATACTTGTAGTTTCTGAGAATATATTTTTGTTATTGTTATTTGAAGATTCTTTCAGCATTTATATAAAAAAATTAAATCCAATATTAAATTAATAACTCAATTTATTTTGATAAGCAATAAATTTAATATTAATTATTTATTTACTTTTTTTGATTTGGCAAGTCTCTCCAAAACAGCGCCATTATATAAATGAATAAAGATATAGAACAAATATAAAGTAAAGAATTTAGATGCATTTTTATTTATTAAAGTAATAACAAAGATGGCCTTTCATAAAAATGGGATTTAAACAGATTGGCAATTTTTGACTTAGCTATCAAACAAATTCTAGTATTTATTTAAGTTTTTTATGCTTTTCCCAAACTTTGAGAAGGAAAAGTTTTTAAATTTTTGGAATATATCTATTTATTTAGTAGAACTTATAAATCTAAAGAGTTTTATAAATCTAATCAAATTCTACATATTTAAATGTTTATTGTATTTCACGATCTATCCTTATTTATTTCTGTTAAAGCTTTTCTACCTTCCTTAAGAGTTCTTAAGACGAGCAAGGTTAAAGAGGAAATCATAAGGATGAAAAGTGTAATTAGAGAAATATGAGTTGTATCAAGATTGTTGGCCAATTTAATTAAATTCTTTATGAGTATTTAATTTAAAAATTCAAACGTCCGCTCTAGAGTAAGCAGGTATTAGCATTCCACCATCTTGATCGTCATTATTGTCATCATCAAACCCACCCCCCAGAAGTAATTCAATAATTACAAGAACAGCTACTGGATAAAGGCACCATAATAATGCTGTAAAAGGACTTACCGAGGAAGAAGCTGAATAAAATTCTGTCATGAACTGATATTAATCTAAAGAAACAAAAATTGTGGATCCTCTGGGTAGTGTTTTATTCAATATTTCTATAAATATTTTTTAAAAACTTTTCTCTTTAGCACGAATAGACCTTTGGTTTGTATTTATATTTTTATTCTTAAAATCAATTTGAATAATAATTTTTTTGAACCTACTGAGAAACTAATAATGACATAATGAATCGCGCGATTGTTATTTTTTATACTTAACAATAATTGTACAATTTTGATTCAAAAACTATTATTTATCTTGATTTTATAAATTCTATGTTTTCTTTCACTTTTGATCCTTTGGCTGCGATATTTGGTATATCAGGAATTGTAGGCTTCTTTTTCTTCGTTTCTGCTGCTAAGGGAACTTCCAGTATCAATACTAAACCAAAAAAGGAACTAGATTAGAACTTATTGTCTCAGAAAACTAGATTGAAATTTTAAATTTAGTATTTAAAGGGCTTTTTAATTATTACTTATTCCATTGTTTAGAAATAAATTCAAGAAAATCTTCTAGATCCGATTCAGGACAATTTGTTTGTTTTTGTAAATCAATGCAAATTTGCTTAATATTTTCAAAGGCCTTTTTTACTATTTCGTTTTTTTCAATAACCTCAAAATATTCTTGATCAGTAAAAGGCATAATATTAGTTTCCTTCTTGAAAATTATTTATTAACCATATTTTATCTACATTGACTTAACAGTAAAGAATAAAAAATCTTTTTTCTTAAATTTAGCTACCCAATCGATAATGTTTTTTAATACTTTTGGTTACTTCCCATTCGCAGTTAAGTCCAGCAGGAAACTCAACTAGATCTCCAGCTTTAATCAAGTAGATGGCACCGTTTTGGGTACTTATTTTCGCTTGACCTTCAATAATTAAGCAAATTTCCTTATCATTGTAATTCCATTGAAATTTGCTTGGCTCACATTCCCAAATAGGCCAACTTTTTATTCCATACTGAATTATTACGCTTGCACTACAGGGGGAAGTTATTAAAACTTTCACGAAATAGTTCGGATATATTTTTTTATTTTACAAATAAAAGAAATATTTATTTTCGAGAATGTGTATTTCTTTACTGTCTTTTATTTTTTTTCGTTTATAGTGAATAAAATTTCTAATTTATGGATGAGCTTTCTGTATTGTCAATTTCGCTATCTATAGCTTCTTTAGGAATATTTTTTTTATTTTTCGCTTCAAATGATGATGATGACCAAGATGGAGGTAAGTTGATTAAATCATTAGAAAGAATTAATTAATTCCAAGTAAATAAAACATTTAATAGAGATTTATAACCTATAAAGCCTGCATAAATGCAGCTTAAAAAAATAATATAAACTTCCAATATGCCGAGTCTTTTCTTCTTTAATATTTTCATTGTTTTGAGTGTTTATAGGTTATTTTATTTAATTTGATTTTTATTTACATGAGTATTTTTTACATTAACTCAGAGATTAGAGAATTATTAATGTCAAGCCAAAAAATAAAAAACAAGTAAAAAATATTATTTTTTTGGTAATTTCTCTTTCCTCATTCTTAGCAAAAAATAAGGAAATTACTGGAGATATGCTTAATAAAGCCCAACCAACTCCTATGGGAAGGGTTTTAAACACAACTTGTTGTAGAAATATTCCTATATTTGTTCCAAGAAGTATTGAAATAAAAAATCTTTTTTGTTGTTTTTTGTCTATGTTTTTTAAGAAAAAATTAATCTTAAATCCTTTTAGACTAATTAAAAAAATTATTGCACCTAATAATCTTATTTCAGTTGTAAGGAAAGGAGATAAATTGCTTTGAAGGAAAACCACCCTTGATAAAAGACCTCCAAGAACAGCACATAAAACTGATAAAAAAGGAAAAGCAAAAATCTTAAAGTTATTTTTTTCTGAGAAAGAGGAGTTTTCCTCTTTAAAATCGTTACCTTTTCTGAGAATTATGAATAGCGAAATCGTTACTATAATTATTCCAACCCATGATTTAGTTGTTAAATATTCATTAATAAAAAATTCCCCTGATAAAGCTGCCATTAGCGGAGAAAGAGTTTCTATAGATAAAGTTTTTCTTGTGCCAATTTTTTGTAGTGACTTTAAATAGAATGTATCACCTAAACCAATACCTATTATTCCACTAATTAGTAGGATAAATATGTTTTTTAATTCAGTTGTAAAACTTAGATTGATAAAAGCAGGTAAAAAAACTAAAAAAGCTATTATATTTTTTATTAAATTAATATCTATTGATTTATATTTTTGAGTTTGCGAGCGCCAAATAAAGCACGCATATGTCCAAGATGTGGCAGCTCCAAAAGCAGAAAGGATTCCAATCAAAACGAATAATTTTAAAAAATTTTATTTTATAAATTGAGTAAATGCTAAAAAGAATACATAAATAAGAATCAAAATCCCCGGTAAGTACTGAATTAGTGATTTGAAATTATTTTTTTTCATGTTTCTAAAATAGTTTATTTTAAACAGTTTTTTTATTAGTAGGGTATAAACTCTCTAACTTCTTTCTTCTTTGAACTTTCGCATTAATTCTTTCTTCTTTTTCTTTTTTCTTGATCTCATCATTTATCTTATTTTGTCTATATCCAAACCAAAGTAGAACCCAAATAACAGAAGTTATTAAAAGAAGAGCAGTATATTGACCAGTCATAGGAAAACTGGCCTCAGAATATTTAACGTAAGAAAATAACAGGCTCATTTAATTAACTTAAAGCATAAAAATAACGACTGTGTTGATTTTTTTAGAAATTTAAAAAATTATCTAATCGTAGCTATTTATCATGTAGTTCTAAAGTTTTATATTTATTTTTTTATGGTTTTCGGACTAATTTTTCTTTATAACTACTTGCTATTATCAGATTGAAGCATATTAAAAAATAAGTTTTTGGAACCTTTTGATTTAGCAGTTGTTGGAGGCGGTGCAGCCGGTTTTATGACAGCAATAACTGCTGCTGAAAATGGAGTAAGAAGAATAATAATTCTTGAGGGAACTTCAAAACTTATGGAGAAAGTAAGGATTAGTGGGGGGGGAAGATGTAACGTCACTAATGCGACATGGATACCGAATGAACTAATTGAGAATTACCCCAGAGGTGGAATTCAGCTCTTGGAATCATTTAATCGTTTTGCTGCTGGAGATGTATACGATTGGTTTGAGAAAAAAGGTTTAAAATTAAAAATTGAGGAAGATCTAAGAGTCTTCCCAGTGTCTAATTCTTCTTCAGATGTTATTGATTGTTTGAGAAAAAGTGCTTTATCAAAAAACGTAGAGATATTAACAAAATTTTTTGTAAAAGAAATTGCAAAAACTCCAGATAATATATTCAATATTTTTAGTCTTAAAAAAGGGAAGGTAACTGCAAAAAATATTATTCTTTCAACTGGAGGTAATCCAAGCGGATATAAATTAGCTCAAAATCTTGGACACACCATTGTTAAACCTGTACCATCGCTTTTTACTTTTTCCACAAAAGAACCAAATTTGGATGAATGTAGTGGGGTATCGATAAGGGGCATAGATATAGAAATTAATTTAAACAATAAGAATTTTCAAAATAGAGGCGATTTACTAATAACGCATTGGGGTTTTAGTGGCCCAGCAGTATTAAAACTTTCATCAATTGCAGCAAGGGAACTTTATAGCCAAAAATATAAATTTAATTTAATCATTAAATGGTCTTCTTTAAGTTATGAGGAGTTAAAAGAAAAAATTAATTATTTAAGATTAAATAAAGGCAAGGTGAATCTTATTAATAGTAGACCTGTTGCACTATTAACAAAAAGATTATGGATTTTTTTATTAAAGAAAATAGGTATTGATAAAGAGAAAAAGTGGGCTGATTTACTGGCGGATGAAAGAGAGAAAATAATAAATACTCTAATGAGGGATAAATATATAATTTCGGGCAAAGGTCCATTTGGAGAGGAATTTGTTACTTCCGGAGGCGTAAAAATTAATGAGGTTAATTTTAAAAGTATGGAGAGTTTAATTTGTTCAGGGTTATTTTTTTCTGGGGAAGTTTTGGATGTTGATGGGATCACTGGTGGATTTAATTTTCAACATTGTTGGACAAGTGGATGGATCGCTGGGATGGCAGTCTCAAAGTTAAATCAATCAATAATAAATTAATAAGTAATAAATCAGTAAGTAACAATTCAATAAGTTTATCTTTTTTTTATTAAGTATTAGGCGGAAAAAGTTTTTTGGAGAAATTTTAATTTTAAAGTTTTAATTATTGGTGAAGATTAATGCAGAATCTTGTATCAAAAAAAGAAGAAGAGGAAAGAAGATTAAAAGCTTTAGCAGAATATAGGATTTTGGGAACCAAGCCAGAATCATGTTATGACGATATTACAAAAATTGCTGCTACAACCTGTAATGTGCCTATTTCTTTAATGACATTGGTAGACAAAGATAAACAATGGTTTAAATCCAAAATAGGACTTCAGATATCAGAAACTAGAAGAGATTGGTCTTTTTGTACCCATGCAATAAAAGAAAATAGTCCATTAATTATTCATGATGCTTTCCAAGATGAAAGGTTTATAAATAATCCATTGGTAACAGGAGACCCCAAGATTCGTTTTTATGCAGGTTTTCCCCTTAGAAATAGTGATGGTAATAAACTTGGAACTCTGTGTGTAATTGATAGAAAGCCAGGAAATCTAACTACGCAACAATTCAATATTATGGAATTATTATCCAAGCAAATAGTTTCATTTTTAGAGCTTAGAAAAAAGTCATTGAACTTGCTAGATGCTTTGTCTAACTTGCACAAACAGGAAGGTATTTTATCTGTCTGTTCATATTGCAGAGAAGTGAAAAATAAGGAGGGCGATTGGATGCATTTAGAAAAATATCTTTCGAAAATTAGTGATATTAGATTCAGTCATGGGGTTTGTGATAATTGTATGGAAAAACACTTCCCAGATGTAATCGAAGTATGGAATAAAAAGGATTTCTTTGAAGATGGTCAAAAAAGGTTTTTAGATTCCTAGATTCAATACCTGACTTTTTATTGTTTAATTTATTTTCTAAACAAATTCTTTATTTGGTGGTTAGTATTGTATAAATTTTGACTAGAAAATGTTATTAGGAACTTTATTGACAGGTGAAATTGCTAAAAGTGCATTAGTAGCATATGTTCATTATTTAGGTATAATATTATGTTTCGGTTCTCTTTTGTTTGAAAGATTGACTCTCAAAGTAGGTCTTAATAGAAATGAGACGATCTCAATGATAATTGCAGATGTGGTTTATGGGTTGGCAGGAGTTGCAATATTAGTTACTGGGATTTTGCGTGTTAAGTATTTTGGTCAAGGAGGTGATTTCTATACGGGTAATCCTGTGTTTTGGATAAAGGTTTCGCTCTACATTTTGGTTGGCTTACTTTCTTTATACCCAACAACAACATATATCCTCTGGGCAATTCCACTAAGTAAGAATAAACTACCTGAAATTTCAGAAAACCTAGTGAAGAGGTTTAGACTAATCATTACCACCGAATTAGTTGGCTTTGCAACAATACCTTTGTTTGCCACTCTCATGGCTAGAGGTGTAGGTTTAGGTTGAAAAATTTATTTTTAGAAAGAAATTGTTTAATAAGTGCTAATAAAATATATAGATGGAGTTTAAGTTATAAGATTTCTAAATCTAAAAAAGAGATTATTTTTATTGGTCTAAATCCTTCATTATCAGATGCAGTTTTCTTGGATAATACAACAAAAAAGATAATTAAAATCTCGAAAAATAATAATTATGGCAAAGTTAAATTAATCAATTTATTTGCTCTTATTTCAAGTAATCCAGGAAGACTCTTTAATCACAAAAACCCTGTTGGGTATTTAAACAATAATCATATTTATAAAAACTTAAAACACTGGTCTGAAAATAAAAATTGTGATTTATGGTTAGGTTGGGGTAACAAAGGGAAATTTCTAAATAGAAATAAAAGAATATTAAAAAAAATAATGCAATATAACTCAATCAGAAAAAATAATTTTGATAATCCTCTTGGACCGCTTTTAATTAAGAAAACAATCAAAGATAATCCAATACATCCTCTATACTGTTCTGATAATTCCATTCTCAAAGCTTTAAAAACGATTTGATGCAAAGGTTTAAGAGGCAATTAATTTAAACTTATGTTAAAATTACTTTAAGAAAGGGTTAAATTATGAGTAACACAAAGCAACTGCAAAAACTTAAAAACTTAAATGTAAAAGCAGAAAAATGCCTTACAAGAGATGAAGCACAAAAAATATTGACAAAGGCTAATAAGGCTCAGAGTAAAATAAATTTTTAAATTTGATATTTGCTTTTTTTTAGGAATAATTTATCAAAAAAATTTTACAAATATTTTTCTAATTATTTAGAATTTTTTTATTCTATTTAATTTTGATGGTTTTTAATATTATTAAAATAAGAAAATCCGATGATAGATTTTTATCAAGAAGAGATTGGCTGCATTCAATGCATTCATTTTCTTTCGCAGAGCATAGAGATCCAAAATGGGATAATTTTGGGAAAATTAGAGTTATAAACGAAGATATTATTTCTCCTAATGCAGGATTTAACACACATTCTCATGCAAATATGGAAATAATTACTGTCGTAACAAAAGGAGCAATAACTCATAGAGACTCGTTAAATAATCTTGGAAAAATTCACAAAGATGAAGTACAAGTTATGTCTGCAGGTACTGGTATCTCTCATAGCGAGAAGAATGAAGAAAATGAGAACTGTAAGTTGTTCCAGATTTGGATATACCCTCAAAAAGAAAATATCAAACCTCGATATGATCAAATTTCATTAGATGAAAATTTGTGGGACAATCTTATTTTTAATTACAAAGACGGTAAAAATAATAAGCTTTTTCTAAATCAAAGTATCTCTTTATGGCGTTGTAAATATAAGCCAATTAAAGAAAAAAAATTGCCATTAAAAATCGATAAATATAATTGGATACAAATAATAGAAGGTAATCTTTTATTAAAGAGTAAAGACTCTAATTCAAATATATTTTTAGAATCTGGAGATGGCTTGGGTTTTGAAGTTAATTATTATGATGATGTTTCTATAGATACTGAAAAAAACTTAGATTTTCTATTATTTTCGATGCCTTCCTTATAGTTTATATGTTATTTTACCCATCAACGCCTTTATTAAATGCATTTAAGGCTTGCAAAGCCATATTAAGGTGAACTTCCATAGCACCAAGTGCAATTAAAGAATTTGGTGATTTATCTTTTAGTAAATTCTCTTTTCTTTTTGATAACTCATTAACTACCTTCTTAGTTGAAGCTTCCCAATTGTTGATTAACTCTTCAAATTCTCTTTTTTCAGGGCTTTCTATTTCTGCTAATTCATCAGAAAAATGAGAATCCTTTTGTGCCTTAAGCATCAAGTTACTTAATTTTTTATGACTTATTGCTTGAGGTAAATTGTTAGATTCACTCATTGCTAGTGGTTAACTTATAGTCAAAATCTAACTAATTAAGTGAATATTTGCTAGATGGTAAACGGTTGTGATGACCGACCTGAAAATTACGAAATGATACTTGAACAAAAAATGGATTTATTAACCTTTAATTTTTCACTTATTAGTTTTTTGAAATAATCTCCACGCTCTTCATAATTTTTAAATTGATCAAAACTAGAACATGAAGGTGAAAATAATAATGTTCCAACCTTATTATTTTGTAAATAATGAAAAACAAAATTTAAAAGATCTTTTAGTTCTGAAAATTCAAAAATATTTTTTTTAAATCCTTCATTAATAAGCGCCATTTTTAGGACTTTTGAGCTTTCTCCAAAAAGGAAAACACATTTAACTTTTTTCTTTATAACTTTTATCCACTCACTATATTCATTGCCTTTTAATCTACCCCCAACAATGATTATTATTTGACCTTCAATTGAACTTATTCCCGCAATAGATGAGTCAAAATTTGTAGCTTTACTATCATTAATGATTTCCAGATCATTATTTTTATAAATTGTTTCCATCCTATGTGGTAATTGTTTGTAATTAGATAAAGAATCTTTAATCTTCTTGCCAGATAATCCAACTTTTCTTGCTGCTGCAATTACCAATAAAAGATTTTGCAGATTATGCATTCCTTTTAAAGAAAAATGTTCAAGTTTAAATAATTTCTTACCTCTTTCAACAATGTAAGCTTGTTCATCTATCCAATAATCGCAATGAATAAAATTTGATTTATCGAAACTAGTAGTTATCCAAACCCCTCTTGATAGCGAACTGTAGTGATTTTTTAGGTTTTTATCGTCATAATTATAAATTCTAAAATCAGATTTTTCTAACAAGCTTTTTTTTATGTTGAAATAGTTTTCAAGTGTTTTATGTCTTTCAAGATGATCTTCTGTGAAGGTTGTCCATATTCCAATATTTGGTTTTACTTCTGGAGATATTTCAATTTGATAACTGCTTAATTCAGCTACAACCCAATCAATTTTTTCATGTTTTTTGGAGTGAGCATACTTACATAAAGGTGTACCAATATTTCCAGCGAAAGGAGCATATAATCCAGTATCACAGAGTATATGGCTTAGTAGATGAGTAACAGTAGTCTTACCATTAGTGCCAGTAATACCTATCCAATTTGTGTCTTTTAAAATTTCCCATGCAATATTAATTTCTCCAATTACTTTAATTCCCTTTTTTTTTAATTCAATAATAGTTATATGGTCATAAGGTATTGATGGACTTACAACAACTGATTCGATCTCTTTCAAAAAAGGTTGAATTTCTTCAAATACAAATTCTTTATTTAGAGAAACTATGATATTAAGCTCTTCTAATGCTGTTTTTCTTTCTAAGAATTCTATCCCATCTTTACTTTCCCAAACAATTACTCTCTTATTGATGCTTCTCAAATACTTGGCAGCCCAAAATCCAGATTTACCTAATCCAATTACAAGATTAATATTTCTTTTACTTGAATAATTATCTATCATTAAATTTATAATTGCATTTATATTAATTGTGTTTAAAGGGTAATTCAATCATGAGATTTTTCTACAGTATTTATAGTATTCGCCCAAGAAAAGTTAATTAATGGAAGATAATACTGCAAAATATTGGTTCTCTTGGTTTTATGAAAAGTGGGAGAAAAATGCTCCAGGTGAATTAATTGAACAGGGTTTAACTCCGTCTCAAATTGCTGAACGCTTTGTTAATGAAAACCATGATAGTTTTATTCAATTGTCAAAAAAAATTGATGAAAAAAATTATGATGCCTTAACAGAATTCATGAAACTCTCAGAGAGTGAATTACATATCTTAAAGTATTTTCTAAAGTTAGTAAAAATGAAAAATTTATAAGAAGTTATTTAGTATTTCGAGGCTTTTTTCCCATAAATTTTTTCTTTCTTTTTTATTCATGGCGAAAGGAGAAGTAGGGGATAGTTTTGGATGACCTCTGAAATTAAATCTAGGACCATAATGATCACCGCCTCTTGCGTCTGGTGAAGTAGCTGCAAAAAGCTGTGGTAAAGCACCCATCTCAGCAGTTTGAAAAATAGGACTAAATAATTCCAATGAGAATGTTTCTAATGGACCAGGGTTAGGTTTTTGAGCAGTAAAGAGATTAGTTTTTGCAATTCCTGGGTGAGCAGCTAAAGAAAGTATATTTTTGTGCTTTAAGTTCTCATTTAGTTCCAACGCAAACATTACATTTGCCAATTTGCTATTGGAGTAAGATTCCCATTTGTTGTAATAGTTCTCTGCTTTCAGATTTCCCCAACCAACTTTGCCAAAAAATTGTGCTCCGGAAGTCACTGTCACTATTCTAGATTCTTCTTTTTTTTCAATAATTGGAAGTAGCTTTAGAGTCAAAAGCATATGAGCTAGATGATTAACTGCAAATTGTATTTCATATCCTTGGGCACTAAGAGTTTTAGGCGGATGCATAATGCCTGCATTATTGATTAGTAAATCCAAATTTTCAAAATTATCAAAAATTTTGGACTGAACTTCAACAATATTTTTTAAATCTGACAAATCTAATTCTAAAGGTTTAAATAATCCTTCAGGATTAAGACCTTTAAGTTTTTTGATAGTTTGATTAGCTTTTTCGAGTGATCTACAAGCTATAACAACATGAGCATTTTTTTCTGCTAAGGCTTTTGCAGTGTAGTATCCAAGGCCACTATTCGCACCAGTAATTAGCGCTGTTTTGCCTGTAAGGTTTGGAATATTAGATGTTTCCCAGTTAGAGATTTCAGGTCTTGAAAAAGTGGCAGTCATTTAGTAATCCTGCAAATTGCTTTGGAATTTAACCAAAATTTAATTACTTTTCCACTGTAAATACTGGAAGTCAGTATCGTGAGCTCTTATTGAAGGTAGTATTTAATATCATTTTTCAATTGCATATTGCCATTCGTTATTTTGAGATAAACTTTTCTCTCTAAGTAACTGTAATTTCCTACTATTTATTTTTATAACTATCCCATTAGTTGGATATTTCGCAAATATTTTTTTCTCTAACCAATTTTTTTTATATATTTGGATTTCGCTTGTATGATTTGTGAAGTAACTGTCAGGGGTGCTGAAGCCACATTTTTTAAGATAGTTAAGGGTTTCATATTGATTAAGTCTTCCATTAAGTATTTGGAAACAACAAAAGCGGAGACTTTTTCCAATCCCTTTCTTATCATTGAGGTATTTTCTTGTAATTCTTTGGGAAATGCCGGCAACTTGGTTTGTAGCGTATAGTTCACCTCTAATTTGAAAATCTCGTTTGATAGGAATACAATCGGGGACATTTTTAATTTGTTTAATTTTGCTTGAGACATCAAATCCTTTTTGTGTAATAGCCTTATTAAACTTGCCATCTATATATCTAATTGCAATAGCACAGCCATCAATTTTTGGTTGAATGCTTAATCTTGTTTTTGTTAATAAACTTTCTAAAAATTCTTTATAGTTTTCTTTGGCTAATTTTGGCAAAAGTTTATTATTTTTTTGATTAAAGTAATCAGGCTTTGGATCAACAGGAATAAAGAGCTTCTCAAGTTGCTTAAATGCATCATCCGAAATTATGCCTTCACCTATTCTGTATTGTTCATCTAGATACTTAACATCTCTCACTAATAAATTATTCATAATAATTTTGATTAATATTTAAAAATCTTTTAGAAAAAATCATTAAATAAAGATTTGAAAATTAAAATTAGATCTAAAAAGTAATTGGCCACTAAATATCCTCCTACGCAGAGAGCGATTTAAGAGTATAAATTGTACTGATAATGCGTTTAAATTAAATACTTCAATCAAACATATTTACTTAAAAAGTAAAATAGAAAATTTTAAGGATTAATTTAAAGGCAAAATTTTGAAATTTATATCAATACAAAAAAAAATTTTTTAAAGTTATGAGAAAATGTCATTTTTATTAAAAGCTCAAAATACCTGGGAAAATTTTGCGAAATACAAAATCAATGATTATGCAAAATTAAGAAATTTTGATTTTGGGCCAAATAACGAAAGTTCAGTTTCAAAATTATCACCTTTCATTACTCATAGAATATTATCGGAATATGATCTGATCCATGACATTAAAAGTAACTACAAAATCAAAAATTCAACTAAATTTGTTGAAGAAATATTTTGGAGAGTTTACTGGAAAGGGTGGATGGAAAATAGACCTAAAGTTTGGAGAAATTTTATTTCAGAAAACAATCTCGATTTTGATTATGAATTATATGAAAGTGCAATTAATGGCAATACAGAATTAGATTTTTTTAATTCTTGGGTACATGAATTAAAGCAGTATAACTATTTGCATAACCATACAAGAATGTGGTTTGCGAGTACTTGGATATTTAATTTAGGCCTCCCATGGCAATTGGGAGCAAAGTTTTTCTTTAAATATCTTTTTGATGGAGATGCTTCATCTAATCTCCTTAGCTGGAGATGGGTCGGAGGACTGCAAACAAAGGGAAAACAATATCTTTTTTCATCATCTAACCTCAGAAAGTTTTCGAATAATAGATATAATGTAGAAAAAATAAGTAATCAACAAATTTTTCTTGAAGAATCTAATCAAATACCATTTGAAGATGAGATTTATAAAAATGATATGGATCCTAAATCAGATAATCTGATTATGTTTGAAAATGATCTGCACCTTGCAACCCTTAAAAATTTACTTCCAAGCTATAAAAAAGTATTTATTATCCTCTTAAAAAATGAACAAAGACAAATTAAATTGTCTGAATCTGTTTTGAAATTTAAACAAGATTTGGTCTCTGAATTTGTAGAGCAATTTGATAATGTTGAACAGATTAATCCTTGTTCATTGGAAAATACTTTTAAAAATACTAACCAAATAGACATTATTTATCCTGGAGTGGGAGAAAATTATGATTTCATAACTGAGTTTAAAAATTTACACCATAAAAAAATTTTTAATCTTGTGAGGGATGAAGATTTATTTGCTTGGAAATTTGCTAAAAAGGGGTTTTTTAAATTTAAAGAAAATATTCCAAAAATAAATCAGAGAATATTAGAAAATTTTTCAAAAAATAATTTTTAACTTAGTTAAATTCCTAATCATAAAATAACCCCTTTGGTAAGTAAGTATAAATACTTATTTAGGTGCGACTTTTGCTCTTTAATCCACGATGGATACTGTGACTAGTTATTTTTACTTAAGGATAATTTTTTAATAGTGCTTTCAACAATTCTTACCAAGTCGTTTAGCAAAGATACTGCTTTATTAATTCTTAGAGTTATAACTGGAACTGTTCTTATACATCACGGTTATGAAAAATTAGCAAACATAGAAAATTTCGCTGATGCTTTTGTAAGACCATTACATCTCCCATTTCCAATATTTTTATCATACATAGCGGCATTCTCAGAAATAGGTGGAAGTTGGTTATTAATTATCGGCTTAGCCACAAGATTTGGAGCTTTGGCAATTGTTGGAACAATTTCAGTCGCTATATATCATGCACTTGTTACTTCAGGTTTTAATATTTTCTTATTAGAGCTTTTACTTTTATATTTCGCTTCAGCAACTTCAATTGCATTAACAGGCCCTGGTAACTTCTCCTTAGATGAAGTCATTATCAGAATTTTGAAATCAGAAGACGAGGAGGAAATTATACCCTCAACAAAAACCAAATCTTCCAAGCAAGTTGATGTTAAAGAGGAAACAAATAAAGGTGGCTTATTTCAATTTTTGCAAGCGAACATACTCTCAGATACCTCAAGCTAACTTTTTAGGATAAAGGTTATTGATTAGCTCTAACCTTTTTCGATAACTATTTCTTTTTTCAAGCTTTATCTTAATTGTCGCTTCAGAAAGACTTATAAATAGCCCTATAGCTGTCACCCAAGATAAAAAAATAAAAGGGTTTTCTGGAATTTCTGAGAAATTCATATGAATAATACTTCTTTTTTAAAACTGACTGATCACTATATGTTTTTCAACCTAAATATACAATTTAGAAATATTTAAGGATTAATTTCAAACTTTTCCCATTTGTTAATCTTTTCCCAAAGATATCTTTTATGAACAGGCTGTTCTAATTTAAGAAGATCTACTGAATCGATTTCAAAATTTAGAACTACAAAATTTTCTGACTTCGGTAGATTGGATAATATTTCATAAGTAGATTGGACTTTTGGGTTTATTTTCTCTCCAGGAGATCCCCAAAACCAAGAAGATTTTGATTTTTCTGATAATAAATCCCAATAATTTTTGTTATCACTTAATTCATGTATTTTCCCTTTAAATCTATATTGTGATTTGGTTTTCAAAAAGAACCATAATATTTCTGCATTAGGGTTAGATTTTAAATGCCCAATTTTTTCACTCCTTCTATCTGTAAAAATAATCATTGAACTATCTTTATGCCATCCTCTGAAAACAACTGTTCTTAATCTTGGCTCATTTTCTTCGCTGACTGTTGCAAGCTGTATCCATCTATTAGATGGTGATTTGCCCTCTTTTTTTCTAGAAGATTTTAAATCTTGCCTCCAACTGGGTAGGTTCTTATCAGACATTTAATTTAGGCAATATAAGACCACTTTTCTTTTTGTATTCTTCGAATGAATCATATTTTGAGAGCGATTTATCTTTTTTTATCATTCTTGGTAGAAAAACTATAGAGAAAAATATTGCAAGAATTACTAATGGTATAAAACTCATTGAAAGTATGGCGAATGATAGATAAATTAGTATTTCTCCTAGATAATTTGTATTCCTTATATTTTTGAAAAATCCTTCTTTGATTAGATCTTTTTTTAATTTAAGAGAAAAATATTTTTGGGCATCACTAGCAAAGTGTAGAAACACTCCAATAATATTTATAGATACAGATGCAGCTATTACGATATTTGGAACAGATTTCTGAGATGAGATAAGAATGTAGGGAGCTACCCAGTAACTTCCAAGGAAAATGAAACCAGTAACTGAAGTTAAAAAATTGATTTTTTCTTTAAAATAAGGGTCCGGGAATATCTTTTCTTTTAGAAGCCAAAGTAATCCATAAGTACCATGCAGAGCTAAATAAACGTAGGGAGCGATCGTAAAATTATCAAAAAAAATCATAAGAGCAATCACTACAAATGCAGTGAGCCCCTTATGTAAATTAATTATTTGATTAAGTTTCATTTTTTTTAATAATCTAAAAAATGAAATAATTTTCTGTGGATATAAACTAGTTCTTCAAAAGTTTTAATGGGCGATACTGGATTCGAACCAGTGGCCACTACCGTGTCGAGGTAGTGCTCTACCACTGAGCTAATCGCCCAAATTGAAGGATTTTTAATCCCCCTTATAAGAAAATAGCAGGTTAAGTTTCATTTTCTAAGTAATTTAACTTTCCATCTTTCTCTTTTGGTTATTTCTAAATTTAAAATTTCAATAAATCCTTTATTTTCAAGTTCTAGCTTGTCGCCAATTTTTAGATTAATTGTTGGTTTATTAACTTTGCTTCCATTTAATCTGAGCATTCCATTTTCTATCCTTTCAATGATTTTGGTTCGTGATACCCTAAAGCCCGCTGAAGCTATAGCATCTAATCTTGTTGAAGCTTCTACTGTATTGACAAGTTTTTTTGATCTTCCAGAAGGTATTTGTAATTCATCTATACCTACTACATTAATTTTTACTTTTACGTCTCTCAAATAAAAAATCTTTTCATCTAGAGGCTCAATATCTAAATTATCAATTATCCCTTGTGCTCCCCTATCGCCAATAGTCCATATATCTCCAACTTTTAGTTGATTAACCCCATTTTCAATTAAGAGGGATCTAAAATCGTCTTGTGTAGCATTATCAAATAAAAAATTTCCATTAATTTTTATTCCTTGAGCTGGAAAATTACTTTTTAGCGCATCCTCCTCAGGAATATTATCCCCTCTAAAGCAAGCTATCCTAGATCTTTGAGAAGAGGAGAATCCTCCATAAATAAAAAATTTGAAATCATTTAAATTTTCAAAATCTTTTAAAATCTCTTCGCAAACATAAGTTGAATTAAACCCAGTCCAATAAGTTTCCCAGTGTTTGTAAGCTAAGTTAGCAATATTTATTAATTCCTCAGTTTCTTTTTTGTAGTTTGAATTTATTAAGATTTCTTTTAAGTCAATCATTTAGCCTTCTAAAAAAATTATATCTTTTGCTTCTGATTGTTTTATCAAAGCCCAAGGTAATTCAGTTCCAATTTGATTTTCAAGGAGAACAAGCCATTTACCCTCTTTATTAAAATTAATGATTGATCTTAACTCTTTATTTCTATTGATGTTGATACTTGCAGAAGAGACAATGCTTCCTAAATATCCTGAACCCATTCCTAAAAGTCCTCCAATGAGAGATTCCCCGATGTTATTTAAACCAAGAAAGCTGAAGGTAGATAAATTAGTCATATTAGAAAAAGCTATTCCAGCTATAAACCCAAACGGCATTAGCCATCTACTCATATCTTTTTGCCTGATCTTCCTATCAAGTTTAGGATTTAAGATTCTTATATCTTCAAAATTTTGAGATTTGAATAAGATATTTGCTTTCGCATTTAGCAATTCTGTTTCGTCTGATGATATTTTCTCACTTATTGGTGGGATCAAAATAGCTTCAGAGAGCATTACTGATTTTTCGTTGAAAACATCAAATAGCTGGATACATGTATTAATGTCTTCAAATATCACAATACTTTTAGTCAAATTTCAATCCTCAAATGTTTGTGTGTTATTCAAATTAATAAAATAAGATACATACACTATAGATTAAGTTAAAGTAAAAGATTAAAGAACCAATCTTAAATGACAAAAGTTCTCATTACAGATCCAATTGATCAAAAAGGAATAGATATTCTTTCACAAGTTGCTCAGGTTGATCAGAAGATAGGGATTTCAGACTCTGAGTTAGCTTCCATTATTAAAGATTATGATGCTTTAATGATTCGATCTGGGACTCAAGTGACCGAAGAAATTATTAACTCTTCAAGTAAACTGAGAATCATTGGGAGAGCAGGAGTTGGAGTCGATAATGTTGATGTTAAGGCTGCTACGCAAAAAGGAGTCCTTGTTGTTAATTCTCCAGGGGGTAACACAATAGCAGCGGCTGAACATACTATAGCTATGATGTTGGCCTTATCTAGGCATATTCCAATTGCTAATAGTAGTACTTTGTTAGGTAAATGGGAGAGAAAGAAATTCGTTGGGAATGAGCTTTATAAGAAAAAATTAGGTGTAGTAGGTTTAGGGAAAATTGGTGCACATGTAGCAAAAGTTGCTAATGCATTAGGAATGGAAGTTTGCGGATATGATCCCTTTGTTTCAACTGAAAGAGCTCAACAAATCCAAGTTAAACTATCTGATCTAGAAGATTTATTCCAACAATCCGATTATGTAACTTTGCATTTACCTCGCACACCAGAGACAGAGAATTTAGTAAATATGGAGGTGCTTAAAAATATGAAAAGTAGCGCAAAATTAATTAATTGTGCTCGAGGAGGCTTGATTGATGAAGAGGCATTAGCACAAGCTTTAAATCAATCATTGATTGCGGGTGCTGCAATAGATGTCTTTTCTAAAGAACCTTTGGAATCTAATTCACCACTTTTGAAGGTTGAAAAGAATCTGATTCTTACCCCCCACTTAGGAGCATCTACTAGGGAAGCACAAGAAAATGTAGCTGTTGATGTTGCTGAACAAATAAGGGATGTCTTGCTTGGTTTATCTGCTAGAACTGCAGTAAATATTCCAGGCTTGAGCCCTGATATTATGGATAGTCTGAAACCTCATTTGCAGTTAGCTGAAACCATGGGTCTGCTTATAAGCCAGCTTTCAGGTGGGCAGATACAGAAACTAGAAGTAAAGCTACAAGGTGAATTTGTTCAACATCCTTCTCAGCCATTAATAATAGCTAGTCTAAAAGGCCTTCTAAGTAAAGCTTTGGGAGATAGGATTAATTATGTGAATGCTTCGCTAGAAGCAGATTCAAGAGGTATTTCAGTAGTCGAGAATAAAGATGAGGCAAGACCTGAATTTGCTAGTGGTTCGCTTCAGTTAACCACTTATGGAGATAACGGCGACCATAGCGTAGCGGGAAGCATTTTTGCTGATGGGGAATTAAGAATTATTAGTATTGATCAATACCCAGTTAATGTATCACCAAGCAGATATATGTTGGTTACTAGGCACAGAGATATGCCAGGCATTATTGGCAAGCTGGGGTCTTTATTAGGTAGCAACAATGTAAATATTGCCTCAATGCAAGTTGGGCGCAAAATTGTTAGAGGGGAAGCTGTTATGGTTCTAAGTATTGATGATCCAATACCTAATAAGTTGCTTGATACCATTATTGAAGTAGATGGGATTACCAACGCTAATCCAGTTACTCTATGAAGTGGCTTTATCTAGTTAATGGAAACTAAAGATTGGTATAAACTAACTTTTCTGATAGAAAGTGATTCTGAAGAAATTATTATTTGGAAATTAAATGAGCTGGGAATATTTAGTTTTTCATTTGAATATTTAATTAAAAATGAAAATAAAAAAGAAGTTAATATATGGCTTCCAATTGATGATTGGGATGAGAGATCTAGAAGTGGTTTTGAAAAAATAATTAGCAAACTTTTAAACATTAATCCCCCTAAGAATATATCTTTTGAATGGAGTATTATCAAAGAGGAGGATTGGTTAACAAGTTGGAAGAAATATTGGGCTCCTGAATTAGTAGGAAATCATTTTTTAATATTGCCTTGTTGGATAAATCTAAATAAAAAATTTAAAGATAAAGAAATCATAAAAATTGATCCTGGAGCAGCTTTTGGTACAGGAAGTCATCCTTCAACTTATCTTTGCTTAGAAAAAATGGAGAATATTTTATTTTCTGATAAAAAGGTATTAGATATTGGGAGCGGTAGCGGGATTTTGAGTGTCGCCGCAAGATTACTTGGCGCTAAAGAGGTTTGTGCAGTGGATAATGATTATTTAGCTATAAATTCAACAAAATCTAATTTCCAACTAAATTTCGGTAATTTAAACAAATTAAATACATATTTGGGATCTTTTAATGAGGTAATTGTAAAAAATCAACTCGAACAATTTGATTTTGTTTTATGCAATATTCTTGCTGAAGTAATAAAAGGAATTATTCCAAATATCTATAAGTGCTTGAGAAACAATGGGGAAGTCATTTTCAGTGGAATTCTGAATTCACAAAAGGATGAAATTATAAAAATATTAATTCAGTATGACTTGAAATTATTGGATGTATCAACTAGAAAAGATTGGGCATGCATTTCTGCGCAAAAAGCCAGCAATCCAACCTAAGTATAAGTTTTTCTTATAGATACTCTTTCATACATTTTATTGTGTCATTTTTTACTTCAAAATCTCACATATCGACCTAATCGATGTTAAAAATGTATTTGATAGGTATTAATTACCAACAATTTTTTATTTAAATGGCTTCTTACAAAGTTACTCTCATCAGCGAAGGTGAAGGTCTCAATTCAACTATTGAAGTACCTGAAGACCAATACATCCTCGATGCGGCTGAAGAACAAGGTATTGACCTTCCTTATTCCTGCAGAGCTGGTGCATGTTCAACATGTGCTGGAAAAGTTACTTCAGGTAGTGTTGATCAGTCTGATCAAAGTTTCTTGGATGACGACCAACTAGAAGCTGGTTTTGTTCTTACTTGTGTTGCTTATCCAACATCTGACGTAACAATTACAACTCATGCTGAGGAAGAATTGTACTAATTATAAAAATTTAACTTTTCTAAGTTGATTATTGATTATTTCTCTGCCACCCTCTATGAAGGTGGCTTTTTTTTTGTGAATGGGTAAATTTGAATTTTTCAAGACTGGCAGTGTTCAATCAAGTTATGGTGGTCAGTACAGTTATAAGGTAATTGGCCCATGTTGCAGACTCTATGATAGGGAAGAGTTACCTTGGCCCTGCTCAAGGCTTGCTTGGAGAAGTAAGGAGCCTAGTTGGAGAAGAATAGGGTCTAGGTTCGTTGCTGATATGGCTTCAAGAAAATGTCCATCTTACTCAGTTCAGATTTTGGAGCCTGGATCAAAACCTGTTGAGACAGTTATAACTCTTTTTTCAAAGAAATTTTCTTCTGATATACAAGAATGGTGGTATAGCAAAAAACCAGGCTCAAAAGAACCTGGTAATATCTTCCCTTCTGAAATTGGTTAGCTTTAAATATTATGCTTTTGGCTTTGGAGGCATGTAACCTTTTAAGCCAGTGCATTCAAGACTATCAATTGTATTAACTCCAGTTTGTGAGTTAGTTCCACTAGCTCTTTCACATAATGATTTTCTCTGAGAAAGATCAAGATTTGCATCAGTAAAGTCTGCCCCATCAATAATTGCCCCATCAAAAACACTTTTCATTAGCTCGCCATTGGTAAGATTTGCATCTGTAAAATCGGCATTATCAAAGCGTGTTGCATATGCAATAAGGTCCGTCATATTGGCTCCTTTAAAACTAGAGTTTTTTGCAGTTGTCACACTCATATATGCACCTTGAAGATTAGCTTCTCCTAAATCTTGATTAGATAAATCATATTTAACATATTCAGTATTATGAAGGTCAGCACCGTGAAGATCATCTTTTAGAACGTCAACTGATGAAGGATCACTAGGATAGAGTGCATTTGCAGATATTGGATTAATAAGTAATCCAATAATTAATGGAAGAAAAATAAATAGTCTTTTACAAGACTTATGTAGTGATGAAAAAATAGAGACCATTTCGATCGACATCAAATAGAAAAACCTAAGACTATTATTTCATGGGTTGGTCATTTACAACGCTCCTGCTAACGAACTGTTGCAGTTTATTTTATTTCTGCCGTTAGAAAATCTTTTGCAAGCTGAGTATTGGGAAAAACTTTTTGAGCCTCTTTAAGCAAATCGCTTGGAGTAATTGCGTTTTTATTAGTATATCTTGGGCTTAAATGAGTAATAATTAATTTTTTTGTGTTAGATAATAATGCTGTTTTGGCAGCCATGATTGTTGTGGAATGTAATTTTTCGTATGCCATGCTTTCATCCTCCACTGAAAAAGTCGATTCATGTACGAGTAAATCGGCATTTTTTGATAGTGAAACAGCTGATTCGCTAAACACTGTATCTGTGCAATAAACAAAACTTTCACCTTTTCTAGGAGGTCCACAGAATTCTTTCCCATAGAATGTCCTACCATCTGCTAATACGACTTTTTTACCTTGTTGCAGTTCTGAATAAATTGGTCCAGGTGCTATTTTTAGAGACTCTGCTTTTTTGATATCAAATATACCTGGTTTATCTTTTTCACTCACCCTATAACCATAAGCAGGTATTTTATGTTTAAGGCAGGCACAATTTACTTTTATTTTGTTGTTTTCAAAAAGGATTTTATTTTCTGATGCAAAATTTTCAACTTCCACAAAATTTAATGGAAAAGACAATTTGCAAAAACTACTTTTAAGTGATGAATTTATAAAACTTCGCAACCCTGAAGGACCGTAAATTTGAATACCCTCACTATTTCCTGATAAACCTAAGGTAGCTAAAAGTCCAGGCAAACCATAAATATGATCACCATGCATATGAGTAATAAATATTTTCTTGATTTGTGAAGATTTAATATTGCTTTTCATTATTTGATGTTGCGTTCCTTCTCCGCAATCAAAAAGCCAAACTTCTGAAGACTGTGATAATTTAAGTGCTAGGGAAGAAACATTTCTCGTTAAGGATGGGACACCTGAGCTTGTTCCTAAGAAGGTGATATTCACTTATTTATGATATTTTAATTGTTATATCTGGATTAAATTTAGACTTATAGTCAAACTTAGGCAAATTAAGCATTTGTTTTTAAACAAAGTGATACTTAAATTTAAAAATAACTATAGAAAATGTTACCTGATAAGTATTTTATTTATTTGTATTTTTCAGAGTGAAAGTGTTTTTGCATCCAGAGAACCAATCATTAGAGTTTTGATATCAAAAAATAACAATTTAAGGATCAGATCAGATAGATCAATTCCTTTAACAATAGAGGGTAAATTTTTTTCACGCAAAAGAATAAAAGGTCTAACTTTGAAAAATGAGAAAAATAGAAAAATTTTATATTTTGATAAGAATAAACAAAAAAAATATGACTTAAAAAGTAATCAAAAATTTCAAGTGAGTTCTTCCGATGGAAGAGGTATTTGGGTGGGTCAGAAGAGATTTGCTGGTAAGCTTAATCTCTTTGTACTCGACTCCGAAATATTGGTAGTAAATGTTTTAGGAATAGAAAAATACCTTAATAGCGTAGTGGGTTCAGAAATGCCAACTAAATGGCCTATTGAAGCATTAAAGGCACAAGCAATTGCCTCAAGAACTTATGCTTTAAAGCAAAAGGGAAATAATTTATTTGATATAGATTCAACCCAGAAAAATCAAGTCTATAATGGCTTGGAATCAAGAACTTATAAAACTATCAGAGCCGTTAAAAGTACAAGATCTTTGGTTTTAACGTATAAAAATAAATTAATTAATGCTTTGTTTCATAGCAGCTCAGGTGGAATGACAGAAAATAGTCAAGATGTATGGAAAAATAAATATCCATATTTATCAAGTGTGAAAGATTTTGATAAAAATAATCCAAAATTTAGATGGCAAAAAAAAATTTCAAGTAATGAATTAATAAATTTATTTCCAAAGATTGGAGGTTTAAAAAATATAGAGATTCTTGATATTACGAGTACAGGGAGAGTAAAAAATTTAAAACTTGTTGGGGCTTATGGTTCTGATCAAATATCTGGGGTAGATTTTAGAAAAAGATTAGGCCTGAACAGTAATTTTATCAGATTTAAATTTTTTGAGGAAGAATTAAACAACAATACTCCTCAAAAGAAAGGGTTGATAGTTTTTGGACAAGGATCAGGTCATGGAGTCGGAATGAGTCAGTGGGGGGCTAAATATCTGGCGTCTAGAGGCCAAAAAGCTGAAAGAATATTAAAGCATTTTTATAAGGGTGTGCAGGTTAAACCTTTTAGAAAAGATTACCTATAGAAGTTATTTAGCATTAAGGACTAATTTTGGATTTATCTTAGATTGCTCTTCATTTAAGAAACCTATCCCAAGTAGTATTTGTTTTTTATTTATTACTTTTATGGGTTTTTTATAATCAAAAGACTTACTTTCCTTAAAGTAATTAATATCAACTCTAATTGCTCTTCCTGTTTGCCAAAAATTGATTTGTTCTTCGGTACTTAAGACAAATGATGAAATGTGATTAAGAGCAGAAATTGTTGGAATAATGAAATTTTTCGAGTTTTTTTTATCTTTTTCGATATCAGATATTTTTATCGAGTTTTGTTCATCAAAGCCACAAGCTGAAATTCTTTTTAGTTGTAGAAGGCAACCTTCGGAATTAAGAATTTCGCCTAAATCTCTTGCAATGGCTCTTATGTATGTGCCTGCTGAACATTTGATTTTTATTTCTATGATACCGTTTATTTGGTCCCATTTCATTAAAGTAAGTTCGTCTATTTTTACTTCTCTTGGTGCTAATTCAAAAACTTCATTCTTGAAAGATTTCTTATAAGCTCTCTCACCATTAACGTGCACACTAGATACTTTCGGCGGAATTTGTTTAATAATTCCTCTAAATCTATTTAAGTATTGATCTAATTTTTCATCACTGATTTTAGGCCAACTTTTTTGATTAATTATTTCTCCGTGAATATCATCAGTGTTAGTTCTTATCCCTAATTTAATTTGTCCTATATAAGTTTTACCCTGAGGGAGATATTGAATAAATCTTGTTGCACTACCAATCGCGATTGGTAATATTCCTATAACTTCTGGGTCAAGAGTTCCTGTGTGACCGACCTTTTTAGTATTAAGTAACTTCCTTATTTGTTTAACACAATCATGTGAGGTACATCCTTTTTCTTTATTAATTACTAAGAATCCATCTTTAGTTTCCATTTTTAATATTAAGAATACTTTGAGAAAGATTTATAACCATCCTATGATTTTGTTATCGGAAATTTAGTGTAAGAAATTGAAGAACAATAATATTATTTTAAAAGAGTTTTTAGATAATGCTTTTAATTTGAAATCACATTTAATGGAATACTTATCTATTAGAGAATGTGATTTAGATGGATTCCTTGCGAATGCAAAGAAGAATTTAGCAAATTCTCATCCTGGAGATGCTTTGAAGGATGTTTCAGATTTTTATACTGAAATAGTTGGAGATCGGCATGTAGCTGATTTAGCTGCTTGGCATATCACAAGCAAGGACTACATCGCTGATACTTTAAAACTTCAGCAGAGATTTTCTAGAGATTTGGTTTTAGATTTTGGAGGAGGTATTGGTACGCATGCATTAGCTAACGCAATGTCTCCAAAAGTTGAGCATGTTTTTTTTGTAGATATTAATGAGACAAATAGAAACTTTGTTGAATACAGGGCCATGAAATTAGGAGTCGAAAAAAAACTTACTTTTTGCAAGACAATTCAAGATACACAAATATCTAAATTTGATACGATAGTTTGCCTTGATGTTTTGGAACATCTTGCTGATCCAGCTTCTCAAATTGAGATTTTCAATGAGTTTATGGATCCTAATTCTATTGCTTTATTTAATTGGTATTTTTTCAAAGGAGAAAAAAATGAATATCCGTTTCATATCGACGACATTCAAATTGTTGAAAAGTTTTTTGAGACTCTTCAATCAAATTTTTTAGAAGTATTTCATCCTATTCTTATAACTACAAGAGCTTATAAGAAAATTAGATAACTATATTAACTCTTTTTCTATTTCTTAAATTTCTTTTAATGCTTTCGAAACTTACTGTTCCTTCTTTGAGGGCAAAAAGAGTGTCATCTTTACCTTTCCCAACATTATCCCCTGGCAAAAATGATGTACCTCTTTGACGAATTAAAATTGATCCAGCAGTTACTTTTTCTCCACCAT
The DNA here is from genome assembly GCA_003278855.1 of Prochlorococcus sp. AG-347-M23. GTDB lineage: Bacteria > Cyanobacteriota > Cyanobacteriia > PCC-6307 > Cyanobiaceae > Prochlorococcus_A. The sequence goes on along the minus strand of QCCU01000003.1, from coordinate 58,750 downwards.
AAGCTTTAACACCGAGTCTTTTGGAATTTGAATCTCGACCGTTTCTTGTAGAACCTGTTCCTTTTTTATGTGCCATTAGAAATGATTAAATTGTAGATTTTTCGGCTTTTGGTTTAGTTTCCTTTTTTACAGTTTCTTTTTTTGAAGAAGACTTAGGAGCGCCTTTACCTATTGATATAGATTTTACCATAACTCTTGTAAGTTCTTGTCTATGTCCCATTTTTCTTCTTGTCTTTTTTTTCGGACGCATTTTGTATACAAGAATTTTCTTATCTCTTTTATGGGAGACCACTTCTAATTCAATTTTTGCATTCTTGACATAAGGTTTTCCAACAGTAACAGAATCTTTGTCTTTTAAAAGTAGAACTTTTTCTAAAGTTATCTTATCTTTCTCTTTTGCATTTAACCTGTCTATGTCATAGTATCTGTTAACTTCGAACCAAAATTGTTGACCTGAAGTCTCTGCTATTGCGTACAATTCATTACTTTCAGAAGAATTGTTTGAGGAGTTTTTAGAATTTGTCATATCTTAAAGACGCTACTAGGCTCAAATTAATAATTTGATTAAGCCGAATAAGCAATCATAATAGTTTGTTTATTTTCTTATTTTGTAGTGTAATAAGTCAAGGGTTGTTTTAAATCTTTTATATCAATTTAGGAACTACAACAATGGCAGCAAGGAAAACATATATTTTAAAACTCTATGTTGCTGGAAATACGCCTAATTCTATGAGAGCTTTAAATACCTTAAGAGAAATTTTAAATAATGAATTCAAAGGAGTTTATGCTTTGAAGGTTATCGATGTACTTAAACAACCACAACTTGCAGAAGAAGATAAAATTTTAGCCACTCCAACTTTAGCTAAAATTTTACCGCCACCAGTTAGAAAAATAATAGGGGATCTTTCAGATAGAGAGAAAGTTTTAATTGGTTTAGATCTACTTTTTGATGAATTAACTGAAACTGAATATAGTGGAGATAAATAATATAAATAAAACTTTTAAAATTAAAAATAAATTCAAACTTTATTTTATTTTTGTTTAATTAGTACAAAACTATGAATGATAAGAAATTTGGCAAATCAAATAAAATGCAAGTACAAAAATTACCAACTGGAATAGAAGGCTTTGATGACGTTTGTAGGGGTGGGTTGCCTGTATCTCGAAGTACACTCGTTAGTGGCACCTCAGGAACTGGTAAAACTGTTTTTTCTCTGCAGTATTTACACCATGGAATTTGTAATTTTGATGAGCCTGGAATCTTTGTAACATTTGAGGAATCACCCTTAGATATTATTAGAAATGCCGCAAGTTTTGGTTGGGATTTACAAGAATTAATTGATCAAAATAAACTTTTTATTTTGGATGCATCTCCTGATCCTGATGGTCAGGATGTGGCGGGTAACTTTGACTTATCTGGTCTTATTGAGAGAATTAGTTATGCAATTAGAAAATATAAAGCTAAAAGAGTTGCAATAGATTCAATAACTGCTGTCTTTCAACAGTATGATGCCATTTACGTTGTAAGAAGGGAAATATTTAGATTGATAGCGAGATTAAAAGAAATAGGTGTAACAACAGTTATGACTACAGAAAGGGTGGATGATTACGGACCAATTGCTAGATATGGTGTAGAAGAATTTGTATCTGATAATGTTGTCTTATTGAGAAATGTTCTTGAGTCAGAGAAGAGAAGAAGAACTCTAGAAGTTCTGAAGTTAAGAGGTACTGTACATATGAAAGGAGAATATCCATTCACTATGGGAATGGATGGAATAAGTGTGTTTGCCTTGGGAGCGATGAGATTAACGCAGAGATCCTCAAACATTAGGATTAGCTCTGGAGTGAAAGATCTTGATGATATGTGTGGTGGAGGATATTTTCAAGATTCCATTATTCTCGCCACTGGAGCAACTGGTACGGGCAAAACAATGCTTGTATCGAAATTTGTTGAAGATGCTTATAACAATAATGAAAGAGCAATACTTTTTGCATATGAAGAATCTAGGGCTCAATTGCTTAGGAATGCTACTAGCTGGGGTATAGATTTTGAAAAAATGGAAAGTGATGGATTATTAAAAATTATTTGTGCATATCCTGAATCAACTGGTTTAGAGGATCACTTACAAATTATAAAAACGCAAATTAATCAATTTAAACCAAAAAGAATGGCAATTGATTCTCTTTCTGCATTAGCCAGAGGTGTAAGTTTGAATGCATTTAGACAGTTTGTAATTGCTGTTACTGGTTATACAAAACAAGAGGAAATAGCTGGCTTTTTTACTAATACTGCGGAAGAATTTATGGGAAGTCATTCGATAACTGATTCGCATATCTCAACAATTACAGACACCATATTGTTGCTTCAATATGTAGAAATAAAAGGTGAGATGGCACGAGCTTTAAATGTTTTTAAAATGCGGGGATCATGGCACGATAAACGAATAAGAGAATTTATCATTACAAATAGTGGTCCAGAAATAAGGGATTCTTTTTCTAATTTTGAACAAATATTTAGTGGTGCCCCTCACAGAGTTGTGCCTGATCAAAATGTTCAAAATGTCTTTAAAGGAATAGATAATAATTAGATAATTTCTTTAATTTCAGAACCTGGAAAAGAATCTGAATTATTAATAGCTTTTGTCAATAATTCATCTTTATCAGATTGTGCCAAGGCTAAATCAAACCAAAACGTTGTTCCCACTCCTAATTCACTAGCCATACGAATCTCCCCACCGTGTTTTTCAATTATTCCACGCACTATAGATAAACCTAAACCCGTCCCTTGCTCAGTATGAACAGAATTCTCTACTCTATAAAAACGATCAAATATCTTTTCTTGATCAGCCTGAGATATTCCAGAGCCAGTATCAGCAATCTCAATTCTTACTCTTGGAAGTGGTGAAACTAATTCACATTGAGGGGCTGCATCATTTTTAGTACTTGGAGGGAAAGCAGGACAGGAATCTGGCCAAGTATAAGCTCTTATAATTAGGGCGCTGTTTTTTGGACTAAACTTTAATCCATTTCCTAATAAATTATCAAAAACCTGCAAAAGTAAATCAAAATTTCCAAGAATTGGAGGAATAGTTTCCTCTATGTCATGCGCTAATGAAACATTTTTTTCTGAAGCATTAAGTCTATAATTTCTAAGAGTCTGCTCTATTGCTGGTTTTATGTCCATTTGCTCTAGCTGAACAATTTTCCCGGACTCCAATCTAGATAAATCTAATACATCATTTACAAGTCTTGTTAACCTATCAGTCTCTGAATTTGCAATTCCTAAAAATTCTATTTGTTCTTCATCAGAAAGCTGATCTTTTAAATCATGCAAAGTCTCTACATAACTTTTGATATTAAAAAGTGGTGTCCTTAATTCATGGGATACGTTGCTTATGAATCTATTTTGTGCCGCGTTAAGTTCAACTTCTCTTGTTAAATCCTGGATCGTTACAGCAATTCCTTTTAATTCAACTTTATTTGTATCTAAAACTGATTGCAAGACAATTCTCAAGGTTCTTGCGGGTTCTCCTAAACTAAATCTTAAATCGTCCTTCTCCTTTTCCCTTTTTAAGATAGATTCTATATTTGTATGTAAGTCGTTAGATAAAATCTCTGGGATTTCATTTAGAAAATGTTTACCCTCTAAGAACCTTCCTTCCCAACGAAATAATCTCTTTGCTGTTGGATTAGTAAGGACAATCTTGCCTTGTGAGTCCAATAATATGGCACCATCTGCCATTGTAGCTATTAGGGATTGCTGCTTGATTTGTGCAGCTTTTAGTTCTTCTATATTAGCTTCGTCATAATTTTCTAACTGCGTTGCCATTCGGTTAAATCCATTTAAGAGTTCTCCTAGATCACCTGTCATAGGTAAAGAAATTCTGGATTTAAAATTTCCTCTTGAAATTTCTCTAACACCTCTTACTAATTCTCTGACTGGTCTCGTAATTGTCAGTGCATTAAATACAGCTCCAAGTATTACTAAAACCCAAATAGAGATAAAAACTGCAATGGTTACTTCTCTAGTTAAGGCAGCACTGGCTAGTGCTTTTTTATTAGGGGTGACTCCTAAAGCTAAAGTTCCAAGATATTTGCCTTTCCACAGCATTGGAACAAATACATCTGTTACTTGACCTTGAGGTGTCGCATGCTGCCTTACCAAAGGGAATTGTGGTCTCTTCTTCAACTCTGCAGGTAGTTTTAATTTTCGAGTGAGCTGAAACTGACTGTCTGTGCTTGTTGGTGTTGCACTTATCGGGATCCCAAGTTGAACAATATCTTCAGCATCAGTAAAGAATATATAACGTAGGTTTCGACTTGATCTCCAAAACTTTTCAGCTACATTTGAAATTTCTTTTTTTTGGTTATTAGCGACTAATTCTGTAACATTACCTGATAATAATAAGCCAAGATCTCGAGCATATCTAGTATCATTCATACCTGCATCTCTTTGTATACTATTTAATGCAAAAAAAGTTATTCCTGTCATTAGTAGGCTTACGACAAGAGTTGCTATGGCTAATAACTTTGTTCTTAAACTGAACCCACTCCACCAAGCGAGAATTCCATTAATCCAATAGTTAGTATTAATATCTTCATTGTCAGTGATGTTATATTTTCTACTTTCTTGATTATTAGTGTCCACCATAAGCTTAATTCTCCTTAGAAAAGTTTTTTCTCACTTGATGGCCTATGTCATTTCTAAAGTAAATACCCTCAAAATGAATTTCTTTTAAATTTTTGTATGCTTTTTCAAAAACCGTATCGAAGTCTTTATCTTGACAGACAATACTTAGGACTCTTCCTCCAGCAGTTAATAATTTCCCATCTTCATTAAAAGAAGTACCTGAATCGAAAATTTGACAATCATTTGAATCAATTTTGCCTATTTGTATTTGATAGCCAATTTTATATTCGTGAGGATACCCTTTGGAGGTGGCTATTACACAACCACTGACTTTATCAGAAGTATTAATTTTTTCATCACCAGTTAGACTTCCCATTGAGCATTTTTCTAAGAGAAATACAAAATTTTGATCCATAAAAGGCATTATTGTTTGGCATTCTGGATCACCAAATCTGCAGTTATATTCTATAACCTTGGGTCCAGATTCTGTGATCATTAAACCAAAATAAATTACGCCTCTATAGTCAATATTTCTTTTATTTAGCTCATTTATTGTAGGTTCGATTATCTCTTTTATAATTCTATCAAGGTAATCATCTGTTAATAATGGAGCAGGAGAATAAGCCCCCATACCTCCTGTATTTGGACCTTTATCTTTCTCATTAAGTCGTTTGTGATCTTGGGCTGTTGGAAGTAATGTATATCTTTTCCCATCGCATAAAGCAAAAACTGAAACTTCTGGCCCTTGAATTTTTTCTTCTAGTACAACTATATTCCCAGAGTTGCCAAATCTTCCATTAAAAATTGTTTCTGCTGCTTTAAAGCATTCATCTTTGGAATTAGGAATAAAAACACCTTTACCTGAAGCTAGACCATCAGCTTTTACTACAAGTGGAGTTGATGAAGAATTAATAATTTTTTTGGCTTCTTCTAAAGAATTGACTTTCCAAAAGTTTGCAGTTGGAATATTTGCGTCGTGCATAAATTCCTTTGCCCAAGATTTGCTAAATTCGAGTTTTGCTCCATCTTTATTAGGACCAAACACTTTAAAATCTTTTTTTCGAAGAAAATCTGCTAATCCATTTGCTAGAGGTATTTCTGGTCCAATAACTACTAAATCTATCTTAAGAAAATCAAGCTTTTCGACTAGTCCATTTTTATTATTTATATCAATTTTTATTCTTTCACATTTATTTATTCTTTCTGAACCCGCGTTACCAGGTATTAAATAAACTTTTTTAACTAATTCATTTTTTTGAATAGCCCAAGCCAAAGAGTTTTCTCTCCCGCCATTTCCAATAATTAAAATATTTTCTAATCTAATAAAGTTCCTAGAAACAGGTGAATTAATTCCCATATATTTGTTTTTTAAGGTTATAAGGTTTCGATGAATAATCAGTTAAAATGAAAATAAAATCATTTGAAGTTGATTTCTAATATTTATGTTAATTATAAAAAGTACATTAGTAATAATAGTGAGGTTTTAAGTTAATGAATAATAAATGTGATTTGATTTATGAAGGTAAAGCAAAAAAAGTATTTGCTCATGATGACGCAAATAAAGTAAAAATTGAATTTAAAGATGAAGCTACAGCGTTTAATGCGTTAAAAAAAGAAAAATTTGAAGGTAAAGGCAAACTTAATTGCTTAATAAGTGCAAGAATTTTTGAGATTCTCATTAAGAAAAAGATTCCAACTCATTTTATTGAACTTGAAAATGAAAATACAATGATTGCAAAAAAAATAAAAGTAATTCCATTAGAAATTGTTCTAAGAAATACTGCTTATGGTTCTTTGTGCAAACAAACAACTATTGAACCTGGAACTTTGTTTTCAAAACCATTAATTGATATCTATTTTAAAAATGATGAACTTAATGATCCCCTTATTACAAAAGATAGAATTGAATTAATGAACATATTAAGCTCAGATGATCTAGAATTAATAATTAATTTAACTTTAAAAGTTAATGAGATCTTGAAAAGTTTTTTTAAAAATATTCAACTTCAACTTGTGGATTTCAAATTGGAATTTGGTTATGATTTTAAAAACAATATTCTTCTCGGAGATGAAATAAGCCCTGATAATTGTAGATTGTGGGATCTAAATCAAAAAAATGATACAATTGTAAGCCTAGATAAAGATAGATTTAGGAATGATTTAGGTGGTTTAATTGAAGCTTATAGTGAAATTAACCGAAGAATTAACGATTATCTTTAACCTAACTGAATAAATGATGATTTATCTATCTTAATCAAAAATACTATGCAAAAACATTTTTTAAAATTTGGAAAGGTTTTCACAAATGTTGCCTGCACTCCCTTAATTTTGATATCAAATAATTCAGAACTGGCTGCTAAGTATTTGCCAAATGATGTTGATCAATCAATAAAATCCTTAGAAATATCAAATATTAATAATGTTTTATTTCAAGGGATTGATATTAAAAAAGAGAAAAAATTTCTTATTGCAGAAAATAATAATGATATTAGTGAAGAAAGTGTTCTTATCTCAGAAATAATTATCGAAGGTTGGGAAAATCATCCAGAGGGTAGAAAACTTGAATTGGCTGCATATGATTCTATGAGCATAAAGCCTGGAAGTATTGTTGATAATCGAATTCTAAATCAAGACCTTAATGCAATATATGCTAGTGGTTGGTTTTCAGGAGTTAAAATTAAGTCTCAAGATGGACCACTGGGCGTGAGGCTAATAGTAAATGTAGTGCCTAATCCAATCTTGAAGAAAGTTGAACTTAAACCAACAAACTCTATATTCTCTAATGAATACGTAGATGATGTTTTTAAAAATTATTATGGGACGACTCTTAACCTAAAGGAATTTCAAAATAAGATAGATATAATAAAAGAACGTTATGAAAAAGAGGGTTATTCTTTAGCTAGAATTAGTGGCCCAGAAAGAATCTCTGAGAACGGAGTAGTAATATTAGAAGTTTCTGAGGGTATTATATCTGAAGTAAAAATAAGATTCCCAAATTCTGATGGTGAATTCATTATTGATGGAAAACCTAGAAAAGGGAAAACAAAAGACTGGGTTATAAAGAGAGAATTAAAAACACAACCTGGCACCATTTTTAATAGAAAAATTTTAGAAGCTGATATTGGTAGACTCTATGCCACATCATTATTTGATGATGTAAAGGTTTCTCTTGGCCCTGATAATTTAAATCCTGGTCAAGTAATAATTTTTTTAGACTTGAGTGAGCAAAGGACAGGATCGTTAACAGGTGGACTTGGTTATAGCAATGGTTCAGGTATCTTCGCATCAATTGGTTTGCAGGAAACAAATGCACTTGGAAGAGCATGGTCTACAAATTTAAATCTAAATTTTGGAGAATATTCAAGTACCTATAATTTTTCTTTATCTGATCCATGGATTAAAGGAGATAAACATAAAACATCTTTTAGAACAAATATTTTTTTAAGTAGAGATTATCCACAAGAATTTAAAAGTGAAAATAATGGAAAATTATATGCAGTAGCTGATCAAACACCATCTAGCTCTGATACTTTTTCATCAATAGTTTTAGAAAAAACAGGAGGTGGATTTTCTTTCTCAAGGCCATTAAATGGTGGAGATCCATTTAAGGTTGCTAAATGGAGAGTCCTTGCAGGAATGAATTTTAAGAAAGTAAAGATGATTGATGGTGATGGAAACAAAAAGCCTTATGGTGACAAAACGCCAACCACAACCAGAAACAATATAAGCGATATTATTTGTATTGGATTTACTCCAAATGATGATTCATGCCCTGAAGAAAATACATTAGTGAGTGTTATTGCAAGTACTTCTAGAAATAATTTGAACAATTCTATCAATCCAACTGCAGGAAATAAATTTAGTTTTGGTACTGAACAATTTTTTTCAATGGGGGAAAACTCTCCAACTTTTAATAGAATGAGAGTAGGATATTCATTTTTTATACCAACAAAAATAATAAATTTAACGAAGGCATGTAAGTCTAGTAATGCTAATAGTGAAGATTGTCCTCAAGCTATTGGATTTCAATTTAAGGCGGGAACTATTCTTGGTGAATTGCCTCCTTACGAAGCATTTTGTATGGGAGGAACATCATCTGTTAGAGGTTGGGCATCTTGTGATTTGGCTGTAAGTAGAAGTTTTGTTGAAGGCACAGCAGAATATAGATTCCCTGTTTGGAAAATGATATCAGGAGCTTTATTCGTCGATGGAGGAAGTGATCTAGGCTCTCAAAAGGCAGTTCCTGGGAAACCCGGTAAATTATTGCAAAAATCAGGTTCTGGTTTTTCTCTTGGAGGGGGAATTGGGGTTAAAACACCAATTGGTCCATTAAGATTAGATGTTGCTAGCAAGGACCTAAGTGGAGATTGGAGATATACACTTGGAGTTGGATGGAAGTTTTAAGTGTTTTCTTGGCCTGCTAATTATGATTCTTGTTATACCTTGGCTGGAGTTATCTCCAGAGAGGGTATAGGGTTACATAGTGGAGAAAAAACAAGAGTTACAATTTCTTCCTATGAGAAAGAAGGATATTATGTCTCTTTTAGGGATAAACCTGATGAGATTTTTAAGCTTACCCAAGATTTAATTGGAAGTACGATGCTTTGTACAGCGGTTAAATTAGGAGGGAGAAATTTGTATACCATAGAACATTTATTATCTTCAATGGCAGGGTGTGGGTTGAGTTATATACATATTGAGGTTGATGGGAAAGAGATTCCTCTTTTAGATGGATCGGCAATCCAGTGGGTTAGAGATTTCGAAGAAGCAGGGATAAAAAAGGCTCCTAGACCAGATAATTTTTTTCGAGAGATTAATAAATCAATAATTTTAAATAAAGAGAGCTCAGTTATAGCAGCAACCCCTTCTAAAAAAACTACAATTATATCCACTATAAGTTTTGCCTATAAAGCAATTGGAAATCAAACTTTTGTGATTGATTTAAATCCAAAAAGTTTTGTTGAAATGATTGCTCCTGCTAGGACATTTGGTTTTAAAGATCAATTTCAAGAGTTAAGTGAACTTGGATTAATAAAAGGCGGAAGTTTGGAAAATGCCCTTGTTTGTGACGGTGATAAATGGGTAAATCCACCATTAAGATTTGATAATGAACCAATAAGACATAAAATTTTAGACCTAATTGGGGACTTGGCTTTGGTAGGGTTACCTAGGGCTCAAATTTTAGTTTATAAAGGATCACATTCTTTAAATGCTTTATTGGCCTCATCGCTAAAAAATTAACTTTATCTTTAATTGTTTTGGAAAAGAAATTATCCAGTTCAAATAATCAACTTTCCTCTGAGCACATACTAGGTTTGTTACCTCACAGATATCCTTTTGCTCTTGTGGACAAAGTTATAGAGCATATTCCTGGGGAAAAAGCTGTTGCAGTAAAAAATGTAACTATAAATGAGCCTCAATTTCAGGGACATTTTCCTGAGAGACCTTTGATGCCAGGGGTTCTTATTGTTGAATCAATGGCTCAAGTTGGTGGAATAATTGTGACGCAAATGCCCGATCTTCCTAAAGGACTTTTTGTATTTGCTGGCATCAATAATGTTAAGTTCAGAAAACCAGTTGTACCTGGAGATCAATTGATAATTTCTTGTGAGTTATTGTCTATTAAAAGACAAAGATTTGGGAAAGTTAAAGGTGAAGCGCATGTTGATGGGAAATTAGTTTGTGCTGGAGAATTATTGTTTTCATTAGTTGATTAGGGATATGGATAATAAAAACACTGAATTAAACTCAAATATTAGTGGTGCAAAAGTCCACCCAAATGCTTTTGTAGATCCAAGTGCCGAATTGCAAGATGGGGTTATTATTTCTCAAGGAGCTATTGTGGGCCCTAATGTGATTATCGGAAAAGGAACCGAAATAGGACCTAATGCTGTTATTTCAGGAAGAACTCAAATTGGTATAAACAATAAAGTTTTCCCAAGTGTTTTTATAGGTCTTGATCCCCAGGACCTCAAATACAGAGGGGCCCCTACTGAAGTAATTATTGGAGATAATAATACTTTCAGAGAATGCGTGACTATTAATAAAGCAACTGATGAAGGAGAAAAAACTATTATTGGTAATAATAATTTGTTGATGGCTTACAGTCACATCGGGCATAATTGTGAACTCGGTAACAGGATTGTTTTATCAAATAGTGTTCAAGTTGCTGGCCATGTGAAGATCGAAGATAAAGCTATTATTGGCGGTTGTTTGGGTATTCATCAATTTGTACATATTGGATATTTAGCAATGATTGGAGGGATGACTAGAGTAGATAGAGATGTCCCCCCTTTTTGTTTAGCCGAAGGTCATCCAGGAAGATTGAGAGGTTTAAATAGGATTGGAATTAAGAGAAGTGGTTTAATGGAAAATAAAGATTTTGACTTAAAATTACTGCAAAGCACATGGAATCTACTTTTTAAATCTAATGATGCGATTTCAAATTCATTAGAAAAAGTAATGGAAGGAGAATTAGATATTTCATCTTCAAGATTATGTAGTTTTTTAAAAGAGTCAATATCTAAAGAAAGACGAGGACCAATGCCTGTAGTTAATGTATGAATAAAAAGATATTTATAAGTACTGGAGAAGTCTCGGGAGATTTGCACGGAAGTTTGTTATCAAAAGCATTGTTAGATGAAGCTAAAAAAAAATCTATAGATTTAGAAATTTGCGGATTAGGCGGGGAAAGGATGAAGAAAGAAGGTGTAAAAATTCTTCAAGATACTACATCAATTAGTGCAATAGGAATTTGGGAGGCTTTACCTCTTATTATTCCAACGATAAGAATTCAAAAAAGGTTCTACAAATTACTAAAAAAATATCCTCCTGATTGCTTAATTTTGATTGACTATATGGGACCAAATATAAAAATTGGCACTAAATTAAAAAGATCGAAGACTAAAGTTCCAATTTTTTACTATATTGCTCCTCAAGAGTGGGCTTGGAGGGTTGGCAACAATACAACAACGAATCTAATAAAGTTTTCTGATAAGATTTTTGCAATTTTCAAGAAAGAAGCAGACTTTTACAAAAAGAGGGGCGGAAATGTTTTTTGGGTTGGACATCCAATGATTGATTTAACAAAAAAACTTCCCTTTAAGAAAGATGCCAGAAATATTTTAAACCTTCGCCCAGATCAAAACATCATACTTTTAATGCCAGCATCAAGACCACAAGAATTGCGATATATATTACCTACTTTTATGAAAGCGGCTAAAAAATTACAACAAAAATATCCTAGTTTGGTTGTCTATATTCCCTCCTGTCGGGATTCTTTTGATGAAATATTCAAAAAAGCTTTTAGAAAATATCAAGTTAAAGGACTTGTGATTTCTCAAAAAGATAGTGCAAAATTAAAGCCTTACATTTATTCCCTCACTAAAATTGCGCTTTGTAAATCTGGGACAGTTAATATGGAATTAGCTCTATATGGAATCCCACAGATTGTTGGTTATAGAGTGAGTAGGGTAACTGCTTTTATTGCCAAAAAAATTCTCAATTTCAAAGTAAAATTTATTTCCCCTGTAAATTTGTTAGTTAATAAATTTATAATCCCTGAGTTTGTACAAAAGGAGTTTGATGAAAAGAAAATTTTCTATAAATCTTGTAGGATTCTTGAAAGGAAGTCAGAAAATATAAAAATTAAAAAAGGTTATGCTTTTCTAAAAAAAGAATTAGGAGAAGAGGGTGTAGTACAAAGAGCTGCAAAAGAGATTATCAAATCTATTATTTGAAATTTATAATAAAAAAATGAAATATTTATTATCTATAGTAATTGCTCTTTCAATATTTATTAATCCTTTAAACACTTTTGCGGAGGAATTGATTCTTGCAGGAGGTTGTTTTTGGTGTTTAGAACATGATTTAGAGTCATTAAAGGGGGTCAATTTTGTGCAAAGTGGCTATTCAGGTGGAGATTTACAAAATCCTACCTACGAAAATCATGAAGGACATCAGGAAGTGGTTTTGGTGGACTATGATTCCCAATCGGTAACTTTACCCGAGATACTTAAGCTTTATTTCAGAAATATTGATCCTCTGGATGGCAAGGGTCAATTTTGTGATCGTGGAGATTCTTACAGGCCAGTAATCTTTTTCAAAGATGCAACTGAGGAAAGTGATGCGATAAATGCAATTGTTTCCGCCTCAAATGAATTGGGTGTGCCATTAGAAAAAATTTCTGTAGAAGTAAAATTAAAAGATCAATTTTGGTTGGCTGAAGAATATCATCAGGATTTTGCGGAGAGAAATGAATTAAAATATAAGTTCTATAGATTCTCATGTGGGAGAGATCAGAGGTTGGATAAATTATGGGGCGATAACGCTAGATCAACAAATCTTTGGAATGAATAAATTAAATATAGTTATTTATTTTTAATCCATTGAACAAGAGTTTTAACTCCAAAACCAGTTGCACCTGATGGGTTAATCCCCTTATTCTTGTCAGTCCAACAAGTCCCAGCAATATCAATATGAGCCCATTTAATCTCTTTATCAAAGAATTCTTCTAAAAACAAAGCAGCAGTTATTGAGCCACCTGCTCTAGGACCTGTATTTTTCATGTCAGCTATATGAGACTTTAAACCCTCTTTATAAGATTTTTGTAAAGGCATTTGCCATAATTCTTCTCCAGACTGGGCTGATGCAGCTTTTAGATCATTTGCTAGATCATCATTATTGCTCCAGAATCCAGCTACATCATTCCCTAATGCAACAACAATAGCTCCCGTTAAAGTTGCGAGATCAATTATTGAATCCGGTTTTAAATTTGATGCGTAAGTTAAAGCATCAGCTAATGTGAGTCTACCCTCTGCATCAGTGTTATTTATTTCAATTGTCTTACCATTAGATGCTTTAACTACATCTCCAGGATGTACTGCAGATCCATTTATCATATTTTCGCAAGATGCCACAATAAAATGAATTTCTAATCCCTTTGGTTTAATTGCTCCAAGTGCTTTTGCTGTTCCTAAAACTGCAGCGCTTCCGCCCATATCATATTTCATCATTTCAATTTGAGAAGCTCCTACTTTCAAGTTGTATCCTCCAGAATCAAAGGTTAAACCCTTTCCAACAAGAGCAATCTTTTCTTTTATAGGACCCTCTGAGCTCAAAGTAAGATGTATAAATTTAGGATCTAGATCAGAACCTTTTGCAACAGCTAAATATGCACCCATTCCTAAATCTTCACAATCTTTTGCCTCTAAAATTTTTACTTCCAAACCATGATCCTTTGCTATTTGAGAAGCCTGAATAGACATTTCCTGGGGCGTAAGACTATTTGGAGGGGCGGCTACAAGTCTTCTGGCTAGTTCTACACCTTCACATATTTTTTCTGTCTCTTCAAAGCTAATATTCTCAAATTTTTTTAAATTCAAAAACTCTATTTCTTTAAGAACTTTCTCTTCGTCTTTTTTCTTGTTGAATCTATTGTCCTTATAAGCAGATAATCTAGCTGACTCTGCTAATTGATTTATTTTTACTTTTGAATTTATTAATTCCCAAGGTAGCAAGATGCTGATTTTTTCATTTTTATCAACTGTTTTTCTAATTAGATTACCTAGGGAGTTTTCTATATCACTTTTTTTTAGGTCTTTCGATTTGCCAAGACCAACTATGATTAAAGTTTCTAATTTTTGATCTAAAAATTCAAAGCTAAGAGTTTTTCCTTTTTCTCCTTTGAATTTTTTTTGAATAACTTTTTTTAGTAATAATTTTGGGTCAACAACAAATTTTATGTTTTCAAGTTGGCTTGCAATTTCTTCCTCTAAAACTCCAAAAATTAATGAAGCACCTTGCCAGTTGTCTAGATTTTTTTGGAATGTGGAAAATTGCATTTGTAAAATGGATTTAATTAACTTTTAGTTGTTTGTGAAAGTAGTTGCCCACCTATTACGGGTTTCTTTATTAAAGGGTGGTAACCATAAATATATCAGTTGCTGTTCTAATTTACGTCTTAATTTTACTTCTTTAGGTACATCTAAGAAGAAACGAATATCTTGATGACTAGAGAGGTTGTTATAGGCTAAGGCTTCTTTATAGTTCATGAGGTAATTTTTACAGTCATGTTCTCCCTTCCATCTTTTATTTGCTAAGTTTGTTTCTCCTATATAAAGGATTATTTTAGAACTCTCCATTGAGTCAATTACAAAATACATTGCTGGACCATTGTGTATATATTGATTCGTTCTCCAAAAATTTAATGATAATGGCTGCAGGGAAAACGGATCAATTTTTCTTTCATTTGAAATTGTATTTATAGGAAGACATGTTTGGTGCAAAGTTTTATTGTGAGCATCTTTTAAAACTTTAAATTGGTGATTATGGATTTTATTCCTCCATTCAGTTAGGATTTCACCTTTGATTTTTAGATTATTTGAGTGTTGAAAATTAATTGATGTATTTACATTTGAACTAAATAATTCAAATTGTCTATTTTGATTTGAAATATTATTTACGTTAAATTCTTTCAATATCAATGGATCATGTTTACTAAATTTACTTCTGAAAAAATATAAATCAAAGAATTATTTATAAACTAAAATTTATTAATGTTCTAATCAATTTAACAGATTCTTGTTATCTTGTAATTGAGCCTTAATCTTGCGAAGTAAAAAAATAGAAATGGGATTTTTTGAGTCAGACATCGTTCAAGAAGAAGCTAAGAAGCTTTTTACAGATTATCAAGAACTTATGAAACTTGGCTCTGATTATGGAAAATTTGATAGAGAAGGGAAAAAAATGTTTATAAAAAAAATGGAATCTCTTATGGATCGTTATAAGGTTTTTATGAAGAGATTTGAATTGTCTGAAGATTTTCAAGCAAAAATGACAGTAGAACAATTAAAGACACAGTTAAGCCAATTTGGGATTACTCCTGATCAAATGTTCGATCAAATGAATAAAACCTTAATAAGAATGAAGGATGAACTTGATAAAACTTCTTAAAGTAAACGGTTAAAGCTTTATGACAGATAATTTAAAATTGCCATCATGGCTGTCAAGAGGAATAGAAGAATATTTTCCAATTAAGGGAACAGATCAAACCTTTGCAGAGATAATTGATCATTCGAAAAAAAATAATAAAAAATTAAGGGTTAAACTCGGTATCGATCCAACTGGAACTGATATTCATCTTGGGCACAGCATATTGTTTAAAAAACTTAGGGCATTCCAAGATAATGGACATATTGCAGTTTTAATTATTGGGGATTTTACTGCTCAAATTGGAGATCCAACAGGGAAAAACAAAACAAGAGTTCAGTTATCGGAAAAACAAGTTAAAGATAATGCAAAAACATACTTAACCCAACTAGGGATGGGAAAACCAGCCAATCAATCTATTTTAGATTTTGATTCAAAAGATAGAATAGAAATTAGATATAACAGCGAATGGTTAAAAGGATTAAATCTTAATTCGATAATTGAACTAATGGGGAGTGCAACAGTTAGTCAAATGCTAGCTAAGGAGGAATTTAATAAAAGGTACACTTCGAAAGTTCCAATTGCTTTGCATGAATTCTTATATCCACTATTACAAGGTTACGATTCGGTAGTTGTTCAATCAGATATTGAGCTTGGAGGCACAGATCAGAAATTTAATATTGCAATAGGAAGAGATCTTCAAAGGCATTTTAAACAAGACCCTCAATTTGGTGTTCTGCTGCCAATTTTGACAGGTTTAGATGGAATTAAGAAGATGAGTAAATCTGAATTTAACACCGTCGGTTTGACTGAAGATCCTCTTTCAATGTATTCAAAATTAGAGAAAGTTCCCGATAATATAATACCCACCTATTTTGAATTACTTACTGAATTAGATTTAAGTTTTCTTGAAAACTCAAATCCTCGTGAATTACAGAGAAGAATGGCTTTAGAAGTTACTACTTTATTCCATGGGGCCGAAGAAGCATTAAAGGCGCAATCAAACTGCGAAAAATTATTCCTTGGACATAAAGAAAAAGTTGGAGAAATTCCAGAGATTTCTTTAAAAGAAGTAGTTTTTCCAGTGAAGTTTTTCTACTTATTAAGTGCTTTAAAACTTTTCAAATCTAGCAGCGAATCCAAAAGATCTATTAAAGGTGGGGGTGTAAAAATTGATAGTCAAAAAGTAATAAATCCTGATTTAGTTTTTAATTCAAAAAATGATTTGGAAGGAAAAATTTTGCAAATTGGAAAAAAAATAATTAAGAGGTTTGAAAACTGAAAATTGATGCATAACAGATTTAATTCAGAAGATAAACTTATATTGGCAATTGATGGATTAGATTTAAGTCAAGCAAAATTTCTTTTGGAAAAATGTCCTAATATTAAGTGGGTGAAAGTTGGTTTAGAGCTTTTTGTTCGGGAAGGTCCAAGAGTTATTGAAATATTAAAAGGTTTAAATAAAAAAATTTTTTTAGACTTAAAATTTCATGATATTCCAAATACAATGAGTGCAGCATGTTTCCAAGTTTCAAAATTAGGGGTTGATATAATTTCTATTCATGCTTCAGCAGGTTTGAAAGCTCTTAAGGATTCGAAAAAAGCATCTTTAGAAGGAGCCATCTCAGCCAGTGTGAAACCTCCATTGGTTGTAGGAATAACTGTTTTAACAAGCTTTTCTCTTAAAGATTTTCAAACTGATCTTGATAGAAATAATTCAATTGAAGAAAATGTATTAAGACTTGCAAAGTTGTCTTTTGATGGCGGATTAGATGGATGTGTTTGTTCCCCTTGGGAGGTAAATATGTTGAGATCTATTTATAAACATAATTTTGAACTTATTACACCAGGTATCAGATTAAATATTGACAATAAAGATGATCAAAATAGAATTATGACTCCCCATGAAGCTATAGATAATGGCGCTTCTAAATTAGTCATTGGCAGATCAATTTCAAAAGCTATAGATCCTAATAAAGCTCTAATAGAAATATTTAAATCTATTGATTCTGATTAATTTTGGATTCTTCTCCTTTAAGCAATCTTGTTATGTTTGTTCTATGTTTCCAGATTACTAATAATGCCACAATTAAACTTATAAAAAAGTATGAGTGCATAAATTTTCCTATGTAAAAAAACATAAAAATAGGAAGTAAGATTGCAGCTGAAATACTGGATAAAGAAACAAATTTGGTTTTTGTTAGGACTAATAAAAAAATGCCAAGAGATGCGAGTCCAACTTTCCAAGAAAGAGCCAAAAACATACCTAATCCAGTAGCAACAGCTTTTCCTCCTTTACCTTTAAGCCATATTGGCCAAATATGTCCTGAGATAGCAGATATCCCTGCTATTACCTCTATTAAGCCTTGATCAGTAAAATATTGAGAAATTTTTACTGCTATAAGGCCTTTACCAACGTCAATGATAAAAACAAAAAGTGCTGGCCATTTTCCAACATTTCTTAAGACATTTGTGGCACCTGTAGATCCAGAACCCATAGTTCTTAGATCTATATTTTTGAGATATTTCCCAATTAAAAAACCTGTCGGAAGTGATCCTAAAAGATAACTTGTAAAAATTATTACGATATTCATAAACTTTAGTTTAGTTCAAGATCATCGTAAATTTCATTATCTGAACCAGCAAATGCAACCCATAATGGGAATTGAAGTATTGGAATTTCAACAGAGGTTTCTGCTGCATCAATGATAATAAATGGCAATTCTTCATTCTCTTCTAATCTATCAGCTCTTTCGATGACACCTTCAGGCCTTTCAAACAAAACAATCCCACTATTAGGTCCAAAGTCATCCCTTGTTAGACCAAGTGAATCTTGAAGAATTCTTCTCCATTCTCCTAATCGTTCAGGCTGCGAAGCTAAAATAAGAGTCTGAAATTGATCTCCATATAATTCGCCAAGAATAGATATTAAGCCAGCTGATAACAAGGCATTTTTTTGTCGAGATCCTCTACTTTCAAGAGAACCTCTTCCGCCCATGTTAAAGAACCAATCATCCATAATTTCTATATCTGACGAATCAAGACTGCGTCTTAATTTCCAAGGTTCTGCATAAAAGTCGGGTTGTTCTGTGAAACTTGTAAAGCAACTTTTTATAATCTCTTCATCTGGTTTAAATGTCTCAGAAAGAGCAGGAACATTAACTACATTATTTGTGGTATTGTCCTGCTTTTTCTCATCAAGGGGAGAAGGCTTTACGATTATTGGTTGAGAAACTAATTCAAGTCTCTCTACGTTTTGTGAAAGATTCTGCAAAGCTCCAGTTAAGTACTCTTGAAAGCCTTTGACTCTTTTAGCAATATTATCTGACTGTCCTTTAAAATTAGACTCAATATCTTTTTCTAGTTCAATTTTTTTTGTTTCTAGCTCTTTTATTTCTTTAACTAAGGAGTCTTTTTTTGAATAGAGATCTCTAAAAATTTCATTAGAAATTTCATCAAAAGATTTAGTTGATTTATCGTTTTTCGGTGTAATTTTTTTATTTTGAGTTGTATTTTTCTTACTAATTTGTTTGGTTTTATCATCTGAAATTGACTCATTTATTTTTAATTCCTTTTCAGGATTATTGTCGGAAATTTCTGTATTAGTCATTTAAATAATTTTGATGATTAGGCAAAGTCTGAATTTTAAGAATTTTTAATTTCCAGGGAGTCTACTTTTTTTTTGAGCTCATCTTTTAATTGCTTTGGATTAAATAAAATTGGTAATAAATGAGGACTTGACTTTTCTCTAAAATAAAAAATACCTGGAATTATAGGAAAAAATAATTTCCATGATATCCAGTTCTTGAATGGAAAAGTTCTAATCTCTTTGCCTAATTGTAAAACGATAAAATCATCATTTGTTATTTTTATTCTTAAGGTGAATGACTGAAGTAATAAAAAAAAGCTAAAAGAAGCAAAAATTATTGTTGGCAAAGAACCAATATCCAAAAACAAAAGCATAAAACTTAAAATTATTAGAATGATTGGCAACTGAAATGAAGGAGATATTATTACTGGGTCCTCTTTTTTTGATTTAGTACTAAACATAGAATCACCCAAATAAAATTTGCGTTAATAATACATCCATTAAAGATACAGTAACGAGAGTCATTACAACTGCACCTGTTGTACTTGTTCCAACTTCTTTTGGCCCTCCTTTGGTTGTAAGTCCATATCCACAAGCAATGATTGAAATAAGTAATCCGAACACTACAGATTTTATTAACATTGAAGTTAAGTCTGCGCTGGTTAAACTCACATTACCTGATCTTACAGATGTCCAAAAAACTATTGGAGGAACTTTATAAAAAATTGTGCTCCAAATTTGGCCACTCCATAAGGCTACAGATAAAAACAAAAGACACTGTATTGGAGACATTATTACCATCGACAGTAACCTTGGAACTACCAAATATTGGACTGGTTCGGTCCTCAACATGGTTATTGCCTCAATTTGTTCTGTGACTTTCATAGTGCCCAATTGAGCAGCATAGGCTGTGGCAACCTTTCCAGTCATTAATGTAGCAGTTAGAAGAGGAGCCATTTCTCTTGCCATGCCCACTGCTAATAAACCTCCAATTTCACTTGAAACCCCCATACTTGTAAGTTGTGATGCAACTTGAATATTAAAAACTGTACCTGCGGCAATTCCAGTAATTAATACAATTAATAAACTGCCAGGACCTGACTCCATAAGTTGGTCAAAGAGATCATTTTTGGAAATTTTACCCTTTAAGATAAAATTAATTGCTTGCCCGCCAATCACTAGGCTGCTTAGAAGTCTTTTGAAAAAATTAAGGTAATACATATCTTTATATTAGTTTGTAATTAATTTCCGATCCCATTTTCTCATGATTAAAAGACCAATTATTACCAATATTGAGGGTATAAAACCAATACATAATCTAATAGTTAATTGTGCTGAGTAGCATTGTTCAATAATATTTAGACCATCGTTTTCAATAAAGCATGATTGATAACCTGATAAATACAATAAAAATCCTAATAATTGAACACTAAACGCGATACCTATCTTCTGAATAAGTACCATCCAAGCAGTATATAATCCTGCAGGTTTCTCTGGGTCTTCATCTATCGCATCAGGAAGTAGTGACCAAGGGATAAGAAAAGCAGTTGAAGCTCCAATGCCAATAAGACAGATTATGAAAATTAAAAGAATGAACAGAAATATATTGCTGGCATTTAGGAATA
Source organism: Prochlorococcus sp. AG-347-M23 (assembly GCA_003278855.1). GTDB lineage: Bacteria > Cyanobacteriota > Cyanobacteriia > PCC-6307 > Cyanobiaceae > Prochlorococcus_A. Next base: position 37,977 of record QCCU01000003.1, on the reverse strand, counting down.
AACTATCTCCAACTCCTGAAATTTTTGATAATGAAGGTAAAAATAAAGCTGCTGTACATGAAATAATCCATATAATCGCTCCATAGTTTAACGCTGAAATCCTGTTCAATTTATTTGATACTCTGGTCCATATTTGTAAACCCATTAAAGCGCTAATTTGGAAAGGTATCGGGATCCACTTCGCAATATATGTGGGTACATTCAGTACATCCTCGACATATATTAACGCTACTGTTTGCATTAATTGTAAGGCGCACCAGAGAAGAATATAGAGCGTAATAACTTTTAGAAATTTTTTATTTCTGAAGATCCTTTTGAATTGAAGTGTTATGGCTTCAACTTTTCCTGAAGGCCTTCTTGCTTTTTTTGCGAATGGAGCTAATCCCCAACAAGAAATTAATGTTGCAGCAACTGCAATACATCCGCTTATTTTACCCATTAAAAAATATTCATTATTTGCAGATCCTTCGGAACCTAATACAATTCCAGCAATTATTAAACCAGTTAGTCCTGCGATTATTGAGCCAGTAAATCTAGCTGCGTTTAGTCTCGTTCGTATTGCTGTTTTTTCAGAAATTTCAGTAGATAGAGCTGCAAAAGGAAGATTAATACTTGTATAAGCAGTCATTACGATTATAGAAATTATGGCATAGTAAATAGTCTTGGTTAGAACCGAACCAGTGGGTGTCCACCATATCGCAGCTAAAGAGAAACCAAGAGGAACAGATGCTGCTACCATCCACGGGATTCTTGGCCCCCATCTTGATTTAGTACGATCACTTAACCATCCAATTAACGGATCATTTACTGCATCCCATATCTTTATTAGCATTAATAATGATCCTGCAATTATTACTGGTAAACCAGCAGAAATAAAGAATTTGAAAAGAAAAAAACCAAATTGTGTTGCGACTAAACCTGTGCCTGCATCTCCTAGCCCATAAGAGAACATTAATCTTGTTGTAGATCTAGAAATATTTTTTTTCGAGTGTGAATTTTCCAATCTTTTTACTTTGTTTATTGTTTGATAATGTATTATTGCAATGGTAATTCTATTACTTAATGCGGGCGTGGTTTAGTGGTAAAACCTCAGCCTTCCAAGCTGAAGATGCGGGTTCGATTCCCGCCGCCCGCTTTTAGAATAAATTATTTTTCGCCCCAAATAATTCTTCTGAAATGATTAGTAAAGAGCTTCTACTCTTTATTGAAACAGATTTTTCATTAATAGTTAAGGGTTCAAAAATCTCAGACATGCTAGTGTCAATAACTTTTAACCAATTATATTTACATTTCGGCAAGGCGAAATCGATACTTTTTGAATATGCATTTAAACCTATCCAGACCAGCGGACTAGTTTTGCCTTTGTTAATGCTAAAGGCAACTGTGTGAGACCAACTACTCCAATCGGGGCTATCTAACTTTGTTCCATGCCAATGATATGTTGGAATATTTTCATTGGTTTGATTATTAGGGAGGGATGATGGATTGAAAATGTTTATTAGTTTTTTTCGGATTTTTATGACGTATTTAAAATACTCTAATAATTCCAAATCTTGTTGACCATGTGCCCAATTCATCCAGCCCAATAAATTATTTTGGCACCAAGAATTATTGTTCCCGCCTTGTGATCTTCCTATCTCATCACCCATAAGTATCATTGGAACTCCTTTAGAGATGAATAAACTTAGGATGAGATTTTTTTGTTGTCTTTTTCTTAAATCATTTATTAATAAGTTCGTAGTTGGTCCCTCATTACCATGATTCCAAGAATTGTTATGGTTATCTCCATCTCTATTTTGTTCTCTATTAGCAAAATTATGTTTTCTATTGAAAGTTACTAAGTCTTTTAGAGTGAATCCATCATGTGAAGTAATAAAATTTATCGACTTTGGAAAAATATTATCTTCTTTGTAAATAGATGGCGTCCCTTTTATTTTGTCGCTCATATTCCAAGCTGTATTTTTATCCCCCTTCCAAAATCTCCTTAAGTCATCCCTAAAATGACCATTCCAAGTGAAAGTATTCTTAGATGGGAAATCACCTAATTTATATAAACCGCCACAATCCCATGGCTCACTTATGAACTTGATATCGATAAGTTCTGGTTCACATTCTATATCTTCAAAAATTGGAGGATTATCAAGCGGTGAAAGATTTTCTCCTCTTGATAGGGCAATTCCTAAATCAAATCTAAAACCATCAACGCCTAATTCACTCGCCCAACATTTTAATGATTCAATTATTAGTTTTCTAACTAATCCCCTGTTTGCTGCAATAGTATTACCACATCCGGAGACGTCCTGATAATTTTTGTCTTTTCCAATAAAGTAATAAAGATTTTCATCTATACCTTTCCAAGATATTGCTGGCCCTTTTGAATCACCTTCGCAAGTGTGATTGTATACAACATCTAAGATGACTTCAATATCTGCTTTATGACATTCCTCTACAAATCTTCTAAATTCCTCTCTATTCTTTTCAGCGGATTCATTAGAAAGATATTCAAAATGGGGAGTAAACCAATTAATTGGACTATATCCCCAAAAATTTTTTAGACCATTTGGGGCGTCAGTAGGATCAAAACAAAAAATTGGAAGTAATTCAATTGTTGTGATACCCAGTTCTTTGAGATAAGGAATTTTTTTTATAAATTTCTTAAAACAACTTTCATCTTTATCAGTTGATTCAGTGAAAGCTTTGATATGGAGTTCATAAATAATTGTTTCTTCCCAAGAATGTTTCGGTCTTGGATAATCCTTAAAATTAAATAATTTTCTATCGCAAACAACGCTTTTAAGACAAGAATTAGTGTTTTCTTGCTTTTTTAATGCATTTTCTCTTTTATAACTTCCCCATCCGGTAATACCCCTTGAGCATGGATCAAGTAATACTTTTTTTTCATAGTTATTATTAATTTCATTATTTTTTTGTTTCACTCTAAAAGCATAAATACAACCTTCATCTAGATTCTTTATTTCCGCATACCAGTAAGGACCTTTATTATGAGTCTGATCTAACTTGAATATGCTTTTTGGGTAAATAGAGTCCTCTTTCTCAAACAATAAGATTTCTACATATTCTGCATTCGTGGCTACTAAGGAAAAATTAATCCCTTGTGAAGTTAGAGAACTCCCTAAAGGAAATGGTTTACCTTTATTGAGGTGAATCACTTTCTCTCTATCATTGATTAGTTAAATATTGAGATAATTTATTTAAATTACTAACATTTGAATAATAGATGTAAAATTAAAAAAAAAACTCAAATTTAAGGCTTCACTAATCAACTTTATTAGATCTTGGATAGTATTAATTGTCTAATTAATTACAATTTCTTAATCCATCTGCTCAGTGCATAAAACGATTTATAGAGAAAATTTAATAATGAGAAAACTAGATTTTTCTTGATTTCAAAATACAAATAGTGTTTTTTCATGTGATGAGAAGGAAATATATCTGAAAATTAATAAAACATAATAAATAGCCTAAATTCTTAAATTCACCACCCTTTGACATTTTTCCTCTTTGCTAAATGTAGTTAGAATTTCAATGCTAAATCCAGTGTTACCAATGCTTTTTGCTGTTCTCTAAATGAAGAGGCTATTTTTTATAAATGAAAAAGAGCGGCTATAAGAAATAAATAATGTTGCTAAAAATGTCCCTAAAATTTGTATAAAGCTTTGCGCCGCCGGCATTTTCGGTTGCCGTATTTGTATTTGCTCCATATGATGTGAAGGTTCGAGGTTTAAAACTCGATTTTAAATCTTTTTTTTAACCCCTAGCTTTAATTTAAATTTCAATGAACAAAGCTGATTTAGTAAATCTTGTAGCAGCTCGTACAGAGCTCACAAAAACTGATGTTTCTTTAGTTGTTGATGCAGCTATTGAAACTATTGTTGATTCAGTAGTGGAAGGCAAAAAAGTCTCTTTACTAGGATTTGGTTCTTTTGAACCAAGAGATCGTTCTGCAAGACAGGGATTAAACCCTAAGACAGGCGAAAAAATAGCAATACCCGCTAAAAGAGTTCCAACATTCTCTGCAGGTAAACTTTTTAAGGATAGAGTTCAAGGGTAATTTTTTTAATCTATTTCTTCCTTTAATAACAAGGTGCTCTTTTAGGGCATCTTTTTTTTTAAATCGCACAAAGATTCAATTAGCTAAATGCCCAAAACTCTGAATTAGGCATCCAAAATTTTGAAATATTTAAAAAGTAATGAAATGTTTAACTATTTTATTCCTGAAATTTTTGTTGTTATCTAATTTTGTTATGGCTGAAACAATACCAACAAAGTCTAAGATTTTAAAACAAACTAGTGATTGTTTTAAAGATTCTCGAACCCAAATATGTAAAGAATTAGTTTCTGAAATAGAAAAACTTCAATTAGTAGTATTTGAACAGAATAGATTCAAATGTCAATCAAGTTTATTGGGGCTGCAAACGGAAATTATTGAAGCTTATTTCTTTAATAATTTCTCAAATGAGAGTAATTCATTAATGATTCCATATGTGATTAAAAATTGTTAATTATTAAAATAATTTATTTTTTTGGAATAATATAAATTTATTATTTAATTTGTAATGGTAAAAGGTTTTTCTGATAATGAAGTTAAGAATAATACTCAAAATACTCAAATAAAAGAAAAAAAAGGCTTAGCTGGTTTTCTTAAAGGCAAGAAATTTACTTACACTTTGCCAGGCAAAACACAAATAAATATTTTCGGATCAATAGTAATAGGCTTAAATATCATTTTAGTATTGCTAGTCATCCTTTATTTAAACAATCCAGAGTTCCATGACTTTGTATTTAATGTTGGACGTTAGCTATATTTTTAGATCAAAAGATTTTATTGGATGATATATTTAAATTTTAGAATATCTTATGAAGGTAGTTAATTTAGTTTCTCAAGTGTTTTTTTTGTTGATAACTTTTCTATTTTTGATATATTTTCTTACAGGTTATGACTCCGCTTTTGAGGCAGACCAAAATTGTCATTCATATCTTTTAAGTTACGATAATCAATCTGGAAATTATGGTTGTGATCATGATACTGAGACACATCAGTGGATACTTTACGAGTCAATTGAAAGTAAAGAACCAGCAAAAATTATTAAGAAATTTAGGTACAAGTTTTTATAAGTCAATTTTCTTATAGAAAAACTTTGCAGATATAATGGAAATAATCCCTGTAACTGTGAAAGTAAGATATTGATATATGCTTCCTTCTAAGTAGATTTTATTTTTATATAGAGGGAAATCGACTAAAGATCCTATAGTACCCCAAATAATTACCCATACAGATATGTATAAGAATACTTTGATTGCATTAGATTTTTTTGCTTCCATTTTTAATTAATACCAAAAATTGAAGAAGTAACCGGTCTGCCGCTAAAAACTAACTCGGTTAATATGAGCATTAAGAATCCGATCATTGCTGCCCTACCATTTACAAGTTCAGCACTGCTATTAAATCCAAAAACATTCTTTACTTCATCTCCCTGATTGTCTACCCATTTTGAGTATTCATTATCAGTTGATGAAGTATTAGTTAAATCATCATTTTGATTTTCTATTGGAGAGCCTTTTTCTTGCATAGAATTTTTTAATTTATATTAGTAGATTTAAAACTAATTTATTATTAAATCAAAGTTGAAATTATAAAAAAAATTAAGACAAAAATTATTATCCATAAAAATTGTAATCTCAAAATTAATTGACAAATTAATTTAATTTTCTCTCTAGTGCAATTATCTCCATTCGCATTGATCATAGGCTTTTTAATAATCTCATTTTTATATTTACTTTTTCCACCCAATGTTATTCCAGAAATATAAGCAAATATAGCTTCTGAAATCCCAGCATTAGGCGAATCATATTTTTTACCATCAAGATAGCTTTTTTTTATGATTGATCCATATTCATTAATTTTGGAACTAACTAAAGGTAATGTAATTAAAACTAATCTTGAAGGAACAAACGTAAAAATATCTTCGATTTTTGCACTGAAAAACCCTAAATATCTGAAATAATCATATTTGTAACCTATCATTGAATCTAAAGTACTTATGGCTTTATAAGAAAAACCAAGTGATAAAGGCCCTGGCAGAAAAATTGAAAATTTCATAAAAAGAATTCCAATAAAAATCCAAAATAATGGCCCAAATATTCCATCAACAGAATTTTCGGTAAGACTCTCTGTACTTGATCTCAAAAGATGTTCTAAAGAGGATGAACTTACATCCCTACTTACTATCCTTTGTACCTTTTCTTTAATTATTCTCTTATTTTGGTCATTAATTTCTTGGCATTCTATTAGCTCTGCAATCTCTTTCACACTTGAGATAAGTCCCTTAGTCGCAATACAACTTGAAAGCCCAAAAAAAATTAGCAATCCACCCAAAAAATTATTTTTTGATTGTAGGTAACTGAGTTCTATCAATTTACCTAAACCAGAACTAATTCCAATGGTGGATATAGCTAGTATCAAACCTCCCCAAAACAATATATTTTTATTTTCCCCAAAATTATTTATGAGGTAATCAGATATTCTTTTTATGTAAAAGCCAATTACTTGAACAGGGTGGATTAAGAATCTTGGATCGCCGATCAATAAATCAAAGCCAATCGATCCAAGGCATATTAAAAATAAATTTATTTCAGCCAACTGAACATCGAGCGCAAACCTTTACCTACTTTCTCAATTTCATGTTTTGAGTTCTCTTCTCTTAATTTTGTCATTAAGGGTTTGTTTTTATCGCATTCTTCCACAAAATTCTTAGCGAAAGTTCCATCTTGAATATCTTTTAGAATTTTCTGCATTTCTTTCTTTGTATCGCTATTGATAAGTCTTTTACCACTTACATAATCTCCATATTCTGCAGTATTTGAAATGGAATCTCTCATTTGAGATAAGCCTCCCTTCACCATTAAATCAACAATAAGTTTAACTTCATGTAAGCATTCGAAGTAAGCAAGTTCGGGTTGATAACCTGCCTCTACAAGAGTTTCGAATCCTGATTTGACGAGTTCTGATAATCCTCCACACAAAACTGCTTGTTCTCCAAATAAATCAGTTTCTGTTTCTTCTTTGAAGTTTGTTTCAAGAATTCCAGCTCTCGTTCCGCCAATCCCTTTAGCGTAAGCCATCGCCAATGATCTTGCATTTCCGGAAGAATCTTGCTCTACTGCAAACAATGCTGGAACTCCTTGACCATTCTGATATTCCCAACGAACAGTGTGTCCAGGTCCTTTTGGGGCAATCATTACAACATCCACAAAACTAGGAGGTTTGATAAGTTCGAATCTTATATTGAAGCCGTGAGCAAAACTTAATATCTTTCCCTCTTTTAAGTTTGGTTCTATTTCTTTAAGGTAAACATCTTTCTGAAATTCATCTGGGAGGAGAATCATAATCCAATCTGCTTTTTCGCAAGCTTCAGAAACGCTAAATACTTTTAGACCATCGCTTATTGCTTTGCTTTCAGATTTGCTTCCTTTATATAATCCAACAATTACATCCATACCGCTATCTTTAAGGTTTAGGGCATGAGCATGACCTTGTGAACCATATCCAATAATCGCGATTGTTTTATTATTTAAAAGACTAAGATCTGCATCTGTGTCGTAAAAGAGTTGGGTCATTAGTTGTAGCTTCTTTGCATTTGATAATTAATATTTTAGACATTAAAGGTGTAAATAAACCAAAAAATTATTAATTTAAAAATTAAAATTAAAATATTTATTTAAAAAATTTAAGACTGATTCGCTTCGCTTGGATGTGTGATTACTCTATCAATTAATCCATAGTTTTTTGCTTCTTCAGCACTAAGAAAATAATCTCTATCTGTATCCTTTTCGATTTTCTCAAATGATTGGCCTGTCATATCTGCCATAGACATATTTAACATATCTTTAATTCTTAAAATTTCCTTGGCTTCTATTTCAATATCACTTGCTTGACGTTGAGAAGTTCCTCCTAGAGGTTGATGAATCATTATTCTGCTATGAGGCAAAGCAACTCTTTTGCCTTTAGTACCAGCTGCCAATAGGAATGCACCCATTGAGGCTGCGAGGCCTACGCAGATTGTTACTACATCACTTTTTACGTATTTGATAGTGTCATATATAGCCAGGCCAGCGGTAACTGATCCTCCTGGGCTATTTATATATAGATAAATAGGTTTGGAATTATCATCAGAATCTAAATAAAGCATTTGTGCAACAAGGCTATTAGCAATACCATCATTCACTTCCTGTCCAAGAAAAAGAATTCTTTCAACACCTAGTCTTGTATATATGTCAACCCATCTTTCGTATTGACTTCCTGGAAGTCTGTAAGGGACGCTTGGAGTTCCTATTGGCATGATTTTAAAATAGTTTTGTGAAGGTTAAATTTTATTTGGTAAATCTTTTTGACTTGTGAGTATTCTATCGATAACTCCATAATCTAAGGCTTCTTGGGGGTTGAGATAACTCATCCTATCAGAGTCTTTTGAGAGTTCTTCGATAGTCTTTCCAGTATTACGAGATAGAATTTCCAGCATTGATTTTTTATTTTGCAAAACTTCCTCAGCTCTTATTTGGATATCGGTTGCTTGGCCTCTTGCTCCGCTTATAGGTTGATGCAACACAATAGAAGCGTGTGGAAGAGCGGCTCTTTGCCCCTTAGTACCAGACGAAAGGATAACTGCAGCAGTCCCCATTGCTTGTCCAATACATATTGTGTGTACTGGAGGCTTGATGTAGCTTATTGTATCGCAGATAGCGAAAGCTTCTGTTTCAAAACCAACGGCGTCACCTGTGTACCAACTTGTCCCAGTTGAGTTGATATAAAAATAGATTGGTTTTTCTGGATCGTCAAACTCTAGATAAAGAAGTTGAGCAATGATTAGCTCAGTAACATCCATTCCTAGTTGTCTTTTCGCATCATCATCTGAAAATAATGGTAAACCAAGATAAACAATTCTCTCTTTCAGCAAAAGAGAGGGGAGATCAGGTGGCGGGGTCCTCATAACGGTGTTTTCGCCGTAATAAGGAGCAGATACAGTCATTTGTATCACAAAATTAAGATTGAACTGATTCTAGCTAGATTTAACCCTGTGTCGCTGGTGATTTAAAAGATTTGTTTGACTCAGGATTATTTATAAGTTTTCCAAAGACCATTCTTCCAGTGGGAGTTTGTAATGCTCCTGTAATAACAATATCTAATCTGCTTCCAACAAAATTCTTTGCCTCATCAATAACTACCATTGTGCCGTCATCTAAATATCCAATACCCTGCATTTTTTCTTTGCCTTCTCTCACAATTTTTATATTAAGTGACTCTCCTGGTTGCACTTCTGGCCTTAAGGCAATAACTAGATCACTCAAATTCATAACTTTTAATTCTTTAACTTCAGCAATCTGAGAAAGATTATAATCAGCAGTAATTAAAGTTCCTGTCATATCCTCAGTAATTTTCAAGAGTTTTTCATCTACCCCATTACCTTCATACTTTGTTGGGTTTATTACAAGTCTTCTCCCATATAAATCTCTTAATTCTTTTAATAATTTAAGTCCTCTTCTGCCTTTCGACCTTTTCTCATTACTGCTAGAGTCAGCTAATGTTTGTAATTCATCAATTACACTTTGAGCAACAATTAATTGCCCTTCCAGTAAGCCGCAACTTAATAGGCCATTGATTCTTCCATCAATAATTACGCTGGTATCTAAAATTTTTGGACTAGCAGCAGGGAGGATACCTTCATTAACTAGATATGCATCAGTATTATTTGGATTGAATAATCTCAATAATGTCCTTCCATGGGTATCTGCCAACTTATAACCAAGCACACCAAAGAAAATATTGCTTAATATAGCTGCCAAGGGTTTTGCGAAAAAAACCTCTCTAGGGAATGGAATTAGTAGTATTGGAGCAAGTAGGAGATTCGCAACAAGTAATCCTAAAATTAATCCAACTGACCTACTTATTAATAAGTCCGTTGGCATTGTTCTTATTTGATCAAGAAACGTCTTTCTAAGTTGAAGAAATACAAAACCAGCTGCTAATCCTACAAAAAGACCAATTATTGCTAAAACAATTCTAAATCCTTCTACATTAGATACCTGTTTGAGTATGTCTACTGGCAATAAATCAACACCAAGCCATCCTGAAGCAGCCCCAGACAATACAAATAAAATTAATACTAAGATATCTGTCATATCTATAATCTACTAGGATTTATTAATTGAGTAAATAAGGATTTTATTTTTTTCGATCCTTAATACTTGTTTGGGGCTTAAAAATGAATTTATATTATGAATAAGTTTCCAAGAAGTGCTTATGTGCACATTCCTTTTTGCCACAGAAGGTGTTTTTATTGTGATTTTGCAGTTATTCCATTAGGAAACAAAGTTGAAGCTTTAAAAGGTTATGGAAGCAAAACTGTTCAAGAATATTTGAAATTTTTATATGCAGAAATATTATCAATTAAGCATAAATCACCTCTATCGACCATTTATATAGGAGGTGGCACTCCATCAATTTTAGATCCAACCCAAATCAAAGAATTAATTGATCTTTTTAGAGAAAATTATGGAATTGACTATGGTGCTGAAATCACTATGGAGGTTGATCCAGCTAGTTTTACTCAAGATGATCTTTTTGGATTCATAAATGCTGGGATAAATAGATTTAGTCTAGGAGTACAAAGTTTTAATAATCAGATACTTCAAAAGTCGGGAAGGCGTCATTCTAAAGAAGATGCAGAAAAATCTTGTTTATGGTTGAAGAGAAAATTTGATTCTGGGTTAATAAAAAGCTGGAGTTTAGATTTAATTCAAAACTTGCCACTTAGTGGATTTAAAGAATGGCAAGATGACTTAAAAAAAGCAATAACATTTTCACCACCTCATCTATCTATTTACGATTTAAATATTGAAAATGGTACTGTTTTTAAAAAATTATTGAGTTTAGGAAAATTAAAACTCCCAAGTGATGAAGAAGCTTTTAGAAACAGTGAATCAACACACGTAATTTTAAAAAACTCAGGTTATTCAAGATATGAAATCTCAAACTATTGCCTTCCGCGACATCAATCGAGACATAATAGAGTTTATTGGAGTGGTTTAGGCTGGTGGAGTTTTGGTCAAGGTTCCACTAGTTCCCCTTGGGGGGAAAAGTTAAGCAGGCCTAGAGTTAGCAAAGAATATAAAGAATGGGTAACTAGACAATGCAAATTTAATTTAGATTCATCCCTAACTAATAAGGAGTTTGTCTATAAAGAACTTGATGAGAAAATAATGTTGGGATTAAGACTCAAAGAGGGTTTAGATATCAAAGAAGTGTTTAAAGAACAAAACTGGGAAAACAAAAAATTTGAAAGCAACTTTAGTAAGTTGCTTGAAGAATGGGGAAGGTTTCTTGAAAGTGGGGTTTTAGTAAGAAAAGGTGATAGATTCTTTTTAAGTGAGCCTAATGGCATGGAACTAAGCAATCAAGTTCTTGTTTCTATGTTTAAGTGGTGGGATGAGATTAACTAAGCCTTTCAGAGTCTACCCATTCTTTTAATTTGTCCTTAAATAATTTTTTCCCTTGGATAATTGGTTGGCAAAATGGGGGTTGATCATCATTAAGGCCTAACAAATCTGCAGTAACTCTTACTTGCCCATCGCAATAATTACCTGCGCCGATACCTATTGTGGGAATTGTTAAAGAATTTTGTATTTCCTTAGCAAGCAAATCAGGAATATGTTCAAGAACTATTGAAAAACATCCTAATTGTTCGAGAATTAAAGCCTCTTTCTTTATTTTTTCTTGGCTTGCTAAGCTTTCTCCTTGTTTTTTTAATCCAATATTTAGATAGCTTTGTGGTGTAAGACCTATATGACCCATAACAGGGATTCCCATTCTTATTAATCTAGAAATAACTTTTTGTATTTCTGGTTCAGCTCCTTCAACTTTTACAGCTTTTGCATAAGTGCTCTGAATGATTTTTCCTGCATACTCAACAGCTTTATCCTCACCACATTGGTAAGTCAGAAAAGGCATATCTGAGACAACTAAAGGTTGTTCCTCAATTTTCTTCTTAAATCCTCTTGAAACAGCATTAGTATGATAAATAATGTTTTCTAAAGTTAATGGCAATGTTGATTTGTAACCTAAGCAGACCATTGCTAATGAATCTCCTACTAGTACGAGATCAACATTTGCTTGTTCTGCAATAGATCCTGATATGGAGTCCCATGCAGTAAGTACAATGATTTTGCGAGATTTTTTTTTATAATTTACTAGTTCTGAAGGTAACATAATAAATTTATGTATCTTTTTTAATCAAGAATTGCTAATATATCTCTGACTCGGCCTTTCGCGGTTTTAACGCCTAAACCTGGTCAGGACCGGAAGGTAGCAGCCACAAGGGATGCTTGAGGCAGGCGAGATAACCGAGTCACTCTATTTTACCTCTTAACCTATATCTTTTTATTTTGCCTTAATTTCAAAAATTCAGGAATACTTGCTCCTGATTCTTTATTCTCTGAATAATTATATAAGGGTTGATTTGATAATCTATTTTTAATTCTTTGCTGGTTTAATGGTTGGGTTGTTTCAAATCCTGTAGCTATCACAGTAACTTGTATCTCCCCTTCCATTGCTTCATCTACCACTGCACCAACAATAATATTTGCTTCTTGATCAACAACATCATAAATAATTTCAGATGCGGAGGTCATGTCTTCTAAAGTCATGTCTTTGCCACCAGTTATATTTATAACGCAGCCTTTGGCTCCATCAATTCTTGCTGCTTCTAATAAAGGACTATTAATAGCTGCCTGTGCTGCTTCTATAGCTCTAGATCTTCCTGAACCTATACCTATTCCTAGAAGAGCAGTGCCAGCTTCAGTCATAACTGATCTTACGTCTGCAAAATCAACATTAACTAATCCTGGGCAAGTAATTATGTCACTAATGCCTTTGACGCCCATCCTTAAAACATCATCAGCATTCCTAAATGCTTCTTGAAGGGGAGCCCCTGCAATAACGTCTTTTAATCGGTCATTTGGGATAACTATAAGAGTATCAACATTTTCAGCTAGTCTTGCGATCCCCTCCTCTGCTTGACGCATTCTCCTTTTCCCTTCAAAAGAAAATGGTTTGGTTACTATACCTACAGTTAAAGCCCCACTTTGTTTGGCTACTTCTGCGACAACAGGTGCTGCTCCTGTACCTGTTCCTCCTCCCATTCCAGCTGCTATAAAAACTAAATCAGATCCCTCTAAAGCTTGTTGAAGCTCTTCTTTAGATTCTTCGGCTGCTTTTTGCCCAATACTTGGATTTCCACCTGCACCTAAACCTCTAGTGAGGTTTTGTCCAAGTTGTACTCTACTCTCTGCCGAGGATTGAAGTAGGGCTTGCGCATCGGTATTGAGGACTCTAAATGAAACACCTTCTAAATCACTATTGATCATCCTGTTGACTGCATTACTGCCACCACCACCTACACCAATAACTTCTATTTTGGCGCTTTGGCTTGGAAGGATTTCTCTCGATTGATCAAAGTTTGGATTGTTACCGAAGCTCATCTCTTAATAGGAATCTAGTACTAGTATTGGATGCATTATGGACTTACTGAGCTCATCTGTAGGAATTTGTTGAGGAAAATCCTAAAAATATTTATTTATTAAATATTTTGTTTGAATGCAAAACCCATATCAACACTACAATAATTAAAAAAAAATACTCAGAATACTTTTTCAAATATTAGGGTTTGAACACTTTTATTTTTGGTTTATCTGGATTAGTAAGATCAACATTATCTATTTTTTTTGAAAAGCTATTTTTCTTAAATTCATTTTTAAGATTATTGATTATTTGTAATTGATAGTTGATTAAATTTGGCTTAAATCCTAAGAATATCGTTTTTAAATCTTTTTCCTCAATAGTTAGAAACCCATCGGATGAAAAAGTTATTTTAACTATTTCTAATTCATAATTCTCCATAGTGGTAAAAATTTCAGATAATATTTTTTTGAATTTTTCTTCCCATCCAAAAACATATATGGTTAATTTATTCAAATTTTTTTCTTCCAAATTTTGTTTATTGATAAAGATTCCATCTTTATCAATGAAGCCTAATATTTTTTCGTCTTTTAATATTCTCTCACCGTAAGCTATTGGAATTCTTGAATTAATATGAACTTTCAAACCAAAAGGAAATAGTTCTCTACTTACTGAAACATTCTTGAGTGATAAATTTTGCTTCAACTCTTTTTCTAGCAAATTAGTTTCAACAAAAATTAATCGGATAGGAAAATTTAAAGATGAATTTTTTATCACATCATTCTGCGAAAATAATTCACTACCAGAAATCCTAATGTCTTGAGTATCAACTTTTTTGAATGTTTTTATGCTTAACAAGCTTGTTAAAAATAAAAATGAAATTAGAAAAAAAAAGCTTCTATTTTTGATTCCTTTTGTGTTTTTCACAAATCACATCGAGCTTTTTCCATCAGTTGGTCCATCCATTCTCTCGCTTGCTCTGCATCTGAAAATGGTACATCCATCTCTTTCCCATCCCCTACTAACCTCAACCTGCACTTACCTTGAGATTCACTTGTTAGAGGAGCTTCACCTGAAGTTAGTGCCATTAATTCAACTAATTCCAGTTTCTTGATCGTAAAACAATCTTTTTCTTCAAATTTACCAGCTTCAAATGCGCTCCACTTTAACTCCCCATTTTTTAAAGACGCTGCACCTGAACTATCCAACTTGCACAGTTCAGAATCACTAGCCCAACTTCTAAAAAGATTTTGCCTTCTTCTTTCTAACCATCCAAGTGCAGTTAATAAAATGAAGATTGAAAGTAATGGTAACCAAAGTAGTCCATGCAACATTTGATTTAAATTACAAATCTAAAGATATATCTACCAGTTTAGCCACAAGTTGTTCAATTTTTAAACCTGAAGCTTCCCAAAGCATTGGAAACATACTGTTTTTTGTAAAACCAGGAATTGTATTTATTTCATTTAGTAAAATTTTATTTGAGGATTTTTCTAAAAAGAAATCTACTCTTGCAAAACCAAAAATATTTAGTGCTCTACAACTTTTAATAGCAATTTCTTTAATTTCTTTTGTGATTTTAGAATCTATTTCGGCTGGGATAATTATTTTATTATTTGAGTGATATTTTGAATCATAATCATACCAATCACTTTCGTAATTTACCTCGCCTATCTCAGAGGTTAAGAGTTTTGAATTCCCAATTATTCCGCATTCAATCTCCCTTACATCTAAACCTTCCTCTATTAAGATTCTTGGATCTATTTCCCTAGCCTTTTCTAATGCTAATAATATTTCCGATTCATTTTTGACTTTGGAGATGCCAAGAGATGATCCAGAGTTCGATGGTTTAACAAAAACAGGAAATTTTAATTTTTTTAAAATTTCATTAATTATTTTATTTTTTACTTGCTTATCGTTGAGATCTTCATTTTGAAAAACTAGATAATTAACTTGTGGAAGTTTAAGGTTTGAGAAAATTGTTTTCATCAATATTTTATCCATTCCAAGTGCAGAGCCAATAATTCCGCACCCGACTAAAGGTTTCTTTGTGAATCTAATTAAGCCATGAATTGATCCGTCTTCACCATTAAATCCATGTAAAAGAGGAAACCAAACATCAATATTTTGAAATTCAATTCCGTCAAGGAAGTTGATTTTTTCTTGATTAAAAGTTTCTTGTTTTTTTGTTTTATAGTTTTCAATTTCACCAATTAGGATTTTTTCTGAAATATCACTATCAAGCCAATCTCCATATTTGTTTATGTAAAAGGCTTTAACTGTAAAACGTTCTTTATTTGATTGTGCATTAAATGCTTGAAAAACTGTTTTTGCAGAGAATATCGATACTTCATGTTCATTGGAATGCCCGCCAAATATTAATCCAATACATTTTTTCTTTCCCCCGATCATTTAAAAAAAAATTTATAAAGAAAGTTCTCCTGTTAAAGAAAAGGGTCTTGCTTCATTTATTCTGACATTTATCTCATCTCCCAACGAAAAATTAAAGTTTATGTTTTTGGGAATCTCTACGAAAGTTAATCTATTTGTTCTAGTTCTACCCATAATTTGAGAGGAGTTTTTTGGATTTAAACCCTCAATTAAAACGCTTTCAATATTATTGATATATCTTTGGTTTCTACTCCTAGCAGTTTTCTCGACCAAATCATTAATTCCTTGTAATCTAGCTTTTTTTACCTCTTCCGAAAGTTGATTCGTCCAAACTGCTGCAGGCGTATTTGGTCTTGGAGAGTATGCTGCTGTATTCACCTGATCAAAGCCAATTTCTGATATTAGCTTTAATGTATCTTGATATTGTTGCTCGGTTTCTCCTGGGAAAGCAACTATGGCGTCAGCTGTGATTGATGCATCTGGCATTAATGACCTTATGTTCTCGATGATATTTTTATACTTTTTAATAGAATATCCTCTGGACATTTGCTTTAAAATTTCATCATTTCCACTTTGGAAGGGGATATGAAAATGTTCACAAACTTTATCAAGTTCATAACAAGCTTGAATCAGCCTTTTTGAAAAATATCTTGGATGACTAGTAGCAAATCTTATTCTGCGAATTCCTTTAACATCATGAATATAATACAAAAGATCAGTTAGGGTATTCTCTTTTCTCCCCTCCTTTGTAGTTCCTGGAAGGTCTCTACCATAAGCATCAATGTTCTGACCCAAAAGAGTAATTTCTTTAAAATTAGCATCAGCTAATTTTTGGATCTCACTTTTTATCGCGTTTGGATATCTTGATTGCTCTTTTCCTCTGACAGAAGGGACTACACAATATGAACATCTTTCATTACATCCATAGATGATATTAACCCAGCCACAAATAGAGCTTTCTCTTCTGGCACTTGTTATATCTTCAGAAATGAAGGTTTCTTCTGTAGCAGCAACTTGATTTCCTAAATCAACTTTCCCCAGAAGATTCTCAAGGTTATTTACATGTTGAGGGCCCATAACTAGGTCAAGTTCTGGAACTCTTCTTAGTAAAGATTCTCCCTCTTGCTGAGCAAGACAACCCGCAACAACAAGTTTTAAGTTAGGTGTTTTGTGCTTTCTTTTTGCTTGTCTTCCTAGAAAGCTATAAACTTTTTGCTCTGCATTATCTCTAATAGTGCATGTATTGTACAGGACCAAATCGGCATTTAATTCATTATCTGCTCTGGTGTATCCCATTTTCTCTAATGTCCCAGCCATTCTCTCAGAATCAGCCTTGTTCATTTGGCATCCAAATGTGGTTATCCAATAACTGCCCGTAGTTGAATACTTTTGAATTTTTTTTTCGTCTGATTTTGTTTTTGTTAGCACTTTGCTAGGAATTTTTTATGATTCTTTAATTCAAAATTACAAGTTAAACAATTTTGTTGCAATATTTTTGAGGGCGAGCGAGGGGATTCGAACCCCCGAATAGCGGCGCCACAAGCCGCTGCCTTAACCACTTGGCGACGCCCGCCTCACATTTATAAATTTAACAACTCAAGGGTAATTTTTCATAGTTATTTTTATCTTTTAGAGAAATTTGAATTATTTTCTAAATCAGCAAAGTTTTCTTATGATTTAAAATAGAAGAAAATTTAAAAATTTGAGTAATTCCGGCACAGCTGAGGTTCTTATTCCCAGAAGCCTTTGTTTAATAGAAGATATAGATAACCTCATTATCGATGTAGAGGATTTATGTTCAGTTTCCATTAGTTGGGAGGATGGATTTGTTTCTGAGTTAAAGCCTTTAAAAGATAAAATTACAAAACCAAAAAATATTTTATTCCCAAGATTTGTTGAAACGCATTCGCATTTTGATAAATCTTTTACATGGGCAGAATTTCCTAATCTGGAATCAAACTATGGAGGAGCATTATCAGTAAATCTTGAAGAACATAAAACTAGAACTACAGATAAGGTTCTAGAAAGAGTTGAGAAATCATTAAAACTTGCTATAAAAAATGGATACCGTGCCATTAGAAGTCATATTGATACATACAAAGGTCAATCTATTGATATTTGGATTGAACTTTTTAAATTACAAAAAAAAATTTCATCTGAGTTGACTTTACAATACGTTGCTCTAGCTCCATTGGAATTCTGGGGTACAACTGATGGAGAAGATTTGGCAAAAATATTTTCCTCTAATGGAGGCATTTTAGGAGCTGTTATTGTACCCCCTTTTAATAAAAAAAATACAAGCAAATTTCTAGCAAAGATGCTTCTTCTTGCGAGTAAACATAAATTAGAAATTGATTTGCATATAGATGAATCAATTATTGAACCTGGAGCGGGAATAAAAGTTTTATTAGAAACAATCGAAAATTTAAATATTAATAGTATTCCGATCACTTGTAGTCATTTGAGTAGTCTTATTTCTCTAAGTAATAGAGAGATTTTAAATTTAGGGGAAAAAATGGCTGAGAAAAATATTAAGGTTATTGCCTTACCCCTAACAAATTTTTGGCTGCTCAATCGAAGTAATAAAACTACTTCATTAAAAAGACCAGTTGCGCCAATAAAGCAATTACAAAAATCACATGTGGATGTATCTCTTGGTAGTGATAATGTTCAAGACCCTTGGTACCCATTTGGTAATTTTGATCCTTTTTATACGTTGTC
This sequence comes from Prochlorococcus sp. AG-347-M23, assembly GCA_003278855.1. Classification (GTDB taxonomy): domain Bacteria; phylum Cyanobacteriota; class Cyanobacteriia; order PCC-6307; family Cyanobiaceae; genus Prochlorococcus_A. The sequence goes on along the minus strand of QCCU01000003.1, from coordinate 19,334 downwards.
TTGCTCGATGCCTATGCTTCAACTAAATCCCTGGGAGAGAATGACTCTGTCCTCTATTTTTTTAGCTCCAAGCAGATTATTAAATTTAAAATGGGATGGTTTAATTAAAAAAGGTTGTCCTGCTGATTTTGTGATTTTAGATGCACAAAGATGGGCAGATGTTTTTTCGAGCAATTTAAAGAGAAAAGTATTTATAAACGGCGATTTATATTGCTAATTGGCTAATTTATATACAAATCATAAAATTTTTATTAATGATATCAAAACTTAAATTTATAGACAAATTTAGAGAAGTCAAAAACTTGGAGATCATTGAAAATAAATCCGATGTAAAAAGACTTTCAAAAGATTTTTATAACTACTCTCCAATCCTTACTGAAAAATTAGACGAATGTATTGCTGATTTGGTGGTAAGACCTAGTGATCACAATGCGGTAAAGGAAGTAGCAGAAATTTGTTGGGAATTATCTATTCCAATTACTTTAAGGGGTTCAGGTACAGGTAATTATGGACAAGCTGTCCCATTATTTAAAGGAGTTGTAATGCAGATGAGTAAATTTAATAAGTTAGAGGAATTTAATCCAGATACAGGCTTTGTAAAAGTACAGTCTGGCTGTGTTATGGGAGATTTGAATAAACAATTAGAGAAATATGGGAGGGAATTGAGGTTACTTCCTAGTACTTGGAAAACTGCAACAATTGGAGGTTTTATTGCAGGTGGATCAGGAGGCATTGGTTCCATTAGGTGGGGATTTTTAAGAGATCCAGGAAATCTTATAGGTTTAGAAGCAGTAACGATGAATGAAAAACCTGCATTGTTAAAATTTGATGCTGAAGAATCCGAACCTCTAAATCATGCTTATGGCACTAATGGAATAATTACTTCTTTATTACTTGCTACTGATATTAAACGTAAATGGTACTCATTAGTTATCGACTGTATTGAATTTGAAAAAACAATAGAAATATTAAAAACTCTTACTAGCGCAGCAATTAATCTGAAATTAGGAGCAATTCTTGAAGAAGAAATTGTAGATCAAATGCCAAAATGGTTTAAAAGTAAATCTAGAAGTCACAAGATATTAATTCAATCTACTCTTGGCGGGATAAAAACCATCGAGCTAATTTGTAAAAAATTTAAAGTTGAATCTAACCTACTTGGGGAAGAAGAAAAGCTTGTGAACGGAATTTCTGAAGTCGTATGGAATCATACAACTCTTCATATGAGGTCTAGGGATAAAAATTGGACGTATTTACAGATGCTTTTGCCACTTAATAATGAACTAGGGTTAATTAATTTTTTGAGAAAAAAATGGGGTAAAAAAGTTCTTTGGCATATAGAGGCAGTTTCTCAACAAGGATCACCGCGATTAGCAGCTTTGCCTGTATTAAAGTGGAATGGGGCAGAAGAATTAAATGAAATAATGGAAGATTGTAAGAAACTTGGTGCTTTTATTTTTAATCCGCATGTTTTAACAGTTGAAGGCGGAGGTCTCGGAGTTGTGGATGCAGATCAAGTGAAAGCGAAATTAAGATTTGATCCTAAAGGGCTATTAAATCCAGGAAAGTTGGAAGGTTGGGAAGTAAAAGAACAATTCAAAATTTAACATTTTTCTTTATTCGCAAATTTAATAAATTCAGCAACTAAAAAAATAGAACCTGCTAGAACAGGATGATTAGGTGGCCATTTTTCTAGGGAAAATAAATACTCAATGGCAAGTTCAAATGTCTTAAATTCAATTATTTTTTGAAAGTCAATTTCTTTAATCTGAGAGAGATCATTTAATTTCCAACTAGGTTGGTTTGGAACTGGCACAAGTAATAAGCGATCATTTTTCTTTAGAAGTGTTTTTAATATTGCGTAAATATCTTTTTGTCTTTGGACACCTAAAATCCAATAAATTCCTTTATCTTGATTCTCCCAATTGCTTCGCTCATTAGAGAGTGCTTTTGCAGCAGGATAATTATGCGCACAATCTACAAGAATTTCTTTGTTGAAATAATTTATTATTTCTAGCCTTCCGTTCCAAGTTGTCTTTTTAAGACCTTCAGATATATGTTTTTCTTTTATGTTAAATCCTAAATTATTCAGCGCTTCAATTGCTCCAACAGCTACCGAAGCATTTTGCTTTTGAAAAATTCCTTTTAATCCAAGCTCATAGTTGTTTGAAATTGAATCTTTCCAAATAATTTCTGCTCCGACCTCTTTCACTTTTTCGGTTATTAAATTCTCAACTTGACTATTTTGATTACATGATATGACAATTGAGTTTTTTTTAATAACTGCTAATTTTTCTTCAGCAATTTTTTCAATCGTATCTCCAAGAAATTCTTTATGGTCTAAGCCAATATTCCCAATAGCAATGATTGGTCTAAATTTATGGGCTGTTGTCGCGTCTAATCGTCCCCCTAAGCCAGCTTCAAGAATGAGTAATTCAACTTTTTTATGGTCAAAAAAATTTAGTGCGCAGCAAATGATTTTTTCAAAAGGAGTTAATTCAAATTTTGAAAAATTTTTTTCTATTAATCTATAGATTTTTTCAAAATCAGTTTCATTAATATTTTTTTTATTAACTCTAATCCTCTCGCATATATCAAAAAGATGAGGAGATGTCGTTACACCGAAATTCCTTTTAGCTTCAAAAAGTATACTTTCTAAATATGCTGCGATTGATCCTTTTCCATTGGTTCCAATAATCTGTATCGCAGGTATATTCTTGCAAGGATTACCAAGTTCTTGAAGTGCTTTTTTAATTCTTGATAAACCTAAATTGATATTATCCCTTTCATATTTAGGAGATAATAATTCAAAAATTTTTAAATTTGCATTTTTCAAAATTTAAATTGCTATAACTCTTCAAAAATTGAATTTAGCTTATCCAAAAGAATATTAATTTCTCTTCTAGATATAACTAACGGTGGGACAATCCTTACAACATTTCCTCCTGCAGGAACTACCAGTAATCCTTTATCAAAAGCTTTTAATGTAATTTTTTTTGCATCAGCATAATGATCATTGATCACAAGACCTTGTATTAAACCTAAACCTCTTTCCCCGCAAATAATATTTGGAAATTTTTTTGATAATTCTTCAAACCCAGCACTTAATTGTTCCCCTCTTAGATAAACATTATTGATAATATTTCTTCTATTTATCTCTTCTAATACTGTTAGGGCAGCTTTACAGGCGAATGGGTTTCCTCCAAAAGTGCTTGCATGATCTCCTGGAGAAAAAATGTTGGCTTTTTCTTTTACCAATAATGCTCCAATTGCATGACCTCCTCCTAAACCTTTAGCAAGGGTGAATCCATCAGGTTCAATTCCTAAATTCTCATAACCCCACATTTTTCCAGTTCGACCTACTCCACTTTGAACCTCATCTAAAATGAGAAGAGAATTATATTTATCACATATTTCTCGCAGGCTTTTAAAAAATATTTTACTTCCAGGAATTACGCCGCCTTCTCCTTGTATTGGCTCAACTAAAACGCCAGAAATTTTTTGATCATTCTTTTCACACTCTTCAAACAATTTTTTTACCGAATCAAAATTGTTAAATTTAAAAAATTTGAACCCTTGAATCATTGGTTCGAAACCTTTTTGATATTTGGGCTGTCCAGTGGCACTTAAGGCTGCAAGCGTCCTTCCATGAAAGCTGGATTCTGCTGCGAGAATAATTGATTCTTTACCTTTATTTGTTGTATTTCCATATTTTTTAATTAATTTAATTGCTGATTCATTTGCTTCCGCACCACTATTGCAGAAGAATACGCTTTCGGCACAACTAATATTCGTTAAAGTTCTGCTTAATTGTTCTTGTTCTTCAATGTTGTAGAGATTTGAAATATGCTGAATCTTTTTTAGTTGAGTTGATAACCTTCTTCTTAAAACTCTGTCGCTATGTCCAAGACTACAAGTTGCTATGCCAGCTACTGCATCAAGATACTTTTTACCTGTTTTGTCCCATAGCCAACAACCTTTTCCTTTTTTGAAAGATATATCAAATCGACTATATGTATTCATCAAAGTGGGAGCGGTCGGACTTGAACCGACATACCCGAAGGTGCCGCATTTTGAGTGCGGTGCGTCTACCAATTCCACCACGCTCCCAAGGCTTTTGAAAAAATGAACTTTTTTATTATAACAAAAATCAACTTCTTGACTATTGTTTTGGTCATGGAACAGTGATCAAGATAATGTATGTTGTTACTTTATCTTTTTGATAAAAACATAGAATTATTTATTGCATTTGCTAACAAGAAATAAGGTAAAAAAAGAAAATTTAAACATTTATGATACATTTTTGTGATTAAATACGCTTAAAAGTCTTTTTTTGAAGGATTTAGCTTCATGATTAGTAATATTGTGTTATATTTGGTAAAAAAACAAATGTCTAAAACCCAAGCCAAAAAATTATCCTTTAAATTTGTCCCTTATCTCTTTATTGCAGTGACTATACTGACAACGTTCGGATCCAATAGCGGAACTTGGGCATGAACGAATTTAAATTTAATGGTCTAAATAAAAATTGGTCAAATCGCTTTTTAGTTTTGTTTTTATTATTTTTGGGTTGTATCTCTTTAATCAATATTGCTTACGTTTAAATCAACTATCTTAGTTTTAGAAATTTTTTTTAATAGACTAAGCTACTTCAAGTTCTGAAAAATCCTTGGATTTAGGCTCAATTTTATATCCATTTTCCTCAAAGGTATCTTTACTGATCTCTCTAATTATTTTTACACCTAAATTTTTTAATTTTAATTCAAAATTTTCGTAACCTCTATCTAAATGTTCTAATCCATAGATCTTACTAATACCTTTTGCGATGATTCCTGCAATTATTAATGCAGCTGATGACCTTAAATCTGAGCCAACTAGATTCATCCCATTAATTGTTTTAACCCCTTTGATGTGAGCTACGTTTTTGTTTAGTTTTATACGGGCGCCCATTTCATTAAGTAAATAAATATGATTCATTCTGTTTTCAAAAATTGTTTCAGTTATTTTTGATTCACCATTTGCGATTGTCATTAGAGCTGTGAATGGTGCCTGCAAATCAGTAGGAAAGCCTGGAAAAGGAGCTGTTTCAATATCTACTCCTTTAATCTCTTTACTATTGATAGCAATCGAATTACCTCTAACTGTAATTTTACTCCCACTCTCTTGAAGCTTATTAGTAACAGCTTCAAGATGGTGAGGGATTACTGGCGAAATTGTTATTGAAGAGGAAGTTGCAGCAGCAGCTATTAGAAAAGTTCCAGCCTCTATTCGGTCTGGAATTACTTTATGGGTACATCCTCCAAGCTTATTAACACCATCAATAATAATTGTTTCTTTACCGGAGTCATAAATTTTTGCCCCCATTTTATTAAGCATTTGGCATAAATCTTGAACCTCAGGCTCTCTAGCAGCATTTTCAATAGTAGTTCTTCCTTTGGCTAAAGTTGCAGCCATTATTAAAGTTTCAGTCGCACCTACACTTGGACAATTTAATTTAATATGAGTGCCATGAAGTCTATTTTTGTTTCCCCTTGTTTTTGCCTTGACAATTCCTTCTTCAATAATAATGTCTGCTCCTAATGCGATCAGTCCATTAATGTGCTCGTCTATTGGCCTTGAACCAATATTGCATCCCCCTGGTAACGGTACTTGAGCTTCTCCAAATTTAGTTAATAATGCACCTATACAAAAGAAACTAGCTCTTAATCCTTTAACAAGTTCATATGGAAGTTCTTTAATCGAAATAGTTGTTGGATCTATTTCTAGTTGTTTGTTTTTTCGAACTAAATTCACTCCTAAATTCTTTAAGATATTCCCCATCTTTTCAATATCAGTAAGAAAAGGTACATTTTCAAGAATTATTTTTTCATTAGTTAGCAATGATGAGGCTAATAAAACTAAGGCGGAATTCTTCGCGCCACTTATTTTAACTATTCCATTTAACTTTCCTTGGCCAAGAATCTTTAAATTTTGCGATTTAAGATATGACTTCGTTTTGCTTCCGCAAATCATTAAGACTTATTTTATTAGATTCATCATGACAAACTAATAATATTAAGTCCACCCTATGTAACGTCATGAATATTAATTAAAAGTGAAAATGTATTTTTTGATTTCTTGGGAAATAAAAATTTAATAAATAATTGATCAAAATTTTTATGTAATTAAAATATAGTTGATAACAAATTCTTTAAATTACTCATAGAAAATACTTTTTTAAAAATAACTAGTAAAAACAATAATCTAGTTAAAAGATTTAGATCATTTAAAAGAGGATCATCTCCAAAAGATCAAGACTTTTTTTGCATAGAAGGTACACATCTCATTGAAGAATTGCTTAAGTCTGGGAAAAACCCCTCAAAGATTTTAGTTACCGAAAAATGGCTAAGAAAGAATCAAAATCTAAGCAAAAAATTTCATGAGTCATTAATAAATATTGTCTCAGAGGAAGTCTTGGCATCTGCGATTTCAACAATTAATCCAGATGGGATAGCAGCTTTAGTAGAGATTTCTGCAATACCTAATTATCAATTTAATAGAAAAGATGATTTTGTTCTTGTTCTCGACAGAATTCAAGATCCTGGAAATATGGGTAATCTATTTAGAACCGCTTTAGCTGCAGGTGTTAATGCAATTTTTTTAGCTGGAGGTGCGCATCCATTAGGCCAAAAGGTATTAAGAGCATCCTCAGGTGCAGTTTTTCATCTGCCATTTTTAAGATTTGATGGAATTGAAGAAGAAATATTAAATTCTTTACTTAAGTCTTTGTCTGAATTATCAAATGTAGGATTTAAGATTTTCTCTACGACTAGCCATAATGAGTGTTCAAAAAAACAACCAAAACCTTACTGGGAAGTTGATTGGTCTAGACGTACCGCATTAATTTTGGGTAATGAAGGTCAAGGTATTCATAAAAAAATTCAAGAAGCTTTTAATGAAACAATTACAATTCCGCATAGTAAGATTGTAGAATCATTGAATGTGGCTTGTGTTGCAGTTCCGTTATTACTAGAACGAAAAAGAGTCGCATACACCTCTAAATAAATAAATAAAAAGTGACTGATTCAAGTTTTGATTTTGATTTAATAGTAATAGGAGCAGGATATGGAGGTTTTGATGCCGCTAAACATGCTGCTGGTAAGGGACTGAAAGTCGCAATAGTAGAGTCTTCTGATATGGGAGGCACTTGTGTTAATAAGGGTTGTGTGCCATCTAAAGCTCTTTTGGCTGCAAGTGGGAAGGTTAGAGAAATAGCTAATTATGAACATTTAGCTAAATTTGGTATACATGCTTCACCAGTAAGGTTCGAGAGATCAAAAATTGCAGATCATGCAAATAATTTAGTTTTAAATGTTAGAGAAAATTTAACAAAAACTCTTAAAAGGAGTGGAGTTGAAATTATTTTGGGCATTGGAAGAATTGAAGGAAATCAAAAAGTAGGTGTAAGAGATAAAAACGGAATTGATAAAATTTTCACATGTAAGAATATTGTTATAGCAACAGGCTCTTCTCCTTTTGTGCCTCGTGGAATAACTTTGGATAATAGGACCGTATTTACTAGCGATGATGCGGTTAAACTTGAGTGGCTTCCAAGATGGATAGCAATTATTGGAAGCGGATATATAGGACTAGAATTTGCTGATGTCTATACCGCGCTTGGTTGTGAAGTTACCATGATCGAGGCTTTGGAGAATATCATGCCAACATTTGATCCAGACATTACTAAAATTGCTAAGAAGAACCTTATTCAAGCAAGAGATATAGACACAAAATCAAATGTCTTTGCGACAAAAATAACACCTGGATGCCCTGTAAAAATAGAACTGACGGATGCAAAATCTAAGGAAGTTGTAGAAACTTTAGAAGTTGACGCTGTACTAGTTGCAACTGGCAGAAGTCCAAATAGTAATGATTTAAATCTTGAGTCGGTTGGTATCGAAACAGTAAAAGGTTTCATTCCTGTAGATGAACAAATGAGAGTTAAGAATGGTGATGAAATAATACCTAACATTTGGGCTGTTGGAGATGTAACGGGCAAACTAATGCTTGCCCATACAGCTGCAGCACAGGGTACTATTGCTGTTGATAATATTTGCGGTGGTAATGTCGAAATTAACTATAAAAGTATCCCTGCAGCAACCTTTACTCACCCTGAGATAAGTTCAGTTGGACTCTCTGAAGTTGAAGCTAAAGAGATATCTGCAAAAGAAAATTTTACTTTGGGAGTTGTCAAAAGTTTCTTTAAGGCTAATTCAAAAGCATTGGCTGAATTGGAGAGTGATGGATTGCTAAAGTTGATTTTCAATAAAGATAATGGGAAAGTATTAGGTGCTCATATTTTTGGGTTACATGCAGCTGATTTAATTCAAGAAATTTCGAACGCTATTTCAAGAAACCAAGATGTAATTGAATTATCTAAAGAAGTTCATACTCATCCTACTCTTAGTGAAGTAGTTGAGGTCGCATATAAACAAGCGGCTTCTCAAATAAAATAATATCTAAAATTAATGGAGATAAGACGCAGACCACCAAATCCAACAGTAAGGGTAGAAAATTTAGAATATGCTGTACCTCATAGAGAAGCACAAGCAAAAAATATTCTGGAAGAAATTGTATGGCACAAGGATATAGAAATTAAGAACTTTAAAAAAATAGTCTCTTTAGAAGATCTCATCAAAAGGATTGAAAAACTTCCTAATCCCAAAGATTTTTATAAAAATATTTTGGAGTCAAAAATTAAACTAGGAGTTATTGCTGAAATAAAAAAAGCTAGTCCGAGTAAAGGAGTTATTAGAAAAGATTTTAACCCTGAAAACATAGCAATTTGTTACGAAAGATTAGGTGCATCATGTATCTCAGTACTTACCGATAAAAGGTTTTTTCAAGGTAGTTATGAAATACTCGAAACTGTAAGGAGATCAACTAATCTTCCTCTACTCTGCAAAGATTTTATTATTTCTGCTTATCAGATTTATAAAGCAAGGGTATCTGGTGCTGATGCAATATTATTAATCGCTGCGATTTTAAGTGATGACGATTTAATTTATTTAAAGAAAATAGCTGATAATTTAAAGATGAGTGTTCTTGTTGAAGTCCATAACTCTCATGAATTAGAAAGGATTCTAAATTTAAAATCTTTTAATTTGATTGGCATAAATAATAGGGACTTAAAGACTTTTAAAACGGATTTAAAAACATCGATAGAATTGATGCATACATATGCAGATATTTTTTTAAAACAAAATATTATTCCCATAAGTGAATCTGGAATTAATTGTGCCGAAGATTTAGAATCTCTTAGATCTATTGGAATCAAGGGAGTATTAATTGGTGAAACTTTTATGAGAGAAACTGATATTGAAAAATCGTTCAAGAAATTATTTAACTCTATTTAATATTGACTTCAAATCGTGCTATAAAATTGAATAAACATAGTTGTACTGAATATATATGCAGGCTGTAATTTTAACAGGTATAGTTGCAGGATTTGTGCATGTAGTTAGTGGTGCTGATCATCTAATTGCAATGGCACCATCAGCGATTAATAATCCCCAAAAAGCTCTTAAAAATAGTTTCTCATGGGGCTTAGGACACTCTTCAGGTATCCTTTTGTTAGCTTTTCTAGCGATTTTTATTAAGGATATTACGCCATTAAACAAATTTTCTAATATTGCCGAATTCCTAGTTGGAATTTCTCTTCTAATTGTTGGAGTATTTGCTATAAAAAGTTCTTTTCAATTAAGTATCCACTCGCATTCCCATAAGCATGAGAATGGAATTGCTCATCGACACTTTCACTTTCATGTTAAGGAACAGAAAAATAATAATAAGCATTCACATGCTCTGACGGGTTTAGGCTTGTTACATGGTATAGCTGGAGGTTCACATTTTCTTGCAGTTCTTCCTGCCTTAGCACTACCTTTAACAAGCGCTTGCTTATATTTGATTTCATATTTGATTGGTTCACTAATAAGTATGAATCTTTTTACTTTTTTAATATCTTTAACCACCTTTAAAGCAAGTCAAAAATTTATTAAAAGATTAATAGCTTTAGCAGGAGGCATTTCCTTTTCTTTGGGATTATTTTGGATTCAAAGAAGTGCTTCTGTTTTTTTGAATTAAAAAATTTTTTAATTTAGGAATAATTAATCTAGAGGTTACAATCCCAATTATTTTTTCGTTATTGATTAATCCAAATTTATTACTATCTTCGCTAAATTCAAGATTGTCACCAATAACCTCAATATTATTTTGATTTACTGAATTTATCCTTTTTATTAGGTTTTTATTTTTAAGTGGATGAATAAAAATAACTATTTGTCGATTTTTTAGTATTGATTTATTTTTTACATATTTTTTAAAAAATACAATATCTCCATTTTTTAGGTAAGGAAACATCGATTCACCACTTATAATGGCGGTTTTTCTTAAACCTAAAAAAAATAAAATAAAATCAAAAAAATTTTTGAAAATAATTCTTATTAACTAGCTTTTACAAAAGCGTCTGATCTTCCTTTTGAAGCCCAGAAAATATTATGAATTTTTTCTACATAACTCATGAGTTCTTCAGCTTGGGCTAAATCAATATTAACTTTGCATGCACTGCATAATTTGGCCGCTTTCCAAATGGTTTCATGTAAGTCTGGATAAGTTTCTAAGTGAACAGGTTTAAAGTAATCTGTCCACAAAATTAGAATCTCTTTCTTTGTTTCTTTTGCCTGCTCTTCTTTAACTGCAACATATCTAGAAAATGTATTACTGTATGCAGCCCACTCTGCTGAATCAGTGCTAGAAGGAGCTTCTAATGCAACAAGCTTTTTTGTCATTGATAATACTGCTTCAGCTGCAACTCTCGTAGATGCAGGGTCGTAAACACCACAAGGACCGTCGCAGTGAGCATGGACTGTCATTGAGGATTTTTTATCTAGAAAAGAATTGATGAATTTAATTAACATTTCAAATGTTTGGTGTTGTATATATATTACTTGGAGATTAACTAAATTGAAAAGTCTTAGATATTTTTCTTACTTAATTTAATTGACTTTTAATAATTCAACTTCAAATATTAAAGTCGAATTAGCAGGTATTACATTTCCAGCCCCTCTTGATCCGTATCCAAGTTCTGGAGGTATTGTTAATTTTCTTTTGCCTCCAACTTTCATGCCTGCTACACCTTCGTCCCAACCTTTTATTACTCGTCCAGCACCCAAGGGAAAGCTGAATGGAGCTCTGCCGATACTGGTATCAAATTGTGTCCCGTCTTCTAGTGTTCCTGTGTAATTTACAGTAACTGTTTGCCCAGCACTAGCTTCATCTCCTTCCCCGCTTACGATATCTAAAATAATTAGACCACTTTCTGTAGTCCTTGAATTGTTGTCTGATGATGTTTCTTCTGCCATAGCGAAAAGTATAGGGTTTGGATCTGATGGGTCTAGTTCAAATAAATTATTATTTGAGACATTTGATGATTTTGCAACAGGTGTTCTTTGAACTGACTGAGTTTCTGATTCAGCAGCATTAACAACTTGAGGTGAATTAAATTGACTGAAAAGAGTTAATGAAACACAAAAAACAAAAACTGCAAAACTAATAAAGACTTCTTTCACTTAAATTTTGAAAGTTACTAAAACTTAGTCTACAGAATGAAGGTACAATAAATGAGTGATTATAAATTTAATTTCGTAATTTTAGATTGTTAATCCCAACTCAAATTAAAAGCCTAAGACAATATTTTTACCCTTGTTTAGGGGGGATTTTAGGAGGAATTTCAGTTTCAACTCATTTTTGGCTGATTTTTATGCCGATATCATTATTTATTTTATGGAAGGGAAGTGAAGGGAGAATAGCAAATTTTTGTTGGGGTTTTTTCTTTATCTTGATAAGTCATTCTTGGCTTTATGATCTTCATCCATTGACATGGCTTGGTTTTTCATGGCTTGCAAGTTTAATTATTGCCATTTTAATGTTATTATTTTGCGCTTTTTTGGGTGGGATATTAGTTTATTTATGGGGATTGTTAGTTGAAATTATTCTTTGGAAAGAGGATGTTTTCAAAATGAAAATATTATCTTTAACAGTAAAAGTATTTTTTTTATCTTTGACTTGGGGTATTGGTGAATTGATACTTTCTCAAACACCTTTTTTTTGGATAGGTTTAGGAGAGAGTCTTATCCCAGGTGATATTTATCTTGCTGGTTTGGCAAGATGGATTGGTGCAAGTGGTTTATGCGTATTACAAATATTGATTGGATTTTGGATTTTTTATATTCAAGGTAGATGGGAAAGAAAACTTTACTTTAAAAAAATATTTCTTTTAGGACTTTTGGTTTTTATTTTCTTACATTTATTTGGAGGTTTAACAACTCCAATAAAAAGAAATTATGAATATCCAGTAGCTATTTGGCAAACTAATATACCAACAAGAGAAAAATTAAAAATAAATGATGAATTTATTGAAGAAAAGCTATCTATCGCTCAAAAATATGCTTTATCAAACAAAGCGAAACTTCTTGTTGCTCCTGAAGGAACTCTATCTAATAATTTTTATTTTTCTAAAGGCATTAAGGTTAATACTTTTTCAGGAGGTTTCAGAAATTCTAATAATGAGTTAAGAAGTTCTTTACTCGGATTTCAAATTGGAGATAAATCTTTTACCTCATTTATAGATAAAAATAGACTTGTTCCAATAGGTGAAAAAATACCTAGATTTCTAGATAGTTTTTCAAAAGGATTATCTGCAGTAGGAGGAATTCAACCAGGCTCTGATTCAAGATTTTTTGATCCTAAATTTACTCAACCTCTAGCAGTGGCTATTTGTTATGAAATTAGTGATGGATTGAAAATAAGAAAGGCTATAAATAGCGGTGCAAAACTAATAATAACTGCAGCAAATTTAGATCCATATCCAACTAAGCTTTATAGTCAATTCCTGTCTTTGGCAAGATTGAGAAGTATTGAAAATAAAAAAGATAATCTACTTGTATCAAACACCGGTCCCTCTGGTTTAATTAATGATGATGGAAAAATAATTCAACTTCTAAATTTAAATGTGGAGCAAAATAAAGTAGTTTTCCCTAATTTTTCATCCGACAAGACCTTCTATACAAAATTTGGAGATAAACCTATTTTGTTATTGTTTATATTTTTTATGGTATTAAATTTCTTTTGGAAAATTAATTAATCCGCCACCTAATAAAATTTCTCCTTTATAAAAAACTGCAGCTTGTCCGGGTGTTACCGAACTTTGACTTTCTTCAAAAATTAATTTAAATGTTGTAGTTGGATTATCTAAATTTTTCAAAGGTATTAAAGTTCCTTTTACTGGATGACTTCTATATCTGATTTGTGCTTCTACTTCTATCTCTTGTGTAGGTTCCTCGATTGAAACCCAGTTAACCTTACTAATAATTGCTTCTCTATTAAATAAATCACTTTTATCTGCTACATAAACTATGTTTTTTACCCTGTCTAAACTTTTTACATATAATGGTTCAGGCCAAGCAATGCCTAAACCTTTTCTTTGACCTACTGTAAAGTGCTGAATACCATTGTGCGTTCCTAGGACTTTCCCATTTACATGAACAATTTCTCCTTCTTTGGGTTCAATGTGTTTGTCGATAAATCTCTGCATTGATCCATAATGCTCAACTAAACATAAATCTTGACTTTCTGGTTTTTGAGCAGTTCTAAGGCCTAATCTCAGGGCTTCCTTTCTAGTCTCTTCTTTTTTCATTTCACCAAGAGGAAATTCTAATCTGCTTAGTACTTCTTGTGAAAGAGAATAAAGGAAATAACTTTGGTCTTTGTTTTCGTCAGCACCTCTGAGAAGAAGGAAGTCTTTAAATACAAAGCTCTTGCAATCAAATGTTTCAGCATAAGATGATTTTTTTATCCTTGCGTAATGTCCAGTCGCAATATGCGTAAAGTTTTTTTTGTTTATTGCATAATTGAGCATCTCTTCAAACTTCACATTCTTGTTGCACATCGAACATGGCAGTGGAGTGAATCCTTTCTCATAGCTTTCAGTAGTTTTTTTAATTACCTCTCTTTCGAAAATTTCTCTTGAGTCTATTATTTTATGATTAATTCCCAAATCTTCACAAAGCCCAGCAGCATCTACTAATCCTTCAGAACAACAGGAGCCTTGTCCTTTCATAAGCCAAAGAGTAAGTCCCTCAACATTCCAGCCTCTCTCTACAAGAAGAGCAGCTGAAAGGGAACTATCTACGCCACCAGAAAGACCTACAATAATATTTTTCTTCTTTTTAGTTTTATTATTAGAAGAAAAAAAGTTCTCTAATTTTTTATCCTTTTGTGTCTTTAACATGGAAGTTTAAATTTTTGAACAGTTCTTCAATTGCTTTCTACTAATTATGAACGAAATTGTATGGCCAACAATTGATTCTAGACATTTAATTGTTGATTCAACGCAAATGCTGATAGTAGAGAAAGAAATGTTTTCTGATGGAATGCCACAAGAAGCATTGATGGAAAAAGCTGGTATCCAAATTAGTAGATGGCTCTTAAAAAAGAAAACTCTTCTCAAGAATGGAATAACTGTTTTTATAGGTCCTGGGCATAATGGCGGGGATGGTGCAGTAATAGCTAGAGAGCTTTTTTTGAAAGGTTTTAATGTTCAAGTATGGTGTCCATTCCCGATAAAAAAAACACTAACAAATGACCACCTTAATTATCTTACATCTATTGGCGTCACAAAATTAGTAGAATCTCCTGATGCAAATGGGAAAGATCTTTGGATTGATGCAGTTTTTGGTAATAATCAAACAAGAAAAGTTGATGATAAATTAATTAAACTGTTTAATCAAAAATTTCATAAAAAATCTGGAAAGGTTATAAGTATTGATATCCCAACAGGATTATGTCCTGATAAAGGAGAGCCTTTTTTAGAAAACGCAGTAAAGGCAGACTATACCTTGGTCATTGGTCTTTATAAGATTGGGTTGACCCAAGATTCTGCTTTACCTTTTATTGGAGAATTGCACCATATAGATATTGGGGTAACTACTAATAAGCTGTCAAAAATTGATAAAAAGATTTTTAAGGTTACTTACAAAGATATAAAAAATATTGATTTACCTTCTTTGCCAAAAAATTCCAACAAATATCAAAGAGGTAGAACATTACTAATAGCCGGAAGTGAAAAATATCCTGGTGCTGCATACTTGGCATTAAAAGGGGCCATATCAAGTGGAGCAGGCTTTATCTCTGCTGTCCTTCCTGGGATAGTTGCTGAATCAATTTGGCAAGTTGCCCCAGAAATAGTTTTAAAAGAAACTATGCAATCTAACCAAAATGGAAATGCATCCTTATTTAGTGCATTAAAGAATATTGATTTAAGTGCTTTTGATTCATTAGCTGTTGGTCCAGGAATAGGAATTGATAATGATGATTGGCAAAAATCAAAAGACTATCTTATGGGTTTTGGAGGATTATTGATCTTGGATGCAGATGCACTTAATAGAATTTCGGAATCTAAGTTGGGGGCAAATTTCTTTTTAGAGAGAAAATTTAAAACATGGATTACACCACATAGTAAAGAATTTGGAAGGTTATTTCCTAATATCAAATCTAAGACCAATGTTGGGCTTGCTCGTGATGCGGCAAAAGAATTCAATATCAGTATTTTGTTAAAAGGAGCGAACAGCATAGTTGCTGATAATAAACAAGTATGGCAACTTTTTGGAACCGATTCTCAGACAGCTCGTGCTGGATTGGGTGATCTTTTATCTGGTTTTATAGCTGGTAGTTCTGCGATTGATTTAACCTTGTGCAGAAATATATCAACAGATTTTTTTGCTAAATATGTACTTTTGCATTCATTTGCTGCATCGAGGTGCAAAAGTGGGTCAAATGCATCTGCTATTGGTGACGAACTGACAAAATTAATGAGAAATATAAAAACGAGACAAATATCTTGAAAGAAACAATTTAAGAGGGTTATTTATAGTTTTAAACACATAAGTGTACAAATATTACTTCAAATCTGAAGCGCGCATTAAATATTTGGCCATTTCCTTAAAAATGTAGGAAAGTTTTACTACCTAAATAGGTCAAAAATATGGTTTCTTCAATACCAACTCAGTCAGAACAACCTAAAAGAAGGGGTAATGATCCAATTAGTTGGTATTTGCAGAACATTGGTAGAGTTCCCTTATTAACACCTGCCGAAGAGATTGAATTGGGGAATCAAGTCCAGAAGATGATGATTCTTACTGAAGATGGACAATTAAATGAAAAGATTAGTGATTTTACAACTCAGCAAAAAAGAACTATAAAAATTGGTCGAAGAGCTAAAGAAAGAATGATGAAAGCTAATTTAAGATTAGTTGTCAGTGTTGCAAAAAAATATCAAGGCAAAGGATTGGAATTACTTGATTTAGTACAAGAAGGTTCTCTTGGGTTGGAGAGGGCTGTTGAAAAATTTGATCCGACAAGAGGATATAAGTTTTCTACTTATGCCTTTTGGTGGATTAGGCAGAGTATGACAAGAGCAATTGCCTGTCAATCAAGAACAATCCGTTTACCTGTTCACTTAAGTGAAAGGTTAGCTTCTATTAGAAAAGTTAGTAGAGATTTGGCTCATAAGCTTGGTGCTATGCCAAGCAGAATTGAAATTGCAGAGGCAATGGAAATTGATGTTGAAGAATTGGATTCTGTTTTAAGACAAGCTTTATCGACAAGTAGTTTAGATGCTCCAGTAAATGGTGATGATGGCAGGAGCTTTTTAGGTGATTTAATTGCAGATAGTAATAATGAAGAGCCTCTAGATCAAGTTGAACAGAAAATGCATCAAGAGCAACTTGGTAAGTGGTTAAGTCATTTAAGCGAGCAAGAACAACATGTTCTCAAACTAAGGTTCGGACTTGATGCAAATGAGAGACATACACTTGCAGAAATTGGAAGATTATTAGAAGTTTCTAGAGAAAGAGTAAGACAAGTTGAACTTAAGGCACTAAGAAAATTAAGGAATTTAACCAGAAAATTACCTAGCGGTATCTAATCAAATCTTTTTAATCTTCTGCCCAAATATACTTGGTTAATTCTTCTGAAGGGGGCTCTGGGGCTTCAATAGCATTTTTAACTGACTCCGATATTTCTGTATCAATTTTCTTTTCAATAATTTTTAATTCTTCTTCAGTGGCGAATTTACCATCAATAATTTCTTTGGCTAATTTCTTAATAGGATCTCTTTTTCCCCAAAACTCCTTCTCTTTTTCAGACCTTAATTCATCTGGATCAGCGAGAGAGTGTCCTCTATATCTATAAGTCAAACATTCTAAAAGTGTTGGGCCTTCTCCTGCTCTAGCCCGCTCAATTGCTCTTTGTGCTGCTCCTCTAACTGCCAATACATCCATTCCATCAACTTCCTCGCCGTGCATACCAAAAGCAGACGCTTTTCTCCAGATTTCAGGATTACTAGTAGCTCTATCGTGAGCCATACCAATTGCCCATTTATTATTTTCAACTACAAAAATTATGGGTAATTTCCATAACTGGGCCATATTTAAACATTCAAAAAACTGTCCATTATTGCAAGTTCCATCCCCAAAGAATGCTGCAGTTACTGCATCACTATTACTATTACCAGCAACTTCCTTTTTGTATTTACTTGAAAAAGCTGCCCCTAAGGCTACTGGAATTCCCTCTCCAATAAATGCATATCCTCCTAGTAAGTGATGCTCTCTTGAAAATAAGTGCATGGATCCACCTCTACCTTTGCTACACCCAGTAGCTTTACCAAAAAGTTCACTCATTACTTCAAATGAGGGGACCCCCGCACTTAGTGCATGAACATGATCGCGATAAGTACTACAAAACCAATCATGTTTCTTTCTCATGGCGCCAATTACTCCCGTGCTTATAGCCTCTTGACCGTTATATAAATGAACGAAACCAAACATTTTTCCCCTGTAATACATTTCTGCACACTTATCTTCAAACCTACGACCAAGCGTCATGTCTTCATAAAGAAATAATCCAGTTTCTCGATCTAATTCGGCCTTTTTTATGTCTTGAAGATTTGAGATTCTCTCTACGTGTGTTTCCAAGAAAAATACCTTAACGAAGTTTTGATTTGTTAACATTCTAAGCCGTGAAGGGCGATTTTCATGATTTTTTTTAATAACTCTGTAAGACCTTGTGAAAAAATTTTTTAACTTGATAAAATTTGTCTAAGAATTTTCAATAGGATATTTGTTTGGAACTTCCTTTAGACCATTTTCGTTTAATTGGCGTAAGCCCCTCTGCAACTTCTGAGGAAATATTAAGGGCGTTTCAATTGCGGTTAGATAAAACACCTGATGAAGGTTTTACTTATGAAGTATTAACCCAAAGATCTGAGTTGCTCCGCCTCACTGCCGATCTACTTACAGACCCAGAAAGCAGAAGAGAGTATGAAAATTTGTTATTAAATGGGAATTCTGGATTGGATTTTTCCTCAAATAGAGAAGTAGCAGGATTAATACTTCTTTGGGAATCGGGGTCACCAAAGGAAGCGTTTAAAATTACGAGAAAAGCATTGCAGCCCCCACAAACTCCAGCTTTAGGAAGTAGTAGAGAAGCTGATTTAACATTATTGGCTGCTTTAACAGCAAGAGATTCTGCAATTCAAGAACAACAGCTTAGATCCTATTCAAATGCGGCCGACTTTTTACATGAAGGAATACAACTTCTACAAAGAATGGGAAAGCTTGGAGACATAAGAAAAGAACTTGAAGAAGACTTGGTTGCGTTGCTTCCTTACAGAATCCTAGATCTACTTAGTAGGGATCTAAATGATCAAGAGTCTCATAAAAAAGGCTTAAGTATGTTGGAAAATTTAATAATCAAAAGAGGTGGTTTAGAAGGTAATAATAAATCTGAATATAAAGATTATTTAAATCAGCAAGAGTTTGAAATTTTTTTTCAACAAATTAAACCATTTTTGACAGTGCAAGAACAGATTGATTTGTTTCTTGAATTACAAAAAAGAGGATCATTAGAAGCAGGATTTTTAGCGTTTCTATCCTTAACAGCTATTGGTTTCTCTAGAAGAAAGCCGGAAAAATTATTTGAAGCGAGGAGAATTTTAAAGAAACTAAATTTATCAGGTCTTGATTCAATGCCTCTAGTTGGTTGTTTAGATTTGCTTTTAGCTGATATTGACCAAGCCTCTGCAAGGTTTTCAAGTAGTTCTGATGAGAATTTACGAGATTGGCTTAATAATTATCCTGGAAATAAGTTAGAAGCGATATGTATTTTCTGTAAAAATTGGTTAGAAAATGATGTTTTGGTTGGGTATAGAGACATTGAATCAAAAGAGGTGGATTTAGATT
>QCCU01000002.1 GCA_003278855.1 Prochlorococcus sp. AG-347-M23 | reverse complement strand
CTTAACAGCCAGGCCAGGGAATATCATCATTGCAATGATAGACGGAGAATTTACAATAAAAAGATTATCTATAAAAAATAATGAATTATATTTAAAATCAGAAAATCATAATTATCCTGATTTTAGGATTAAAAACCATATTGATGTACAGATATGGGGAGTTGTTATTTATTCAATACATAGCTATTTATGAGAATTTCAAATATTGATGCAATAGCTCTTATAGATGCTAATAATTTTTACGCGTCATGTGAACAAAATATTAATCCTCATTTAAGAAATAAACCAGTAGTAATTTTATCTAATAATGACGGATGTATCATTGCAAGAAGCCCTGAAGCGCGAGCTTTAAAAATTAAAATGGGAACTCCGTATTTTAAGGTCAAAGAAAGACTAAATAAATTAGATGTAGCAGTCTTAAGCTCAAACTACTCGCTTTATGGGGATATGAGCAGAAGACTAATGAATTTACTGAAAAACTACTGTGAACAGATAGAAATTTATTCCATTGACGAAGCATTCGTCTCGATTTTTAGACCTAATGATGAAAATCTATATCCTTGGGCAAGAAGCATAAGATCATTAATATATCAGAATCTAGGGATTACCATAACAGTAGGAATAGGAGAAAATAAAGTAAGAGCAAAAATTGCTAATAAACTAGCTAAAAATATTGATTATTCAGCTGGAATATTTGATTTAGCTAGAACCGAAAATGAGAATAATTATTTGAAAAAAATTAGTATAGATAAGATATGGGGAGTTGGGAAACAAACCTCTAATTGGTTACAAAGTAAAGGTATTAAAAATGCGAGAGAACTAAGAGATATGGAAGAAAATGAAATCATTAAGAAATTAGGCATCGTAGGGAAAAGACTGCAATTAGAACTGAAAGGCCATAGATGCCTGCCAATAGAAAAAAACAAGAAATCAAAAAAAGAAATTCAGGTGAGCAGGAGTTTCGGCACGCCTATCACAAAATTAGAAGACTTAACTCAAGCACTAGCAACTCACGCTATAAAAGCCTCTGAAAAAATGAGAAGTCAGAATTTACAATCATCTAATATTAGAGTATTTGCTAGAACCAGTAAATATTCAAGTCAAAATTATCAAAAAAGTGCTCATAGAAAACTTACAAATGCAACAGATGACACAAACAATATTTTAAAAATAGTAGTTGAATTATCTAAAGAAATTTATAATCCCGAATATAAATTCTCAAAAGCTGGTGTTTTAATGCAGGATTTAACAAATAGCGAATATTTACAGCAATCAGTTATCAATTACAAATCTCAGAAAGTATTAGAAAAATCAACAAATCTTATGAAAACGATTGATTTATTAAATAAAAGATTTAATAACAATGCAATTACATGGGCTATTACAAAAAATCCACAAAGTTGGAAGATGAATAAGAATTTCTTAAGTCGCTCATCTACAACTGATATAGAACAAATCCCAACTATAGTGAAGTAAACAAAATAGAATGGAATTTATATTATTTTTGAGCAAATTAGATAAAGAGATTCTTAACTTATTAATGAAAGCAAACTACATAGTTGAAGAAAATAAAATTGAATGTCTATTAAACAAAGAAATAAAAGGGCTACATAATTTTAAAGAAAATAAAATAATAATATGTACTGAAAATGCAAAAAGGAAAACAAATTTTAGAAATAAGAATCAACAACCAAATAAAGATAACTTCAAAACAGAAAGGGCGGTAAGAAAAGCATTAAGACACGAAGCAACTCATGCGATACAAAAATGTAATGACAATAAAACAATAGGGGATGTAAAAAAATTGGAAAGCAAATTGCATCAAAGTAAAAGAAAAGCATTAGAGTTCTCTAGTTCAAATTTTTCTGGGACTTATGAGAAAGAAGTAGAAGCTTATGTTCTTGAAGATAAACCCAAAAAAGTTAAAAACTTGATTAGAAAATACTGCCTATAAATTAAAACTTTTTATATTAACTAGCGAGGAAATTGCCACAACGTTGTTTGTCTAAGAAATTTATATGTTGTCTTTCTAGGTAATATAATTCCTGAAATTTAATGGCATCTGAGTTTAAATCCTTAAAAAGATCATCTATCTCTTTATTTGTATTTGAAGAACCTGAAGAAGGATTATCAATTAAAATAGATATACAATTTTCTAAAGTTTTTAATCTTTGAGATCCCCAAGATTCTATTAAGTGTCTACATCTTTTTAGAGAATTATATTTCTCAAGAAGTGATAATGTTCCTAGTAAATTATCCTTAGGATTACTCAGCAAAGTTAAAAACAACTCATTTGGATTAATAAAAATATTAATTTTATTTGATGATTCAGGATTATTGAGAGCTAAGTAGTCAGGCAGAAGTGAAATTAAGTTAATAGAAGAAAAATCTTTTTGAAGATTTTGACTATTTGATTGTTTTAAATCATTTAAGTAATTTAAACCTAAATTATTTTGTTCAATTTTTGAAATAGCTTCCCATAAACTTTGAATATAACTAGTATTAAAACCATTAATTTCTCTTTTGAGAAATTCATCACGAATAAATAGCCTAAGATCTGGACAATGTAAATAATAAAAAATTATTTCCGATTCATTTTTTTCCCGTCGAGAAATTTCATTTGGTTGTTCAAATTTTTTTGATCTTCCATGCCAACGAAATCCCTTTACTTGATTTCTTAAATCTTGTTCAAACTGTATTGCTAACCTAGCTTGTCCCTTACTTAATTGCTCGGAAACTTTTTGTAAATAATGAGTTCTGGTTGATGATTGAGGTAATTTACTCAACAATTTTACCAATGAAGAAATAACACTTTGGAAAATTTCAGACTTAGTTAAATCTTGATCTTTAAAGATCTGATCAATCTCCCAATCAATCCAAAAGGATGAATTATCAATTAAATTAAAATAATCTTCAGGTGTATGACTATTCAAATATTCGTCAGGATCCTTAAAATGACTTAATTGAAGTATCTTAAGATTAATTTGATCATGAAGGGATAGGGTCTCAACTTCTTTAATTACTCTTTTTGTAGCTAAAATTCCTGCATTATCAGAATCAAAATTCAAAATTATATTTTTATTATCTGTACATCTACATAGTTGAGAAATTTGATACTTATTTAATGCGGTACCTAGAGAAGCAACAGAATTTGTTATACCCTTTGAATGAAGAGAAATAACATCAAAGTAGCCTTCAACAATAATAGCTTTATCTCTTTTTCTAATATCACTAGAAGCTTTTTCAAAGGCAAACAACATCTTTCCCTTTTCAAATATCTCTGATTCAGGAGAATTAAGATATTTGGGTTCCTGACCATCAAGAGATCTTCCTCCAAAGGCAACTACTCTGCCCTGCATATCATGTATTGGAACAATTAATCTATTTCTAAAACGATCATAAATCTTGTCAGAATTATCTTTAGAAATTGCAAGACCTGAAGCTAATATTAAATTAATGGGGAATTTTTCTACCTTGGAAAGATAATTAAACAAATCATTCCATGAATTTGGGGCAAAGCCTAATTCAAAGTTATCAATAATCTTGTTGCTCAAGTTTCTCTTAGATGTTAAATATTTCATGGCTTCAAAACCAAGAGAATTATTTAATTGAGACTTAAACCAATTTTTAGTGACTCTTAATATTTTATAAAGCTCTTCCTTTCTAGATAATTGTTTTTTATAAGCTTCTACTTGGGGACCCTCAAGATTTTCAACATTAATATTATTTTTTTTAGCAAGAGAAAGTACAACATCTGAAAAATTTGCACGAGTAAATTCCATTAAAAATTTAATAGAGTTTCCACCTGCACCACAAGAAAAACAGTAATAGAATTGTTTAGTTGGTGATACTGTCATAGATGGCTTAGTATCATCATGAAAAGGACAAATCCCAACAAATTCCTTGCCTTTCCTCTTAAGAACAATATGTTCAGATATAACGTCAACAATATCTGCTT
This sequence comes from Prochlorococcus sp. AG-347-M23, assembly GCA_003278855.1. GTDB lineage: Bacteria > Cyanobacteriota > Cyanobacteriia > PCC-6307 > Cyanobiaceae > Prochlorococcus_A. The sequence continues at coordinate 158,628 of QCCU01000002.1, read as the reverse complement.
TTTCCTTAACCTCTTGAATAGTTCTTGGGTGTATAGAATGAACCATTGAGATTTTTATCAAAAACAAATAATGATTTATTTGTTATAGGTCAAAATCAAATAAGAATCTACTTAATTTCACAATAAAACTATTTTTTAAATGATAAATATCGCAGAATTAGAAAAAAAATTTAATTCATTAAATAAGTTTAATTTGGTATTTGCTTCATTCTTCTTTAGTTTGATGACTTTATGCGTAAAAAATATTGATAAAAGGATACCTATTTATGAATTAGTTTTATTCAGATCATTGTTGAGTTTAATTATTACATTATTCATAATTAATCTCAAAAATATAAATCCTTGGGGCAACAATAGACCATTACTTATCTTAAGAGGTGTATTAGGAACTTTAGCTTTAGTTTGCATTTTTTATGCTATAAGAAATATGCCCCTTAGTATATCTACTGTCATTCAGTACACTTACCCTATCTTTATATCTATATTCGCTGGCATATTTATAAACGAAAAAATAACTCGGAATATAATTTTTGCTTTACTTATTGGCTGGATTGGAATATTAGTAATTTTAAATCCAAGTCAATTATCAAATATAAATGTTGAAATTGAAAATGTTTCGATTTCGATTGCATTTCTTGGGGCAATCTGCACTGCATTGGCTTACATTACAGTTAAGAAACTTTCATTTACTGAAGATGTTTATGTAATTATTGAATATTTTCCACTTGTTTCTTTTATAGCTTTATTGCCAATTATTATTAATGAATTAGATTTCCCTGCAAAAAAAGAAAATAATTTATCATTTGAAAACTTATTGAAATTAGCTATGAATTATCTAGATAAGGAAAGTAGTAATATAGCTAGCTGACGTAGTATCATAGATAAAAAGAAATAAAATTTATGTCATTAGATACAGCTGAAAAACAGAAGCTGATTGAGACTCATCAAGTACATCCAACTGATACAGGTTCAGCCGAAGTTCAAGTGGCACTGCTTTCAAAAAGAATATCGAAATTAAGTGACCACCTCCAAGGAAACATTCATGATTTTGCTTCAAGGCAAGGATTATTAAAAATGATTGGTAAAAGGAAAAGATTACTTTCTTTCATAAAAGACAAAAACGTTCAGAGATATCAAGAGCTAGTAAAGAAAATTGGAATCAGAGGATGATTTCAATTAATGAAAAAAAAGCAATCTAAAAAAAAGACACAATATAAAAAGAAAAAAAATTATTCTGAGAAAACTGCGTTTGCTAATCTAGAAAAAGCATCAAGTACTGCAACTACCCCAAAAAAATCAACAGGGATACCAAAATATGTTGCTGATAGAATGGCAAGAAGAATATTTTTTACAGCAGGAATTCCCACAATATTAGGGATGTCGGTTTTCGTAGTTAGCTACATTATAGTAACGAGAAATATTGCTGAAATACCTCCTTCCTCAACAATTGCAATTTCAGCATTGTTTTTCTTGTTAGGTCTAGCAGGATTAAGTTTTGGAATATTATCAGCTAGTTGGGATAAGGAGCCTGGATCTTTTTTTGGTATTGAAAATATTCCAATGAATATACAACGTGCAAAAGCTGCCTTTAAACCTGCTACTCAAAATTTTGAGGATAAAAGTTAATCTAGGAAACTAAGGATTTCAAATTAACTTGGAATGAGTTATCTTCTAATAATTTGCATACGCCTTGAATATCTCCAACACAGAATTGTTCACCAAATTTAACGTAGGTAACACTATTTTTATTTCTTACTGCAGCTAAAACTGGAATCTTGATTCCACATCTATCTTTATCTGGTTTAAATTTAGTTAAACAGTTTCTCAAGGTATTTTGTACTCTTACATCTGATGCTTGAGAACTTTCAAGATTAATGATAAGTAATTTAAGGTTATCTATTTCTCTGCAATCATCAATTATTAATTGAGTCTTATCACTTTTTTTATCTATTGTTCCCCACACCAACAATCTAGTATCAGTCAAAAGAAATTCTGATAATCTTACATAGGTTTTAGGAAAAACTATTGCTTCGCAACTTCCAGAAAGATCTTCTAACTGAACTATGGCCATCCTATCTCCTTTTCTCGTTGTAATTTGCTTTAAATCAGGAATCATTCCAACTAAAGAGACTTTGGTTCTATCTTTTGTTTCTTCTAACTGAGAAATGCTTATAGGTGATACGAGTTTTGCTGGCTTAGTTAAATGCTTTAGAGGATGATCAGATAAATAAAAGCCTAATAGCTGCTTTTCTAACTTTAATTTCTCAATAAGTGAATAGTCATCAACCTTAGCCAATTGTGAATCTGAAAAAGCAACATTAGAAAATTCTTCTTTAGAGTCAAATAGATTTCCTTGGCCAGATAATCTATCACGATTTCTTGAAGAGGCCCACTCAATAACATGCTCAAGATCTGACAATAACTGAGCTCTATTATTATCAATTGAAAACTCGTCTAGTGCTCCACAATGAATAAGAGATTCAAGACTTCTTTTGTTAAGAATATTAGAAGGCAAACGGTCGCACAAATCCGATAATGACTTAAAGGTTCCAAAACTATTTCGGTTTTCAATAATATTTCTTATTGCAGAATCACCTAAATTCTTAATTGCAGATAACCCGAATAAAATCTGATTATTCTTAATAGTGAAATCAACCCCAGAAAAATTAATACTCGGCGAAATAACTTCTATTCCCATGGAATAACAATTAGAAATATATCTTTGCATCTTGTCGCTAGAGCCAGAATTAACGCTTAAAAGGGCTGCCATATATGCAACAGGAAAATGGGCTTTCAAAAATGCAGTTTGATAAGTTACAGCACCATAAGCAGTTGAGTGGCTCTTGTTAAAACAATATTCTGCAAATAAAACCATCTGATCAAAAAGATCATTTGCTAATTTTTCATTTACACCTTTCTTCATAGAACCATCTACAAAAATATTCCTATGCTTTACCATTTCAGAAACTTTCTTTTTCCCCATCGCTCTTCGAAGTAAATCAGCATCACCAAGAGAATAACCGGCTAGGTCTTGAGCAATTTTCATGATTTGTTCTTGGTAAACCATAATTCCATAAGTTTCAGTGAGAATTGACTTAATAAAAGGATGAGGGAAATCAATCTTTTCATTCCCATTTTTTCGATTTATAAATTTAGGTATTAGGCCTGCATCAAGAGGACCAGGTCTATAAAGAGCAAGTATGGACGAAATATCCTCTAGAGAGTTAGGTTTGAAATCCTTAACGACCTGTTTCATTCCGGAAGACTCAAGTTGAAAAATACCTTCAAGATCTCCTCTTCCGATAAGCTCAAAGGTTTTACCATCATTTTGTGGTAACTCATCAATGTTTATCTTCCTTCCAGTAGATTGATTAATAAGAGAAACTGTCTTTTCAATCATCGTAAGATTCTTAAGACCCAAGAAATCCATTTTCAATAATCCAAGTGATTCGATATCGTCCATAGAATATTGGGTTATTATTTGCCCTTCATTATTTCTTTGAAGAGGTACAAGTTCGTCAAGAGGATCTGATGCGATAACAACTCCAGCAGCATGAACTCCATATGTTTTATTAGTTCCTTCAATTCTCAAAGCCAAATCAACCCATTTTTTCACCCTATTATCATTAATATATTTTTCTCTAAACTCTTGGCTAGGTGAATTCTTGTCAATCATTTCATTTAATTTATTGGGTTTTCCTCTTACAACTGGTATTAACTTAGCCAATTTGTCCGCTTCTCCATAAGGTATATCTAAAACCCTTGCAACATCTTTTAAAACTGCCTTTGAGGTCATCTTATTGAAAGTAATTATTTGCGCAACTTTATCCTCTCCATAACGATTAGTAACATAATCAATAACTTCATTTCTCCTATCAATACAAAAGTCGGTGTCAATATCTGGCATTGACTTTCTTGCTGGATTTAAAAATCTCTCAAACAACAATCCATGCTCAACTGGATCTATATTTGTAATTTGAAGAGCATAGGCTACTAATGAGCCTGCTGCAGAGCCTCTTCCTGGTCCTACAGGGATAGAGTTATCTCTAGCAAATTTGATATAGTCCCAAACAACCAAAAAATAGTCTGGGAAGCCCATATCTTTGATAATTTTTAATTCGGAAGATAGTCTTTTTTTATAGTTCTCATCAACTTCTGTAAGATCATTTTTTTTAAGTCTATTTAAAAGGCCTGTATTAGATAATTGTGTAAGGAAAGAAAATGAATCTGTATCTTCGTTAAGAGGGAATTTTGGCATTCTATAATTACCAAACAAATCAAATTCTTCAACTTTCTGAGAAATTTCTACTGTATTGTTAACTGCCTCAATAATTGATTCATCATCAATATGATCTTTAAAAAGTTCAAGCATTTCACTTTCACTTTTAATATATTCTGTACCGGTATATCTCAATCTTTTTTCATCACTTATTAGTTTTCCTGTTAATACACAAAGCAAAGCATCATGTGCTTCAACATCCATGCTTGATAAATAGTGGGCATCGTTGGTTGCGATGACTTTTATTTGATGCTTCTTCCCAATTTTTATTAATTCAACGTTAACAATTCTATCCTCAATGGAACCGTGATCTTGTATTTCTAAATAAAAGTCATCTGCAAATAATTTTTTATACCAAAGTGCTATATCCTCTGCTACGTCTAATCTACCTTTTAAGATAGCCTGAGGTATCTCTCCACCAAGACAAGCTGTAGAAACTATCAAACCATCACTATATTTGCTTAAAAGAGATTTATCAATACATGGTCTAGAAAAAATGCCTCGACCTCTCATCCCATTTAGGTGACTAATTGTTGTTAACTTCACTAAATTCTTATATCCAGTATAATTTTTTGCTAACACCACCAAATGATATCTTTTTTCTTTTTTTGGTTGAGGATCATCAATAGAACCATTAATCACATACATTTCATTACCAATAATTGGTTTTATACCTTTCTCTTTACACTTCTTGACCAAATCAAGAACACCATACATAACTCCATGATCAGTAAGAGCTATCGATTCCATTCCAAGATCACAAGCTCTTTCTACAATTTTTGAGATTTGACTGGCACCATCAAGCAAGCTGTAGTCACTATGATTATGAAGCGGAACGAAAGCCATATTCAAATAATTTATATATACAAGATAGAGACAATTTCTAAAAGATCTATACTTTGTGATTACAAATTAATTATTAATACAAATTTAAAATAAAGGTCTGTTCTTAATTACCTGAGCATCAATTTCAAAAATATTTGCAGCATTCAATATTCTATCTTCTTCTAATACATTGCCTATTAATTGCATTCCAATAGGTAATCCTTTAGTATCAAAACCGCAGGGAATGCTGATTGCTGGGAGGCCTGCCAAATTAGCAGGTACAGTTAATAGATCAGACAAATACATTGAAAGTGGATCATTGACAAAATCTCCCTTCAAAAAAGCAGTGGTCGGACAAGTTGGAGTTAATAAAACATCTACTTTCTTAAAAGCATTATCAAAATCTTGTCTTATAAGTGTCCTAACTTTTTGTGCCTTTTTGTAATAAGCATCACTGTATCCAGCTGACAAAGCATAAGTACCTATCAAAATTCTTCTTTGTACCTCATCTCCAAAACCTTCAGCTCTACTTTTTGAAGTCATATCAATAAGATTTGAACCTTCATTTGATCTGTAACCATATTTAACCCCATCATATCTAGCTAAATTTGCAGAAGCTTCAGATGGAGCAATAACATAATATGTCGCAATTCCATCGTTAAATCTAGGACATTCAACTTCAATAATTTCAGCCCCCAAAGCTTGGAATCTATCAACTCCAGAAAGAACGGATTCCTTAACTTCAGGATTAAGTCCTTGGTGATCAAAACATTCTTTAATAATTCCAATTTTTAAACCCTTTATAGATTTATTTAAGTCAGTCAAATAATTTGGTACTGGCTTATCAAGGCATGTTGAGTCAAAAGGGTCTTTACCAGATATTGAATAAAGAATTTCAGCCGCATCTGAGACATTATTTGTAATTGGGCCAATCTGATCAAGAGAGCTGGCAAATGCTACAAGTCCCCATCTGCTAACTCTGCCATAAGTGGGTTTAAGACCAACAACGCCACAAAAAGAAGCTGGTTGCCTTATGGATCCTCCTGTATCAGAACCTATAGCAGCTGCGCAAAATCCAGCAGCAACTGAAGCAGCACTACCTCCTGAACTGCCTCCTGGCACTCTATTAATATCCCATGGATTTGAAGTGACCCCAAATACAGAGGTTTCCGTTGAACTACCCATTGCAAATTCGTCTAAATTTGTTTTTCCTAAACAAATTCCCCCTGAAGCCCATAATTTACTCGATGCGGTGGATTCATAAGGCGCAACAAAGTTTTTGAGCATTTTACTTGCACAAGTTGTTGCAACTCCTTTGGTACAAATATTATCTTTTATTGCTATTGGCATCCCCGCCAAAAGTGGCAGTTTTTCTTTATTTTGAATTAATTTATCAATATTCTCTGCTTGGGCGATAGCATTATCTTTTGTAGTACAAATATATGAGTTAATTTCTGGATCCTTATGATCGATAATGGCAAAAATATCATTTACTAATTCCTTAACAGAAGCATTATTGCTGGTAATTTCTTTTCTTAAAGAACTAAAATTCATTTTGTAATTTATTTCTTAAAATCAAAGTCATTAAATAGTTAATGGTTCTTCTTTTTTGCAACGTACTAAACTGTAATTGATATTTTCAGAACCTTCTTGAGTAAGGTCTTCAATAAAAGAAGATATATTTTCCTTTAAACTACGTTTAGTAATAAATGGGCCGAACCAGTAGGTACCACTAGGTTTACCCGTCTCAATTTTAGCCCACCAAGCTAAACCGAGTTTGTTTCCAAAGTTTCTAATCAATTTTTTTGGCCTTTTAAACCATCAATTCTTGTTAAATTCTATACAATTTTGTAGTGAAAATTCAATAATTTTTTATTAAACATATAAATGTATTGAAACAACAACAATTTAGTGGTCTTTAAAATTGATATTAAAAATAAAAATTTATTTACCTGTCAAGTGAAATAGGGATATGGCGGCCGCCACAGATGCATTTAAACTTGAAGTCTTACCTTTAAGAGAAATACGTAATATAAAATCGCATTTTTTTTGAGTAAGCAATGAAATACCTTTATCTTCAGAGCCAACTACAACTACCAAAGGTGCTTTTTCTTGGAAATTTGAGATAGATATTTGACCATTTCCAGATAGGCCAACAACTAGAAAACCATTTCTCTTAAGTTCTTCAAGTGCTCTATTTAAGTTAACAACTCTACTTACATGAAGGTGTTCTAAAGCTCCTGCAGCTACCTTAGCGACTGTTCCAGTCAATCCTGCTGACCTTCTCTGAGGAATAATTACACCCTTGCAATCAAATGCTTCCGCTGATCTTATAATCGCACCAACATTATGAGGATCAGTTATACCGTCTAATGCAACTATTATAGGATTTGGACAATTATGTTTAGAAAAATCGATTAATTGTTCTAGGGATATTGTTTTAGAGCATGCTAACTGCAATGCGACACCTTGATGTGAAGCACCATATGTCAATTGCGAAAGCCTGTTCCAAGAAACTTCTTCAATAAGAACTCCCTTTAATTTAAGATCCTTAAGCAAAATATAGAATTTGTCTGAAGAAAAAATCTCCGATGTGCACCAAATCCTATTGATCGCTCTATTACTACTAAGAGCCTCATAAACCGAATGTTTACCCCATATCCAATCATCAAAATTTCTCTTATTGGTAAACTCTTGATGTATATCAGAATTTTTATTAGGAAATTCTGTATTAGATTTAAATCTTAGATTTCTTCTTTTTACAGACGAAAAAGTATTATTTTCATCATTTTTTTTTAAATTTTCAACTTTCCTGTTTTTAGGAGAATTGTTCAAAAATCTATCATTTTTTACTGGGCGATTTGTATTTTTTGAGTAAGTACCAAAATCTGAATTTTTTTTGTACTCATTATTATTTTTTCCACGAAATTTATTTGAGGAGTTTTTCATAGATTCAATTCATTTTTAATTCTAAATATTCAAAAAGTGTTGATAATCTTTTAGGATCTTTTAAAAATAGCCAGCCAATAAGAGTTTCAAAACCAGTTGCTCTAGAGTATATGGTGGGGTCTGAAGATTTTGGATATCTCTTTGTTTTATTTCTAGCACGCCTAATAAGATCTAATTCATTTGAATTTAATAAATGTTCAATTTGACTTAATGATTTTGACTGAGATTTTGCTTTTACTTCGTTTACTACAGATAAATGGAGGTCTTTAGATTTTAAAGGGAAATGAACATGCCTTAGTCTTTGGTGAAGCTCCCATACCGAATCTCCAAGCCAAGCAAGTTGAATAACACCTATATCATCGGGAGATCCATATGGAACCAAGTTTTGAATCCAATAATTCAATTCTTTAAATAATTTACTGCATCTTCAAGGCTTGACTTCAAGTTAAGAAAATCCCCTAAACGAACAAGTTTAATTGTTTGGGCCACTCTCGAATTGCCAACGACAGAGAACCCAAGTTTCGACTTTTTGCATTCTTTTGCAGTTTGAACAAGCGCTCCAAGACCAGAGGAATCTAAAAAATCTATTTTTGTAAGATCAATAACGAATGGAAGGTCATTTTTTAAATTATTAGTAACAAAAGTCTTAAATTGTTTTTCTGAGAAAGCATCAAGTTGGCCTTTAAAAGTAAAAACCATAATGTTTGTTTTAACCTCAAGGTTTCCTCTTAGAGAAACGGTTAACTTCTGGAAATCTTCTATGATCTAATACCTCCAAAAAATTAATATATCAAATGTAATTATCAAATCAAAAGAAAACAATATGTCAACATCTTTCTAACATTAGAGAAACAAATTTTTTAAATAAATAATCCGAATCATGTGGGCCGGGTCCTGCTTCGGGATGATATTGCACACTAAATATAGGCTTGTTATAAACCTCTAGGCCAGCAACAGTATTATCGTTAAGGTTATAGTGGGTAATTTTAACTATGTCCTTTGAAAGAGAATTGGGATCAATAGCAAAACCATGATTCTGACTAGTTATCTCAATTTTATTATTTTCACCACAAGGATGATTTAACCCTCGATGTCCAAAAGGTAATTTATAAGTTGAACCTCCTAATGCTAATCCAAATATTTGGTGTCCAAGGCAAATACCAAACATAGGTATTTCACCATATTTAATGAGTGATTTTGCTAGGTCTATCCCTTCAGAAACAGAAGAAGGATCGCCAGGACCATTTGAGAAAAATATACCATCCGGCTTGTTAGACAGTACATCATTTAGAGAAGATCGAGAAGGTAAAACTATAACTTCACAACCATGGGATACGAGTCTATTTAGAATTGAATTTTTAATTCCAAAATCAATTGCTACTATTTTTAACTTTTTAGAAGATTCATCACATCTTTTTCTCAAGTCAAAAATTGTTTGCGTATGATTTTTCCATAAATATTGTTGCTTTGTTGAAACAACTTTTGATAAATTTAATCCCTCCATCTTTGGCGTATCCTGAATCATCTTTAAACAACATTCATGAGTTTTATCTAGAGAGGTAATAACTCCATTCATCGCGCCACTAGATCTTAAAATCTTAACTAGAGCCCTTGTATCGATTCCATGTAAACCTATTATATTTTTCTCAACTAACCATTGATTAAAATTCTTTTTAGATCTCCAATTGCTGCTATTAAATGAAAAATTTCTAACGATTATCCCTTTAATATTAATATTAGATTCTGAATCTTCAAAATTAATACCCGTATTTCCAATCTCTGGATAAGTGAATGTTAATATTTGCCCATAATAACTTGGATCAGTTATAACTTCCTGGTAACCGGTCATCCCCGTATTAAAAACTATTTCACCAATAGCAGTACCAGAAGCACCAAAAAAGAATCCTGGGAATACAATTCCATTACTTAAAACCAATTTCGCGTTTTTCTTAAATGGATTAATCATCAATTTGAAATTAATTAATTTGTATGTAAATAATTTTTTAATAGCAAAAACTTTTTCCAAGGATCTCCTTTATTTATAGAAAATAACGCCTTATTAAATCCTTCATTTAAATCATCCTCAATGCCTGCGGCCCAAAGTACTAAAGCAGAGTTTAGGGCAACTACATAAATATGAGCTTTTTGTCCAGAACCATTTAAGACAGACTTTAATATTTCCTCATTAGACTCTTGATCAGAAACAACAAGCTTTTCGTTAGATATATTTTCATGTTTAAAGTCTGAAATATTTATTTCTGAAAACCGTAATTCACCATTATCAACAAATACTAATTTATTTTTTCCTTGAAGGGAAGCTTCATCAAGGCCACCAAACCCATGAACGACTATTGCTCTATTCATACCCATTTTTAAAAGGGCGCTTCCCATAGGTTTTAAAAGATCCTCAGAAGCAACACCCAAAACTTGTGCATTGGGTCTTAAAGGATTTACCAACGGTCCAAGTTGATTAAATACTGTCCTTATTCCAAGGGTTTTTCTTAATGGAGCAAGTTTTATTAAAGATTTATGCCAAACAGGTGCGAACAAAAAAGTTATTCCAATTTCACTTACGGCTGTGATTACTTTTTCTAATGAACAATTTAAATTCAAACCAAGATTTAACAAAACATCCGCAGAGCCAACTTTCCCACTAGCACTTTTATTTCCGTGTTTTGCAATTTTTACCCCACAAGATGCAGCTACAAATGCAACTGCTGTTGAGATATTAAAAGTATTAGCTCCATCTCCCCCTGTTCCGCAAGTATCTACCAAATACAAATTTGGTCTTGCTACTGGCAATTGGCAAACATTTAAGAGTTCCTCAGCCATAGAACTAAGTTCGACGCCTGTGGAGCCCTTTACTCTCAAAGCACTCAAAAAAGCTCCTGTTTCAACATCTGATATTTCATCATTAAGCCATCTTTGCATTAAAGATCTAGAAGTAAATTCATCAAGATCCCCTCCCTCCAGTAAATTATTTAGGATTTCAGCGTTTGATAGATTAGAAGGCATTTATTTATGGAAGAAAAATTATGAAGATAAAATTTAATTTGAGGTATCAAAACTTGAGCCAACCAAATTTTCATTTGTATTAGAAGGCCTAAAGCTTTTTGACCAAATATTTTTTGTTTTTGAAAAAAGTTCATTTTTAGTTATCTTCCAAAAATTTAAAATTTTTTCAATATCGTTTTTAATTTCACTTTCTCCGGGGAAATTGGTATAACGATTTATTAATCTAGCTAAATTGATATAATCAATATCTTCAGGTGTTTTTTTAGTGATGAGGGAATCTATAATATTCTTGTCTGTTTCATGTAATGGATGAGTTTGCTCGTTACCCATAAATAAATACTGAATCATTTATAAAATTAGCTCACATATTCAAAAATGAAACATTATCTTAATCATATCGGCAAAATAAAATGAAAAATTTAAAGATAGAAGTTATATCTAAATACTTAAGACCTTACAAAAAAGAATTCTTATATGGAGCTTTAGCTCTCTTAATAGTAAATATACTAAGTGTTGTAATACCCTTAGAAGTAAAAAATATAATTGATCAATTACAAAATGGTTTTTCTTCGGATTTTGTTATTTCTAAATCTTTATGGTTAATATTTTTAGCTACTTGTATGGGTTTAATAAGATTATTTTCAAGACAGATTGTCTTCGGCATAGGTAGAAAAGTAGAAGTAAATCTTCGTCAAAAACTTTTTGACCATTTACTTATTCAAGATCCAGAATGGATTCAAAAAAAAGGTAGTGGAGACATTATTAGCAGAGCTACAAGCGATGTTGAAAACATAAGAAGACTTTTAGGTTTCACAGTTTTAAGCTTGTGCAACATTGTCTTAGCTTATTCTTTCACTATTCCTTCAATGTTTTCGATTAATAAAACATTAACAATATCAGCTTTAATGATATTTCCATTAATTCTTGGAATTGTAAGTCTATTTGGCGGCAGAATGGTTAAACAAAGAAAAGCCCAACAAGAATCATTATCAAAACTTAGTGATCTAATACAAGAAGATCTATCTGGTATAAGCGCCATTAAAATTTATGCACAAGAGAATGCTGAGAAAAAAGAATTTAACATATACAATAATGACTATCGAAATTCAGCGATAAAACTTGCAAGAACAGCTAGTACCCTATTTCCTTTGTTACAAGGTATTTCCTCAATTTCATTATTGATTTTATTATCATTAGGAACTTTTCAATTAGAGAGTGGATTTATTTCGATAGGAGGTTTAGTAGCTTTAATACTGTACGTAGAAAGACTTGTCTTCCCAACAGCTCTATTAGGTTTCACCTTAAATACTTTTCAACTTGGTCAAGTAAGTTTAGATCGTGTGGAAGAAATCTTTCAGAACAACCCAAATATTGTAGATAGAGAAGAAACTAAATATTTAAAAAGAAAGGTTAAAGGTTTCTTAGAAGCAAAAAATTTAACAATAAAGTATCCAGGATCAAAATTTAATTCATTAAATAGTCTCAATTTTAAAATTTATCCTGGAGAACTTATTGCAATAGTTGGTCCAGTAGGTTGTGGCAAGACAACACTAGCAAAGTCTCTAGGGCGGACTATTGAAATTCCAGACAATCAATTATTTTTAGATGAAATTGATGTAAAAACATTAAAATTAAGTGATCTTAGAAAAAATATTTCTATCGTTCCTCAAGAAGCATTCTTATTTACTTCTACAATCTCTGAAAACCTAAGTTTTGGAGAACCCAAAGCTACTAAATATTTAGTTAAAGAAAGTGCTACAAAAGCCGGATTAATTGATGATATCAATAGCTTTCCACAAAGGTTTAAAACCATTGTTGGAGAAAGGGGTATTACATTAAGTGGTGGACAAAGACAAAGAACTGCATTAGGAAGAGCACTACTTGTTAATTCTCCTATTGTTGTTCTTGATGATGCTTTAGCAAGCGTTGATAATAAAACAGCAGCAAGAATAATAGATGAAATGAGCGATAGAAGTAATAAAACAATCATTATGATTAGTCACCAACTTTCTGTTGCGGCTACCTGCGATAGGGTTTTAGTAATGGATAAAGGAGAAATAGTACAAGAAGGGGCTCATAAAGATTTAGTAAAAATGAATGGGCTATATAAAAAACTTTGGGAAAGAGAACTAGCTACCAAAAGTGTTGAGAGCTAAAAGTATTTTTTATACTTATAATAAATAGATTTAAATTATGTTTAAATTCCTGAAAAATATTATGAATAATAAGGAGGTAAATTTAACTAGTGATGCTTATTCATTACATAGAGTATTAAAAACAGATATCAAAAAAGATCCTAGTGTAGAAGAAGATGAATTAATTTTTGGATGTGGTTGTTTCTGGGGAGCTGAAAAATGTTTTTGGAAACTTCCTGGAGTTGTCACAACTTCTGTAGGTTATGCTGGAGGAGAAAAAAACAATCCAACTTATTACGAAGTATGTTCAGGCTTAACTGGTCATTCAGAAGTTGTAAGAGTTATATGGGATAAAAGAGAAATTGATGTAAGTGATTTATTAAAAATGTTTTGGGAATGTCATGACCCTACCCAAAAAAACAGACAAGGAAATGATATTGGTACACAATATAGATCAGCAATATATTACAAAAATGAAAATAATCTTCAAACCATATTAGCCAGTAAGGAGCAATATCAAACGGAACTAAGCAAAAAAAATCTTGGTGTAATTGAAACAGAAATAAAAATGATTGATTCATATTTTTATGCGGAACAATACCATCAACAATATCTTGCATCAGCTGGAAGCAGGCAGTATTGTTCCGCTAGACCTACAAAAGTTAAGTTAGGAGTTTTTACCGGAAGCAACTATAAATTAGAAGACCATATATGGGAAAACTTTAATTGGGAAGTTGACAAGTGTGTATTGAGATCTGATAACAATCCTATAAAGAATAACATTTGAATCAATCTAATCTTTATAGTAGAGGCACGGGGCGTAGCGCAGTTTGGTAGCGCACCACTTTGGGGTAGTGGGGGTCGTGGGTTCAAATCCCGCCGTTCCGATTATTTATCGTCTTCATTTATAAGAGATTTGTATAGTTTATATGAACTTATGCCTACTGCTATAAATGTAAAAGAAGAAAAAAAAGCTAAAACCAATATAGTAAGATTTGAAACTTCCACTTCACCTAATTGGAAAGATATAAAAATGTTCATTAGAAAGAATTTTTTAAAACCTTAACACAATTGCAAAAAATATTTTTTTCATCCAACTATAAATTCAAAAGAATCACTATACCAAAAATTACTCGATAAATGATAAAAATTTTCAACCCATTCGATGAAAAATACTTTAATAAGAAATCTATTGCTAATAAAGAGGACACAAATGTGGTAATAAGACCAACAAAAAGAGGGAAAAAACCTAATGCAAAAAAATCATTAAAAGAAGAAATAAACTCAACAATCGCAGCAAGAGAAATAGCTGGTATCCCTAAAAGAAAAGAAAATTTCGCAGCATCGCCTCTCTCCCATCCTGATATTAAAGCACTAGAAATAGTGATCCCCGATCTTGAAACACCAGGAAAAATTGCAAATGCCTGAAATAAACCTATCAAAAAGCTATTTGAATAATTATGGTTTTTAATATTAATAGACCCTCTTCTCGAACTATCTGCCAAGTACATAAAAAAAGCCATTAGAAATGAGACTAATGCAATTGATAAATTTGAACGAAGAACGTTTTCAAAAAAAGAAGGGATAAATATTTTTATACTCCCTCCAAGCAAAACAATAGGTATAGTACCAATCAAAATAGACCTTAATAATCTTTCATGTAAGAGATATTCAAGAAATTTTTTGGAAGGTTGACTTCTGAAATTAAAAATATCATTCCTAAAATAAAAAGCTAAAGCTAGAACACTTCCAAGTTGAATAGTAGCGGACAAAGATGCTCCAGGATCATCAATCCCTAAAAAAAGAGATATAACTTTTAAATGAGCTGTACTACTTACAGGGATAAATTCGGTCAAACCTTGAATTAATCCATATAAAACAAATTTTAAATATTCCAAAAATTATTAAATTACATAATTAATTAATAGCAATTTACATTCAAAAATTAAAAGGTAGTATAGAAAAATGAAAAAAAAATCTATTTTAATTTTATTTTTTCTCTTTTCCTTAATCTTTTCTGGTTCTGCGAAAGCCAAGTATTGGTTAATAATTGGAACTTATAGGCAAGGGCCTGGAGGAAGGCCAGAGGTTAGTGGAATAACAAGTCCGTCCTTACATTCTATTCCCATGAATGATTTAGATACTTGTAATAAGGCTGGAGAAAAAATTACTAATGAAATATACAAACCAGTTTGGCAATTTGATAGTAGATGGACCTGTGTATTTAGGGGTGATTAATAGTAAAGTTACCTTTTAACATCGTGAGCACAACCATCACCTTTATAGTTTTCACTCTCGTAAAAATCATTTTTTGTCCCAAAATAAACTGTTAATAAAACGAAAGGTAGGCTTAATATAAATAAAATAGTTGTTAAATCCATAATGTTAACTTATTCAAGAAGGTTATTAAAAATTTCAATTTTTTATTAACTCATGTTTAATAATCTGTAGGTCCTTTAATACCAAGATAAAAGAAGGCTCCTAAACCAACTAAAAGTAAAACCCCAGCGATAGCTGCAGAAGGAACGAAGCCTCCTATTGCAAAGGAAGAAAAATAATACATCTATAAAACTAAAACTAGTTTGATAATATCAATAAAAAATAGGTATTTGTAAAAAATTTTGACTCGAAGACAATTAAAAAATATCTGTTCTATGCTACTAAAGTCGAATCTTCGTTATCAGCAGAAATTCTTATTCTTTCTTCCAACTTAGGACCATATAATTCATTGCCCCAGATTTCAACTCTTGAATCATTTGGGGCCATAAAGGTAAGAATGTCAGTTGGGAATAAAACTCTTTCTAAGAAAAAATTTGATGGGCCAATACATCTCAACACAACCATCCTACAACTTTCATTTTTGTAAGAAAACTCAACCATCTCTAAGCATCAAAATATAAACAATTAAACACTACTAAGAGCTGAAAAAAATGTATAAAAAATTACGGAAAAAAAAGAAATTTAGAAAATGCTACAAATTCAATCCAGCCTCAACTAAATTTCTTTCTTGATCAATTAATAAAAGCGCGTAGGATTTTATAACATCAAAGCTTTTATGAGGAATTGAGACATTAAGCATTCTCAAGAAATTAGATAATTTTTCATCTATAAGTGCGTTTCCTTTCTGTAACAACATTTCTTTTTCCTGATTTGTTTTCCATATATTCATGTATTCAATCTTCAATGGCTTTAAGTGCCAAATATTGTCTATTAAAGTCCAAATATCTAAATATTCATTTAGATTATTCTGAATTTTTAATACATAAGATGATTCATGAAGACTCAAATTTGTTGTATTTATAGGTCGATCATTTATATCAATAGAATAAGGTTTTATTCCTAAAAACCATCCCTCAAGAATTAATAAATCAGGATTATCTAATCTCCAATGAGATCTATCTCCTAAACCATTTCTTAAAGATTTATCGAAAACTGGTACATTTAATTCTCCATTTATCTTCCAATTTAATAATTTTTCATACATTAATTTCACTGAGTGACTTCCAGGAAACCCTCTTGAAACATTCCAAGGGTTATTCTTAATTGCTAATTTCATTTCATTTGACGGGAGATAAAAGTCGTCAATTGAAATAACAGCAATTTTGAAGTTTAATTTTAACGATATAGCTTCGAGCCATTTACCTAGTGTTGTTTTACCTGTGCCAGGCAAAGCTGAGATTCCGATAATTTTTCTATCAGAAAAATTATTTTGAAATTTATAAGCCTGAGATAAAAGAGGTAAAGCCAAACCCCAAATCCAATCATCATTGACGTTATTATTCCAATATTGATCAATTGAAAGAATGTTTCTTTTATTATTCCAAAAATTGAACCAATCTTCCAAGGATTCCCAACCAATATCAATAATTAATTTTTCAAATTTATCAAGAGGAAAATTAATATCTAAATCTTTCATCTTTCTAACTTAGTTCTCGCTTATTTATTAATTTATTGATTTCATTTTTCCAACCATATCCATTTGGTTCAGAAGCTAAAGTAAATTCCAAATCTTTTAATTGATCTAGTAAATTTAAGTTAGGCCCGTCGATTCCAGGAATAACTATTTTAATATCTGAGTTTAAAAGTAGAGGCAAATCATTTGGAGAATCGCCTAAACCTATAATTTCAATATTATGAACATTTGAATATTCTTTAAGAGCATTTATTGCTTTCCCTTTATTCGATTTTGCAGATAATAAGTGACTCATTCTATTGCCCTTAAAAATATCAACACTGAATTTTTTACAACAGATATTAATTTTCTCTTCTAAATAACTTGGCGGATTTAAAAAAGGCATGCTCCAGTGTCTATCACGCATTAAGTTCAAAGAGTTGCCTACTAAGCCTGTAAGCTGAGTGGCTTCTTGATCAGTGAGATTATTAAGAGGAGTAAGTTTGTAATCAATTTCTTTAGAAATAATATTTAATATTTCTTCAAGAGATTCATATTTTATACCAAGAATAATTTCTCCATTTACTCTTTTAAGAGATTCACCATATATTGCCGCACCATTCTCAACAATATAAGGATCCGTCAAGTTAAGTTCCTTTCTAATAACTTTTACTTCAGAAGCGGTTTTGCTTGTACAAAGAATTACGGGTATGGATAATTTTTGTAAATTTTTTATAGTTTCTTTAGCAGGTGATAAATCATATGAGTGATCCATTAAAGTACCATCTACATCACTTACTACCCAAATAGAAGAACTTTCTATCATTTTTATAAAGCACTAAGCCAAATTACTTGAAAAGGATCAAGACTAATATTTTTGCAATTGTATTTAGTAGATGTTAAAAAATCATGGGTATTTAAATCATTATCGATTATTTTTGGTAGATCATTATCATTCAATTGATAATTAATTTTATTTTCAGTCATATTATGGATTGCAAAAATAGACTCAGGGCCTTTACCTCTTTTGATTACAACAATATCACTTCTACCTTTAGACAAACATTTCATTTGTGAACAAGGGTGAAATTGCTTTAATTCTGATCGGACATCCATAGCATTACGAAGATATTTTAAGTTTTTATTAGCATTAGATTCAGGATTATTTAAAACAGCTGAAAGATTTTCTGATTTAAACTTTTCTCTGTTTAGATCTCTTCTTTGCCCTGTCATAGAAAAGCTTTTGATATCATTTTCTGAAGCTAGTAATGCTGGCAAATAGAATGCAGGGACCCCTTTTAGAGCCATTACTAATAATTGACTCAAAATAAATCTTTCGTATTGAAATCTTTTAGAATCTCTGCTGGAGTCTTCCATTGCGCTCCACCAACTAATATTCAATTCATAAGGTTTATCATGACCATTTGATAAACGTCTATGACTTACTAATCCGCCTCTTTTCTCACAATTAATTAATAAATCTTTAATTCTCTGCTCATTCATTAAACCCTCAAGAGCTCTTAGCCCAACACCATCGTGTGATGCAGTGAAATTAAATAAAGTAGTATCTTCAGGTAATATGGGCCAATCAAAAATCCATGAGTTAAGAATATCAGCTCTTGAAGTAATAATTGCCTCTAGGAGAAGTGGAGGTAATGGAAAATTATATGCCATATGGGCTTCATCATCAGTAATCAGATAAGATAGATTTTCGTTCTGGGGAACATTAGTTTCAGTTATTAAAACTCCATCATCAAGAAGATTATTTAAAAGAACTCTTAAGAGTTTCACAATTGAATGTGCTCTTGGTAAATGCAAGCAAGTTGTCCCTGATTCCTTCCAAATAAAACCTACAGCATCAAGCCTTAACCATTTAATTCCATTAGATAAATAATTAATAATTAAATTTAAGAACTCAAGAGTCATTTTTGGATTATGCCAATTCAAATCAATTTGATCTGGACCAAAAGTTGTCCAAACTTGTTTAGGACCATCTTGAGTATTTATTTGAGAAAACAAAGAGGAACTTCTTGGCCTAACTACATTTGACCAGTCAAGATTTTGTCTCGGTGAGAAAATATTTGATAAACCCGGTTCTTGGGATTTAATAAATTGTTGAACCCATGGGTGAGATGATGAAACATGGTTTAGTACTAAATCAGCCATCAAATCATGATTTTTAGAAATATTTTTGAGATCATCCCAGCCACCAAATTTTTCTTCTAGGGAATCATAACTTGAAACTGCGAAACCTCCATCGCTTGTTGATTTCAGAAAAGGAAGAATGTGTACAACTTTAGAAAGACTGCCAAAATGTTTACTTAACAACTTCCTTAGAGTTATTAATGTTGCCTCGCCATTTTTATAAATACTATCTGCATAGGTTATCAAAACTGAATGAGATTCATTCCACCTTTCCTTATCTCTTATTTCTTCATAAGCAGATTTCTCTGAGAAATCATCCAAAATCTGTAATAATTGATTTGAAATAAAATTAATTTCTTCTGTAGTATGATTTGAATAAATTGTTTTTAACAATTTATCAATTTTTAATCTATCTAATTTTTTCTCTGAATCAATTTGCTTCACTTTGAAAAAATCATCGAAGTATTAATACCATTCTGCACATCAATTAGAAAATGGACTTTCAACAAGGTTTAATCACAACAATACATGAATATGGAGTTACAGGAAATTTACTTAAAGAATTAAACAAAAGTCTTAAAAGAAGATCAACTAGCATTTTAATACCTTGCTTATATGAAGAGTTTGAGCGTCCAGCATTAAAAGATATAAGAGAAGTTTTAAAAAACCTTACAGGCTTAAATGAATTAGTAATTGCTCTCTCAGCAAAAACTGTTGAGCAAGTTAAGGCAGCAAAATCATTTTTTGACTCAATGCCATTCCCAGTTCACGTTCAATGGACTAATTCTCCCTCTGTAATTGAGCTATTAAAAAGCCAAGAAAAAAATGGATTAGAACTTTTAGGAACTCCAGGTAAAGGATGGGCTGTATGGCAAGGCATAGGAGTTGCGACTAGAAAATCAGATGTTGTTGCTCTTTTTGATGCTGATATAAGAACTTTTAGTCCTTTATATCCTTCAAGAATGATACTTCCACTTCTGGATGAATCATATGGAATATCTTATGTAAAAGCTTTTTACAGTAGATTATCTCTAGAAACAAATCAATTACAAGGTAGAGCAACAAGATTATTTGTTGGTCCTTTGCTATCAAGTCTTGAGCAGTTAGTTGGTAAGGGTCCGTTTTTACAATATCTTCAATCATTTAGATATCCATTAGCAGGTGAGTTTGCTTTCACCAAAGACCTTGCTATGAATTTAAGAATACCTTGTGACTGGGGTTTAGAGATAGGTTTATTATCAGAGGTTTATAGAAATGTAAGGACCTCCAAAATAGCCCAAGTTGACTTAGGTTTGTTTGATCATAAACATAAGAATATTGGAGATTCTTCTAAAGAAGGATTGCAAAAAATGTGTACTGAAATACTTTCAAGTGTTTTAAGAGGTCTCATGGAACATCAAGCCGAGACCTTAACTAGCACTCAACTAGCAACTTTAGAAGTTCTCTACAAAAGAGTTGGAGAAGATCGGGTAAAACAATTTGGATTAGATTCAGCAGTTAATCAACTTCCATACGATAGGCACGAAGAAGAATTATCAGTACAAAAGTTTGCGAAACTATTAAGACCTGCTACAGAGGATTATCTGGCTTGTCCTACGACACTTCAATTACCAAGTTGGTCAAGAGTTCTTTCTTGTGAGAACAAACTGCAAGAAGATTTAGCTATTGCGGGATCAAAAGACATAAAGATAAGTGAAAAAGAATTAATTAAAAACTTTTAAAGCAAAAAATACCTTTGAGCCATTGGGACTACATCAAGTGGTTCACAAGTAAGAAGTTCTCCATCAGAAAAAACTTCATAAGTTTGAGGATCAACTGAAATATTTGGTAGTTTACTATTAAGTTTTAAGTTTGATTTATTGATATTTCTAGTATTTTCTACGGCAATACATTTCTTTTGTAAGCCTAATTTATTTGGAATATTTTGTTCAATTGCATTTTTACTTAAAAAGGTAAAAGAACTCTTAATCAGGGATTGGCCGAAACTTGCAAACATAGGTCGACCATGTACAGGACCTGGAGTAGGAATTGAAGCATTTGCATCACCCATTTGGGACCAAACTATAGATCCTCCTTTAACCACTAATTCAGGCTTTACTGCAAAAAAGGAAGGTTTCCATAATGCCAAATCCGCAATTTTACCCTTTTCTATAGACCCAACATGTTTATCAATACCATGAGCTAATGCAGGATTAATTGTAACTTTAGAAATATATCTCTTTACTCTATAATTGTCATTTCTATCAGAATCCTGCGATAACGGCCCCCTTTGGACTTTCATTTTATGTGCAGTTTGAAAAGTTCTTGTAATCACTTCACCAACTCTTCCCATAGCTTGAGAATCACTAGCAATAATTGAAAAGGCACCTACATCATGCAAGATATCCTCAGCTGCAATAGTCTCTCTTCTGATCCTTGATTCAGCAAATGCAATGTCTTCTGGGATTTTAGAATCTAAATGATGACAAACCATTAACATGTCAAGATGTTCTTCTAATGTGTTCCTCGTATAAGGTCTTGTTGGATTTGTGCTACTAGGAAGAACATTTGTTTCTCCACAGATTTTTATAATGTCTGGAGCATGACCTCCACCTGCTCCTTCGGTATGAAAAGTATGAATAGTTCTTCCTGCAATAGCGTTTATGGTGTCTTCAACAAAGCCTGCCTCATTCAAAGTATCAGTATGAATGCATACTTGTACGTCAAACTTATCTGCAACATTTAGACAAGAATTTATTGTAGAAGGCGTGGTTCCCCAATCCTCATGAAGCTTCAATCCACATGCACCAGCCTCAACCTGATCAATAAGATTGCTCTCGTTTGTTGAGTTTCCTTTTCCAAAAAAACCTAAATTCATAGGAAATGCTTCTGCAGATTGAAGCATTCTTGAAATATGAAATGAACCCGGAGTACAAGTAGTAGCATTTGTGCCAGTTGCAGGTCCAGTTCCTCCTCCCAACATGGTTGTAATTCCAGAGGCTAGTGCTGTCTCAATTTGTTGGGGACAGATAAAGTGAATATGGGTATCTATTGAACCTGCAGTAAGAATATGCCCCTCTCCAGCTATTACTTCTGTTGATGCACCAATAACAATATCAACATTATCCTGGATATCAGGATTGCCAGCCTTTCCAATTTCAAAAATCATTCCATCTTTTATACCCACATCAGCCTTAATTATTCCCCACCAATCTACTATCAAAGCATTAGTTATTACGGTATCTACAGCCCCATCAGTTCTTCTTACTTGAGACTGTCCCATCCCATCTCGAATAACTTTACCTCCACCAAATTTAACTTCATCTCCGTATGTAGTTAAATCCTTTTCTACTTCTATAAAAAGTTCGGTATCAGCGAGCCTTACTCTATCTCCGGTAGTAGGTCCGTAAGTTTGAGCATAAGTTTTTCTATCAATTTTATAAGACATAATTTTAACTATTTAAAGAACCATTAACTAATGAATTAAAACCATATACATTTCTTAAACCTGAAAATGGCACTAATTTGACATCTGTTGTATCACCCGGTTCAAATCTAATTGCTGTTCCTGCAGGAATGTCAAGACGCATACCTTTTGTTATTTCTCGATCAAAAATTAAAGCCTTGTTTGCTTCATAAAAATGATAATGAGATCCAACTTGCACAGGTCTATCTCCAGAATTAGAAACCGTTACTGTTTTAACTTGCTTACTAAGATTTAGTTCGATTTCACCCTCTTCAGGAATTATTTCGCCAGGAATTAAATTACTCATAACTAATTAATAGGATTGTGAATAGTAACTAATTTAGTCCCATCGGGGAAAACCGCTTCTATTTGAACTTCATCAACCATTTCAGGTATGCCCTCCATAACTTGTGATTTTGAAAGCCAGGTAGTTCCCTCTGACATTAATTGACTTACACTTTTGCCATCTCGTGCTCCTTCAAGAACTTGAAAACTTAAAAAAGCAATTGTTTCAGGATAATTAAGCTTAAGACCTCGACTGAGCCTTCTTTCAGCTAAGAGCGCAGCAGAAAAAATCAATAATTTATCCTTTTCTTGAGGTGAAAGATGCATAATAAAAAATTAATCTATAAATTCTTAAAAAAGGTTCTTTCTGAACATAATTAATAATTCATAGAATCTTGTAAAGGCCATACACCTTGATATTTTGGCTCACAAAATCCACAAACAGACCTAATTTGTTTCCAAATACAAAAAAAACATTTTCTAGCATCTTGAGAAGAACTTCCTAGGAATCGTACAGAAATTCCATTTTCAAGGATTCCAATAGATAAATTATTATTAGTTTCATTGAAAATCTTTTTTATATTTCCTACAAGATTATTTATTTTTGACTTGGAGAAATCTTTTTCGCAAATCCAAATTAAGGATCCAAAAACGGGCATGTAATCCATGCCTGACTTGGCCACAAAACTTATCTTAGATAATTCAATCTGATCAACATATTCCCAATCATCAAATAAATCATTATTTCTCATAATTTCTATTTTAGATCTAAAAACTCCACTCTCAATAGATTCTCCGGATGAAGATCTTCCAAGTCTTATTAAATCAGTAAATAAAAAACTTGAAGTTTCTGAAATAGATACTTTAAAAATTTGCTCATACAAACCATTTGCAAAGATGATTGTTTCTTGGGGAAGAAACTCTAAATGAGAATTGTCAAGAATGTTTATGAAATTCTTTTGCTTTGAAAAACTTCCTTTTGGATTAATTTTAGATCTTCCAACTGATCCATATACTTTTTGAGCTGAAGAAGTAGTCAATAAAACCTTAGAGTTTTCTTCAAGATTTACCTCAAAATCAAGTAAATCACCTCCTACCAATCCCCCTGCAGTATGTAGAACAGGCAAAATGCATCTGCCCTCTTGATCATGAGTAGACTTTAATAACTTATAAGGAGAAGTTGATTTAGATTTAAAGATTGTTTTATTAACATTTCCTAAAGTTGCTTTATTATTGAAAAAATTTAAGAAACAATTACCTTCCCATGAAGTTTTAATCATAAATTGTTTTCTTTAATTACTAAATTAAAGTAACCAAAAATTTTGATTATGAGAATGAATAAACAAATTGTTGTAACTGATTGGATTAAGGAGAAACCGAATTTAGGTTCATTTTTAAAACTTACCTTAAGTTCAGACGAAAGAAGAATCTTAAGAGGTAAAAGATTAACTGATTGTGATCAAGAAATAATTTTACAATTACCTAGAAATGGAAAATTAAATGATGGAGATATTCTTTCAACTAATAAGTCCAATTTCTATGTAGAAATAATTGCCAAAACAGAAGATTTAATTGAAATAAGTTCATATTCTAAAATTGAGCTTATTAAAACTGCTTATCATCTTGGAAATAGGCACGTTGAAGTAGAAATCGAAGAAGGCATTCTTCTGACAAAAAGTGATTATATTATTAAAGATATGCTACTTAATTTTAAAGTTGATGTAAAAAATACGAAAAAAAAGTTTTTCCCGGAAACAGGTGCCCATAGTCATGAGTAAAAGTCATTTATTAAAATATTTATTAATAAGTCCTAACTTACCAGTAGGTGGATTTTGTTATTCGGAAGGAATGGAGAGTTATCTTCATAATAAAAATTTAACAGATTCTAATTCTGTAAAAGACTTGATAATAAGTGAACTAAAAATTGGTCAGATAAGGCTAGATGCAAGACTTTTACTAGATTTTTTTGATATTTTCAATGAGATAAACGATCGCAAAAATTTAAAAGGTAATTTGCAAAAGCTAATGAGTTTGGATAAATGGATCCTCTCATCAAAGGACTCTCACGAAATTAGAGAACAACAAATTCAAATGGCAAAATCTCTCTTTGATTTAACCAAAGAATTTGGATTTGAATATTTATATGAAAATAATAAAAAAAGCTCCTGGTCATTAGCGTGGAGTTGGGCTTGTTATTGTTTTGAAATTACCAAGTTAGAAATGGTTGAGAATTTTTTCTATTCGTGGAGTGCAAACCAACTTAGTGCTGCATTAAGAATTATTCCTATTGGGTCAACAAAAGCACAATTAATTCAGAGAGACTTATTAGCAATAATTTCAAAAGTTTCTAAAGAAATTATGGACAAAGAAATTGATGACATCTATTTTGGCAATGTAGGTTTAGCTATGGCACAACAAAATCATAATGACCTTTATACAAAACTTTTTAGAAATTAATTTATGAGCAGCAAATTGAGAGTAGGAGTTGCTGGGCCTGTAGGTTCAGGAAAAACTGCATTAGTAGAGATTCTATGCTTAAGCATGAAAAAAAATTATGAAATAGCAGTTGTCACCAATGATATCTACACCAAAGAGGATGCTAACTTTCTAATAAATAAGAAGGTTTTAGAGGAAGGAAGGATTATTGGTGTAGAAACAGGAGGTTGTCCTCATACTGCGATAAGGGAGGATTGTTCATTAAATAAAAATGCAGTTTTAGATTTAGAAACAAAATATAATCCTTTAGATTTTGTTTTTGTAGAAAGTGGAGGTGATAATTTAGCATCTAGCTTTAGTCCAGAACTTGTAGATTTATCGATATATGTAATTGACGTATCTGCCGGAGACAAAATCCCTAGAAAAGGGGGACCAGGTATTACAAGGTCGGATTTATTATTAATAAACAAAATTGACTTAGCAGATAAAGTTGGAGCAAATCTAAATATTATGAAAAGTGATACTGAATTTATGAGAAAAGGGAAACCTTGGTTCTTTACCAACCTAAGTAGCGGTACAGGAGTTGAGGAAATAACTCAATTTTTAGAATCACATATACCCAACAATCGAAACTAGAAAAATGTTTATTACTAATATATTGGATTCAACAAAAAGTTACGACTGATACAAAACGAATCCTCACTCGTTAATAACTTTTATTTTATCCCCTTAATGAGGGTCAATTACCTAATTTATCCTAATTCATGAGAATTTCAAGGCGTATTTTGGCAGGTTTAGCTACTGCCTCACTTGCGGTCACCGCAACTTCCTGTGGTGGAGGCGGAACCTCCGGAAGTTTCGATGACACAGTAACCGTTGGTATTTTGCATTCGTTATCTGGAACAATGGCTATCTCTGAATCAACTCTTGTTGATACAGAAAAAATGGCCATTGAAGAGATAAATGCTGCTGGTGGTGTTAATGTTGGCGGCAAAAGCTACAAAATAGAATACATAGTTGAAGATGGTGCATCTGACTGGCCAACTTTTGCTGAAAAATCAAAGAAACTAATAGACCAAGACGGAGTTCCTGTCGTATTTGGTGGATGGACATCTGCAAGTAGAAAGGCAATGTTACCTGTATACGAATCAAAAGATGCGTTCCTCTACTACCCAATTCAATATGAAGCTCAAGAATGTTCTAACAACATTTTTTATACAGGAGCAACACCAAACCAACAATCAGAACCTGCTACAGATTTCATGTATAAGCGTTCTCCCGCAGCTGGTGGAGATTTCTTCCTTGTAGGTTCTGATTATGTTTTCCCAAGAACTTCAAACACAATCACAAAAGCTCAGGTAAAACAGTTAGGAGGTAAAGTTGTTGGAGAAGATTACCTTCCATTAGGAAATACTGAAGTTGCTCCAATTATCTCAAAAATCAAAAAAGCTTTGCCTGACGGTGGAATAATCATTAATACTCTTAATGGTGACCAAAACGTTGCATTCTTCAAACAGATTCAAGACGCAGGTATCACACCTTCAAGTGGGTACTACGTAATGAACTATTCAATTGCTGAAGAAGAGATTAGTACAATTGGTCCAGAGTTCCTTGAAGGTCACTACGGCGCTTGGAACTACATGATGTCAATTGATACTCCTGCATCTAAGAAATTTGCTAAAAGTTTCAAGAAAAGATGGGGAGCTGATCGTGTTGTAGCTGATCCTCAAGAATCTGCCTATAACATGGTTTATTTATGGAAACAGGCAGTTGAAGATGCTGGAACATTCGACGATAACGCAGTCAGGGAAGCCCTAGTTGGACAAAAATTTGATGCGCCACAAGGACCTGTCGAAGTTATGCCTAATCACCACTTATCTCAAACAGTGAGAATTGGAGAGATTAATGCAGAGGGTGGATTTACAATCCTTGAAGAGACAGGAGTTGTTCTTCCTCAAGCATGGAACCAAAAGCATCCAAGTTCAAAAGGATTTGCATGCGATTGGACAGATCCTTCAAAAGGAGAAAAGTATAAGCTTTAATATAATTAAAACCTATACTTCAAAATATAAGGAGGTTAACACCTCCTTTTATTTTATATATTCAAATATTTTCTTTTTCTAAATTGGAGTTACTTCTCGATAGTCTTTTTAATGGTGTTGCGATCGGATCTGTATTACTTGTTGCTGCATTAGGTCTAGCAATTGTTTTTGGTCTTATGGGGGTAATAAATCTTGCCCATGGAGAACTTATGATGCTTGGGGCTTACACAACATACGTAACACAATTAATTTTCAAATTACCTATATTAAAACCTTTCTACAATTCGTACATAATAGTTTCAATTTTCCTTGCATTTATTGTAAGTGGAGTAGTAGGCATTCTCCTAGAAAAAACTATAATAAGAAAGCTTTATGGAAGTCCACTAGAAACACTTCTTGCAACCTGGGGCGTAAGCTTAATTCTTCAACAATTTGTCAGAAGTGTACCTTTAGCTTATGGGACCGGTCTGGTTATAAGTCTGTTAATTGGTTTATTCTTACCAACATCATTTCCTTCAAAAATAAAAGAATCAATAAATTTCAAATATTTTAAATTTAGTTCTTGGATATTTGCTGCTTTAACTGGCGTCCTTACAGGTAGTGTAATCTCTTCCTCTGTCAGCAAACTTAGTAGAGCAAGCGCTCGAAATGTTGATGTAACGGCACCCTCATGGATGAGAGGTCAAGTAGAAATTATTGGTACTGCCTTTCCTAAAACAAGATTAATGATAATTGTCATTACTCTAATCTCTGTAATAGCAATAACATTATTCCTTAATCAAAGTGCTTGGGGGATGCGTATTAGAGCAGTTACTCAGAACCGGCAAATGAGTGATTGCCTTGGTATATCTACTGAAAAAGTTGATATAATTACCTTTGGAATTGGATCTGGTTTAGCAGGAGTTGCAGGAGTTGCAGTATCACTATTAGGTTCTGTAGGACCAAATGTTGGCGGAAATTATATAGTTGGTTGTTTTATGGTTGTAGTTCTTGGTGGAGTTGGGAATTTATTAGGGACAGTACTTGCTTCCTTTGGAATAGGAATAATGACAGATTTAATTGGAGCTGGGAGGCTCTTATCAATATGGCCAGATATGCCTTTACCTCTCTCAAACACAATCAACTTTTTTGCAACCACAAGTATGGCAAGGGTAATGATATTCGCATTAATAGTTATATTCTTACAATTTAAACCCACCGGTTTATTTCCTCAAAAAGGCAGGATGGTTGAAAACTAATGTCCCTAAATAAAATTAAACTTAATAAAAAAATAGTATTATCTTTCTGGATAATATTAATAGCTCTAATTATCGCAGCACCAACTTTACTCCCTGTATTTAGACTAAATCTTCTTGGTAGATATTTATCTTTATCCATAGTAGCTCTTGGTGTAGATCTTATCTGGGGATATACAGGTTTATTAAGTCTTGGGCAAGGTATATTTTTTGCTCTTGGAGGATATTCTGCAGCAATGTTTTTACAAATAACAAGTTCTTCTGAATTTCCAAATAACATTCCTGAATTTTTTGCTTTATATGGTGTAGAAAAATTACCTTTTTTCTGGGAACCATTTAGGTCGCCGATTTTTACGTTTTTCGCTATCTGGATCATTCCAGCATTGGTTGCTGGTTTAATTGGATTTCTTGTTTTCAGGAATAGAATCAAAGGGGTTTATTTTTCTATACTTACTCAAGCTTCTCTTCTTGTATTCTTTAACTTCTTTAATGGACAACAAAAACTTATAAATGGAACAAATGGATTAAAAACAGATGTAACACAACTGTTTGGACAGATGGTGGGCTCTGAATCTATGCAAAGAATATTCTTTTGGATAACCGCCATACTAGTAATAGCGGCATGGTTTTTTGCAAAGTGGGTAGTGAAAGGAAGATTTGGAAATATTCTTATAGGAATACGAGATGATGAACCAAGAGTAAGGTTTACAGGATATAACCCAGTTATATTCAAGACGATAATATTTTCTATTGCTGGAGGTCTCGCTGGAATTTCGGGAGCTTTATATACTGTTCAGTCTGGAATAGTATCACCTCAATTTATGACAGTTCCCTTTTCTATAGAAATGGTTATATGGGTTGCTGTTGGAGGTAGAGGAACTTTATTGGGAGCGATACTAGGAGCAGTTTTCATCAACTATGCAAAAAGTCTAGTAAGTGAAGCTTTACCTGCTAGCTGGATGTTTATTCAAGGGGGGTTATTTATCTTAGTGGTAACAGCCCTGCCAGAAGGAGTTTTAGGATGGTTACAAGGAGATGGTCCTAGGAATCTTCTTCAAAGATTTGGTATAAAAAGGAAGATTGAAACCTATCCAAGCTTAGAAGTTAACAATAAGGAGGGGGATAATGAATAATAAAGATCTTCTAAATTTAATAGATATTACTGTTAGTTTTGAGGGTTTTTTAGCTCTCAATAAACTTAATTTAAATTTAAAGAAAGGAGAATTAAGAGCTGTAATAGGACCTAACGGCGCAGGTAAAACAACATTTCTTGATGTAATAACTGGAAAGGTAAAGCCAACAAAAGGTGAAGTAATTTTTAAAGGGAAATCTTTAGTAGGTAGAAAGGAGCATAAAATAGCCAGACTTGGAGTTGGAAGAAAATTCCAAAGTCCAAGAATATTTGAGAATCTAACAGTTAAAGAAAATCTTGAAATATCGGTGACAACTCCTAAAAGTCCCTTAAACCTTATTAATAAAAGTATTAAGGATGAGCAGCTTAATGAGATTGATCGTCTTATGAAGATTGTTAATTTAGCTCAAAAAGTTGATTCTAAAGCTGGATCTTTATCACATGGCCAAAAACAATGGCTCGAGATAGCCATGTTAGTAGGTCAGAAGCCAGATTTAATGTTAGTAGATGAACCTGTTGCCGGTTTAACTGATGAAGAAACAGATCTTACAGCAGATTTATTAAAATCTTTATCAGGAGAAAATACAGTAGTAGTAATTGATCACGATATGGAATTTATTAGAAGACTTGATAGCAATGTTTCAGTATTAAATCAGGGCACAGTATTATGTGAGGGAACAATGGAAACCATACAAAAAGACAAAAA
The DNA here is from genome assembly GCA_003278855.1 of Prochlorococcus sp. AG-347-M23. Classification (GTDB taxonomy): domain Bacteria; phylum Cyanobacteriota; class Cyanobacteriia; order PCC-6307; family Cyanobiaceae; genus Prochlorococcus_A. Next base: position 128,107 of record QCCU01000002.1, on the reverse strand, counting down.
AGTTATTGATGTTTATTTAGGAAGACCTGAGGACTAGTTATGGAAAATTTACTCGAAATAAAATCCTTAAATACCTATTATGGCGAGAGTCATATTCTTAGAGATGTAGATTTAAATGTTAAATCAGGAGAAATGGTTTGTTTGATTGGAAGAAATGGAGTTGGGAAAACAACTTTATTGAAATCACTAATTGGCTTGTTAAAACAAAAAAAAGGAGATATTTATTTGATTGGTGAAAATATCAACAGAAAAGCACCTCATCAGAGGGCCAGGAAAGGAATGGCTTACGTTCCTCAAGGGAGAGAAATTATTCCATACCTATCAGTTGAAGAGAATCTTATGTTAGGAATGGAGTCTCTACCAGGTGGATTATCTAAGAACAAGAAAATAGATCCATTTATCTATGATCTCTTCCCAATCCTAAAAGATTTTCTTCAAAGGAAAGGAGGAGATCTTAGTGGAGGACAACAACAGCAATTAGCCATTGCAAGAGCATTGCTAGGCAAACCTCAACTTCTATTACTTGACGAACCAACGGAAGGTATCCAGCCGAATATAGTTTTAGACATTGAAAATGCAATTAACCAGATAATTAGAGATACAGGAATTGGCGTTTTATTAGTTGAACAACATTTGCATTTTGTAAGACAAGCCAATAGATATTATGCGATGCAACGCGGAGGTATTGTTGCAAGCGGAAATACTAGTGAGTTGAGTCAAGCGGTTATTGATAAATTCTTGAGTGTTTAAAGATTATTATTTTAAATTAAAAAAATCTTTAATCATTTTTCACATCTTATAAGGTCTATACTGTTTGGATGCTCATTAATATACTTATTAAATTCCATTGCCAGTGTTCTCGCCTCGTAAGCGTCAAAAGCATAAAAACAATTTTCTAATCTTATATTTTGAAAATCACGATAATGCACTGTATATGGCTTCAAGATATTATTTTTATTCATTTTAATTTGCTAAAAAGCAATTATGTATATTTCAACCATGCATTTATTCGAAATTTAAAGCACAACTTTTGTTGTTATCAAAATATATTGAACTAAATTATGTAATGAAAAATACCTTATAAAGATAAAAAGTAATTAATCTATCTTTTTTTTATTTTTAGAAACTTTCTTTTTACCTTCTATTAAAAAAACAAATTTTGATAAAATATAACCAAAAATTGGAACCCAAAATTTTTCATAAAAAAATTTCATAAATTATTAAGCAGCTAATGATTCGTTGTCTTTAACTTCAATTTTATTAATACTCTTCAAATCTATAGAATTAAATAAATGTTGCATAACCAGAAAATCAAGTTCCCCTTTCAACAAATCAATATCTGATGAGAGTAGATCATCAACAAAATCATCAAAAGTTTCTGAAAGAGGATTCACAATTAAAAATTATTTTTGCCATTATCATCGCATTAACAATAAAAGTCAACCAAATTTGAATAATAATTTTTGAATTTTTTAAAAATTAATGAATAAAGACTAAAAAATTAAATAATAAAAATAAACAAGCAAAATAACAGATTTAATATCAGGCTTAGAGTTTTTGAATTAAAATTCATTTATCTTGCTTTTCTTAATTTTATATCTTTCCTGATAAGCAATATCAAAAAGGGAATACACATATTTGCTAAAAAGATATTTAAAGAATTCATCATCAAACCATTTAATTTATTTATAGCAAGACTATTGATGTGCCAATTCATAAAGAATCACTTAAAAAATGTTTAAACGTTATAAATTTTTATAGCAATCAAATTTGATATTTTTAGCTAATTTTAAATATTATTTTTTAATTAGCTCGAAGTAACCATTTTTATTTAATAAGTACTTATCAAACCAAAGGCTTAATAGATTGTCTAATCCTATTCCACTCATTTTATTTATTTGCGAAGTCTTATAGTCTGAGAGTGCAAGCAATAAATACGGGAAAATCATATCAGAAACCCCTTTTGGCAGTTTTTCTAAAGGTACTCCATGCGCTCTATCCCATAAAACTTGCATATCCTGAGAGAACAAAGAACTCCAATAACTAAAATTACAATATAACTTGTCTGGAGGGATGAGATTTACAGATAAATTTGGGAGAGATGAATTCATAGGAATAAATATTTTATAGATTAATTGAATTTAGGTTTTTGAAATGATGAAAAATAATCTTAATATGCGAATCTCCTATATACAAATTAAATTTAACGCACTGTGTATCACTTTGCAACACTTTATAAAGTTTTATATTTGTCCATCATTTCCTGAAATTTTAGGAATGATAAAAACTTTTTATAAGTTTGCAAGTCAAAAGCCTCCTGATTCTCTTCATTTGAATGGGTTGATTTACTAGGAATAAAATGATTTCCTAAGTTAGTATCGATTGAGAGTTTTGCATTATCTGTAAAGTCACCAGAATTATCAAATAGGGTTTTTGATTTATCGTCATTTGATTGATATGATTGAGTTACTTTACCATTTTTTTTATTAAATATACCTCTGATAGAAAGTGCTTCTTCTACCAAAATACTTATTATTTTTGAATTACTTAAATTGTTCTCTGTGCTCAACTTTTCAATTATTCTCATAACATCTTCTCTAGGAATAAAACCAACTCTTTTTTTCTTGGTAGGCATTTAAAAATTAATTAAAGTTCAGCACTTGACTATAATAAGTGTTGCACTATATTCATTATAAGTCAATTAAATTCTAATGATTTTACCAACGACCTTACTCTTAGGAGCCCTTGGATATCTTTTCTATACCTCAAAGAGAGAAATTTCACTTGATAACCATGACCTTATGGAAAACCAAAGAGAGAATGATGATTTGTATAAAGATTTGGAAGATCTATTTATTTAAAATTACTGCATAGATATTAAAGAGATATTAAAGAACTTTGTTTCTTGACTAAAGATATACAAAACTTTAAACATAATTAGAATTAAAGTAATAAAGCTATAAATTCAATGACTGTCCATCAAGATTACGAAATAAAAATCAATCTAAATGAATTGATTGAGAAGAGAATTCCATGTTGTGATTTACTTCATCCAGATCATTGTCTAACAGAAAAACAAGTCTCTGAAATTGCACATGATATTCGTATGGATTTAAATTTGCATGATCTTTACAAGCAAGTAGATCAACACATCATGAATTATGTAAATGCAGCTGGTATCGATAACAAAGACCATTGGGTTGAACCACATCTTCCAGATTTGGAGAGAGATTTAAAAGAAGAAGTTGGTATAGAATTTGATTAATTTTTTCCTATAAAATAGATTAATAAATATATTTTTTTTCTAAATCATTTATCAACTTATAAATACTTTTAGCTGATCTCTTCCTTTTCTTTAAAATTCTTAATACTGTAAATCCAAACATTACTGCAAAAATAGGTGTGAAAATAATAATTCCATGATCCATAACCATCAAACAGAAGCCTACTATTAAAATTATTAAAAAGTCTGCACAAAAAAAATAGGTACTTTATACAAATATCTTTCACTATAAAAATTAAGATTTCTCATAGAAAAGTGAAAGAATTAAATTTTTTTGTAGATTATGTAGATATAAATTTTAATTCAATAAGGATAATGAATAATTATTTTGCTTTAACAGTGGTTGAGATGGGGATCGGTAAGATAGAGTTAGCAGTTATTGGTGCAGTAATTTTAATATTTCCTATTTTATTTGTTTATGCGTCTAAAAACCTTGATGCTAAGGGGGTTTTCGAATGGATGATGGAAAAACCCAATGATTGGATAGGTAAAAAATAAGAATTTAACAATTTCATTTTACTAGTTAAATTTTAAATTTTCTAATTTAGTAATCGCAAAATCATAAACTTGGCAATTATTTTCTAAATCATCAACTATTGAATTTTTTAGTAGAGAATAATCTATAAACTTATTGAGTTTATTATTTTTAAATTCCTTATTAGTCTCTCCTATAGCAAATGCCAAAGCTCCCTCATAAGAAATACCGAATTTGGAGGTGTTACAGTAAGTTCTTGTGAACTTATTAGAAATCTTCTTAGTATACTTTTCTAGAGTTTTAGGAGAAGCATCCAATGAGTAAACTGGGCTACTAAAAAGAAGAAGCAAAGTTAAAGTGAATATCGTAAAAACTCTTTTGATCATAATATTTTATAAATTGCCAATTTAATATAATTTAGAATTTAGCTCTGGCGACTATTTATTAAAAATGTAAAATTTAAAATTTGTTAACCACAACAGCTATTTCAAATTTTGGAAGATAGAAACTCTCTAAATGAGTATTTTATAGTTTGAATTTTTTTTGGTAGTTTTTTTAAAAAACGCCTAAATGCTTTTGGCATAATAAAAAATACATATCAATAATTAATAGATAACTAATAATACTTGGGTATTCAATAAATAATTATCCAAAAATAAGTAAATTAATTATTAAATATATGGATTGAGCTATGGAAATGTATTTGAACATGAATTATTGTTTAATTAAGCATTAAATACAAAATTAATATGGCACTACCAGAACTTATTTATGCTCCTATAGATGGCGGCACGATACATAGATATGAAATTAGTGGTGGCAAGAGAAAATTCTTAAGATTCATAGGTTGTTATTTGGGCCAATGCAATTTCCACAAAAATATTGATGATGCAATTGATTACATAAAAAATTTAAAAGAATCACAAAAGATACAAAAAGTATGAAATAAAGATACGGAAATACGATAGGGACTCAATATTTTTTAAATAACTACATAATTATTGCTACAAATAATAGAGAATTTTTTTTTTTACAAGTAATTGATTATTTACTTGGGTTATAGTTCCGAAAGATAAACAGTCAATTAAAAAAGAAATTAATTTATGGAAAACAGACAAATTAATTTTTTTAAATCAAAAGACATAAATACCGTTCTTAAACCTTTTAAAAAAGGAACGGTAGTAAAAATTGACTCGTTTGATATTAGAGAAAATCAAAATGAATTAAAAATAGGTTTATTTGGTTGGTATGCTATATGTCCTTCGAAAGAACTAAAAAAAAATAAGCTTTTTTATTTTTCACTCTATGATGAGCCTCTTGTTCTTTATAGAGATGAAAATGAAGACGTTAGGTGTATAAAAAATATTTGTCCACATAGGGGGGCCTCTTTTTTTGAAGGAACATTATCAGATGGAGTAATAACCTGTCCCTATCATGGCGCTAAATTCTCATCTGGTGGAAGTTGCCAAAATCTCGACAGAATAACATGCAGACATATAGTAGATAATAACTACGATAACTACGCCAAAAGAATTCACTTATCTCAATACAAAGCTTTAGAAAAGAATGGATATATTTTTGTACATTTTTCTAAAAAATCTGACACTGATTTAAACAACATAAGTGAAGATGCACCAATAAGTAATTACGAATTATACGAAAATGGATTTACGCATAAGGATTATGTATATGAAGAGGTATTAGTTGACTTCAAATGTGATTGGTCAAGAATAATTGAAAATCACTTAGATATCCTTCATCTTTTTTGGGTTCATGGCGATACAATCCCTGATAAAGATGTAAATAAAAACGTTCTAGTAAGTTTTAACCAAAAAATAAATGTTACTCCTCAATACATTGAAAGTATTTATTACTACAAGAATGAGCCTACAAAAGAATTTATCCGAATAAAATACATACCACCAGGAAGAATATTAATTTATAAAGGTGATCCCACTGCCGCAAGATATTTACAAGTTTTAGATCATATTCCATTAGGAAATAACAATGCAAGAGTAATAGTGAGACATTACAGAAAGTTTTTAAAAAATAAACTACTTAATAACCTCATATTGTTTAAAGAGAATCAAAGAAAGATTTTTTATAAGATATTCGATGAGGATTATATGATTTTAAAAACACAAACATATAACCACAATATGGGATTTATAAGTAAGGATGAAATAAAATTATTGGGAGAGGATAGAATAATAAATTATTTTTGGAAATGGTACAAAAAGTCTGAAGATAAAGATGAACCATGGAAAAATAATATAAAGTCCCAAAGTCTTGATGTTTATGACAAAGTGATATTGAAATATCCTCCTGAGATAAAGAAGTTAGAAATCGCAAATAATATAGATATTATTAGAAAAACATTAGTACGATTTGCTGCTCCGCTTATATTTTTTATGTTAATAATATAATTTATGAAGAAAGTAGATAGACCTTCATGGTTGAATTGGCTATATCTTTTTATTTTTATTTTAAGCTCAATTCAATTGATTATATTTTGGATTAATAAATTTTAGTCTTGAAAAAATTTTGGTTTGACGCAAAAAATATAAATTGTTTTAAAAATGGCTTTAAAATAATTAAAGATTTAAATTTAAAAATAGCGTATTCAGAGAATGTAATATTAATTGGGCCAAATGGTTCAGGTAAATCATCCTTAATTGAAATAATTAATAGAAACATATATCCGGTAGAGGCTAATCAATCGAAACTGAAGATATTTGATAAAGAACTTATAAATTTATGGGAACTAAGAAAAAAAATAAGTACCGTAAATAATGATATAAAAAATAGAATAAATCCAAATTTACAAGTTTTTGATTTAATTTTAAGTGGACTATATGGAAGATATTGTTACATACAAAATAAATCTCAAAAAGATTCTTATAAGGTGGAAAAAATCATGAAGAAAATGAATATATCTAATTTATCTAAAAAGAATTTTTCCTATTTATCAGATGGAGAGAAACAAATTTCTCTCATTGCGAGGGCATTAATCAAAAAACCCAAAATCTTAATCCTAGATGAACCAATTGCAAATTTAGATTATAAATCAAAGTTTATTGTACTTGATAAGGTTAATGAAGTATCAAAATTAAATACTAAAATTTTATGCGTCACTCATGATATTTCAACTATTACAAATATTTATGATCGGGTGATAATGCTAAAAGATGGCAAAATAATCGCCGATGGAGACCAAAATAAGGTCATAAATAGTGAGAATCTTAATAATTTATATGGAATTCAAGTAGAGGTAACTAATAATAATGGACTATGGAATATAAAAAGATTAATTAAATAACAATTATGCAAATAGCTATCGCAATAGCTAAAAATACTAAATATTTAATTTTTAAAAATGAAGAAGATTTATTTTTAAATGAAGAGGATCCACATTTAGAACATACAATCTTACCTCCTAAAGATCGATCTGAAACGAATGAAGAACTTCCACAATTAAAACAAACTCTATTTACGCCCATCTAAAAATAATAGAAATAACAAATCTAACTAAATTATATTCATAAATACTTTGTAAAGAAAAACTTCAAAAAAACAATGATAATGAGAATCTATTGCAATAAGTAATTTTTTAGTGCATAATTGATAATAATTCTCATTATCATATTTTAATTAATGAATTTCCATAGTTATGGAGACTCTCCCTCAAAATCGGTAAGGATAATAACTGGGCAGTCCGTTTTAATAGATCCTTCATCAAGGCCAAAAGGTACATGCTTAGAAGTTGAAAGTGGAATTGCTCGAGTTTATTGTCCATGTGAAGAAACTGAAGGGATGACACTTGCATTCTTACAATCAGGTGATCAGTTAAGAACGGACCTTTTATGTAGTGAAGGTGTCTGTGTTGAAGCGTTAACAGATTTGTCTTTTCATAGCAATGTAAATATTGATGAGAATATTGGTTTCGATGCAGTAAATGAATGGACATTGCAACTTCTTAGGATCAGACACTTAGGAAATGCAGAACAGCGATTACAAGCTTTGTTTTCAATACTAGTAAATCGTCTAGGTAGAAGATGTGGTCAATGGTGTGAGTTACCTTTTAGATTAACTCATGAGAGGATTGGCGAATTAATCGGTTCTACACGAGTAACATCAACAAGATTAATTTCGAAATTAAGATCATCTGAGTTATTAATAGCTCCTATCGGGACGCAAACAGTCAGTGTTGCCCCTTCTTTTATTGAAACATCGCCGCTATAAAAACATGAAGGAATCACAATCACTTACAAACAATTTATTAATGGAAGTCTATTTTTTATCGAATAGACTAAGAAATATCAAGCAATCATACAAAACCACAGAAAATAAAGCCTTGAAGGAAAGGTTATTTACTGAAAACCAAAATATTTTTAAAAGAGTTAATGAGATTTATAAAATAGCTGAACTCTTAAATAAAAATAATGAGAAAATCAACTTTTCAAATTTACTTTTTGAAATAACCAAAAGGACATTGAGTGAAAATAAATTTGAAAGTAATTTATTTTTTCTTTAAATCACTATCTATTAATAAGATTGCCGAGGGTTGATTTGAAGCAAATTTTACTTTGCCCAGTATGTTGGCAAATTCATCTTCTGATTGTGTTTGAGCCTCTATAATTGGGTCCAAGAATACGTTAGTTCTTGTATCTGAAATTCTTTCTGATATGGAATAAAGTTGTTGTAGAGATGAAGTTAAATCAGCTTCCATATTAAAAGAATAAGAAATGAGCTCCTCTAATGAATCCCACGTTTGAACGGGTGCAGGAATTTCATCTAATTTTACACTTTGTCCTCTTGCGATTAAGTAATCTGCAAATTTCTGAGCATGTTCCATTTCACCTTGTGATTCACTCAGAAAATGAGAGGCAAATCCATTTAAATCACGTTCTTGAAACCATAGATAAATAGAAAAATATTGAACATTGGCATATCTTTCCATTGTTAAATGTTCAAAAATATTATCCAACAAACTTTTGTCTATCGGTTGAGCAACAGCTCTTCCAGATGGACCAAAATTAACTAATTTTTTTGTTTTTAAGTTATTTTCATTCATTGTCGGATAAGTATCTAAGAAAATAATACAACATTTTGTATAAATTAGTAATTAATAAATCCTTTAAATTAAATTAAATAATATGATAATGAAAATCACTCGCAATACTATAAATGAATTTAGAGTACAGTTTTTCTGAACTGCTTTTAACTAATAAAATATATAAAAATAAAAAAAAGAAATGTAAAAAGAAAAAATGCTCTAATTGGAAGGGAGGGAGGTGTAATTGCCTATAAATAAATTCTATATATATACCTTATGTGCTCCAGGATATAAAAAATAATAACTATTTTTATTTATAGAAAGAGAACATTTATCACCATTATTTAGGAGATTATTAATATCAGTTCTAACTCGCAATATGTTTCCGTTAATAGTTACTTTATATATAAGAAATTCTCCAAGAAATTCTTTAGATATTACATTCGCATTTCCAGATTCTGATCTTTTAATTGAAATAAATTTAGGCGAAATTGACATACTTTTAATATTTAAATTTTGTAAAACCGCTGAACTATTTATTTCACCTAAACAAGACATATATGAATTACCATTTTTTTGAAGATTAATAATATTGTTACCCAAAATAAAGCTACTAACAAATAGGGTCTTGGGATTGTTTAAAAGGTTAATTGGTGTATCAATTTGATGAATTTTTCCTTCATTCATGACGGCAACTTTATCGCAAATTGACATTGCCTCTTCCGGATCATGAGTAACCATTAATCCACTTGCATTAAAACCTTTTAGGATATTTGGGAGTTCACTTCTCAATTTTAGTTTGACATGCATATCAAGACTACAAAATGGTTCATCTAATAAAATAAAATTTGTACCCGGAGCAAGAGCTCTCGCAATTGCTAGTCTTTGTTTTTGGCCTCCAGATAATTCATGGGGGTATCTTCCAATAAAACTATCAAGACCTACAACATTTAATAAATAGTCAACTCTAGATCTATCTTTTTTATTTTTTAGACCAAAAATTACATTTTCCAAAACAGTTAAGTGAGGGAAAAGTGCATAGTCTTGAAAAACCATACCAATATTTCTTTTCTCAGGACTAAGAATTTTTTGCCTACTTGAAATTTCCTTATCATTTAAAGAAATCCTCCCTTTAGAGGGATATTCGAAACCCGCGATTAATCTTAAAAGAGTAGTTTTTCCGCAACCAGAAGGACCAAGCAACCCTAACAATTCGCCATTTTCAATTTTCAGGTTAATTTTGTTTAATATCCAACTTGAACATTCTCGTTTATCATATTTATGATGCAAATCATCAATTATTAACGCATCATTTTTCACTAAGTTCTTCTTATTCAAATATATTAAGTTAGCAGAAAATATTCACCTAAAAAATCCCATGTATAATTTTATACACCATTTAATTTTCAAATTTAATGAGAAAGTCTGAAAGAGCAGAAATAATACGCAAGGAACTCAAAAAGCTATATCCATCGCCTCCAATACCCCTTGATCATACAAATGCATATACACTTCTAGTCGCCGTAGTTTTAAGTGCTCAATCAACAGATAAAAAGGTTAATGAATTAACAAAAAGCTTATTTAAAGTTGCAGATAATCCAGAAAAGATGATGCAGCTAGGTATTAATGGCATTTACGAATACATCAAATTTCTTGGTCTATCCAATCAAAAATCAAAGAACATCTATAATTTATCTAAATTATTGCTTGAGAAGCATAATGGTACGGTCCCAGATTCTTTTGAGAAGCTTGAATCTCTTCCAGGGGTAGGTCATAAAACAGCATCAGTTGTAATGTCTCAAGTGTTTAAAATACCCTCATTCCCAGTCGATACTCACATACACAGGTTGGCACAAAGATGGGGCCTATCAAATGGCGATAGCGTAGTTCAAACAGAAAAAGACCTAAAAAAAATATTTCCTGTTAATGATTGGAATACTTTACATTTGCAAATAATCTTTTATGGCAGAGAATACTGTACAGCAAGAGGCTGTGATGGAACAAAATGTTATTTATGTCGCACTCTTTATCCCAAAAGAAAAAAGAAATTTATATGTAAAAAGCCTTAAGAAATTTATATAATATTAAAATTAGTTTTTTAATCATGAAAATAGCAATTACTGGTGCATCGGGGAAGACAGGTTATAGAATTTCAGAAGAAGCAGTTAAGAAAGGATATAAAGTAAGACAAATCATCAGAAAAAATTCAAAAGTTTCAGCAGAACTAGAGTGTTTAGAAACAATTAGGGTTTCTTTAGACAAAAAAGGGGAACTTGATGAAGCTTTAAAAGATATTGATGCTTTGATAATTGCGACTGGAGCTAGAGCATCATTAGATTTAACTGGTCCTGCAAAGGTTGATGCATTAGGTGTATACAGGCAATTAGAGAGTTGCAAAAGAGTTGGTATTAAAAGAGTTATTTTAGTTAGTTCCCTTTGTACTGGTAAATTATTTCATCCATTAAACTTATTTGGTTTAATTCTTATTTGGAAGAAATTAGGCGAAAACTTTCTACGAAATTCAAATTTTGAATGGACTATTATTAGACCTGGAGGATTAAAGGAAAATGAAGATATTAAATCAGAAAATATAAATTATTCAAAAGAAGATACTCAAGTTAATGGATCAATACCAAGAAGATTAGTTGCGCGATGTTGTATAGATTCTTTAAAAAACAAAGAATCCATAAATAAATTAATAGAAGTTACAAGCTCAAATGATAATAAAAAGATATCTTTTAAAAAAGCTATGCAAATGATTTAAAAGATGTAAATATATTAATTAAAACTATGAAAATAAATCCCAAAATTGACGCATTACAATTAATGCTTACTGATTTAAGAACTAGAAATGAGCCAATAAGACATAAAGCTGCATTTAAAGGTTGTCAACCAGAATTTCAAAGTCTTGTATCAAGATTAATAAAGCAGTTAGAGGACGAATTAGTTGCTGAAAAGCTTACTAATCGTGATAGTTAAAAAATTTAGATTACTTAAATGAAATTAAGTTATCCAATTTTGCTTGTTCTGAAAGTTCATCATATCCCCCAAAAAATTTATTATCCAAAAATATTTGAGGGAAAGTATTATGGCTACTTTGAGCCATAATTTTTTGAAAGCTCTCATCATTGTCTATTAGAGCAACTTCATGAGGGATAGATAAAGAATTAAGCAATCTAATTGCTCTTTTAGACCAAGGACAATCCTTTAAAATATATGCTTTTACACGTGATTCATTAGTTATTAAATCATGATTTGAGATATTAATAATTTTCTGTTCAAAAGAAAGTAAAAGTATATCAGTACCTTTTTTTACAATACATCCCTCCTCTAGATGCCCGCCAAACACATTACATCCCTCATCTGCAAAACTCAAATGTAAATGAACATCTCCTTTATTAAAATGTCCGTTTAAAGAAACTATTTCTAGATTTCCTTCAAATTTATTTATCTCTTGATTACCTGGGCATTGAATACAAACTGTTCTTAGATTACCAACCACTCCAGAAACATACCCGTATAAATTATTCGATAAAGAATATTCTTTAATTGAATTTATCAAATCAGATTCTGGAGATAGCTTTAGGCTATGAGGCTGCATTAGATGTAAGGAATAATTTTGTAATATAAAACATCATCATTCATAAAGAGAAGTTGAGTTTATAATCTTTAGGATTCAGATTTAAATTAAATTTTAGAATCTTGCATCAAAAACCATTTAAAATTTTTACTTAAAATTTAAGCTTGTTGAGAGTGTAATATATTTTTTATATACAAAAACTAATTTGTTATTAAGAAAAAATCTTAAAAATTTGACATTGAATATTCCCAATTTATTATCGATATCTCGCCTTTTCCTTGTATTTCCATTAATACTTTTTTTGGAAATTAACAGACCTTTTTATGTCTTTATATTGATTATTATTGGAGGATTAACTGATTATTTTGACGGGTTAATTGCAAGGAAATTTAATCTTAAAACCAGATTAGGAGCTATCCTTGATCCCTTAAGCGATAAAGTATTCTATTTAATTCCTTTGACCTTCCTTTGTAAAAATAATTTTATACCCTTTTGGTCTTTGTCATTAATTTTATTTAGAGAATTAATTATCTCTAGCCTAAGGAACTCTACAAAAGACGGTTTGCCTGCATCAATGTTAGGAAAATATAAAACATTTTTCTTTTTTATTTCAGTAATTACCTTCTTTACACCATTAAAAATTACCTTATTGAATAATTTGGCTTTAATTTTTTATTGGTTAGGATTCATCCTGACCTTAGTGACTTTATTAGGCTATTTAAGAATTAAAAAGAATATTATCTGAATTTTCATCAAACTCCTCACTCTTTTTATTATTAAAATCATTCACAAAACTATCCTTTAGACCGTTAAGTAAATCAAAAGTTGGCGCCCACTCTAAATCACGTTTTATCTTAGAGATATCAGTCTGATAATGATTTAATCTAATTGGAAATCCCTTTCGAGATTTAGGATCTAATTTTTGATAATCAAATGTTCTCAAAGAAATCTCATTTTGGTTTAATCCAAGAACATTCGCACATAAATAAATTAAACCCTTTATGGTTACTCCTTTTTCACCTGAACAATTGTAAATATTATTTTTGGAATTTTCAAAATTTATGCACCTAATCATTACATCAGTTAGATCCGAAACATGGCCTAGCTGAGTAATTAAAGAACCGTCACCAGGAATTGGTATAGATTTTTTAGTAAACAACCTTTCAAAAAACCAATTTTCAATTTTATTATAATTTCCTGGTCCATAAATATAAGTAGGTCTAAAACTTGTAAAAGGAATTTTTTGTTTTTTTAACCAATTTTCTGTCTGAAACTTTCCTTTGTGCCTACTTTCTGGATCAATTGGATCAACTTCGGATAAGGGTAGTTCAGAATTATCTTTATAAACACCTGCAGAGCTTACATATATATATCTCTTGAAAGAGTTATCTAAATTTTCTATAAGAAGTTTGGTTTGTTCTAACTCTCGTCCAGAAATATCAAAAACAACATCATACTTTTCATTTCTTAGCTTGACGATATCTTCTGAATTATTTCTATCACCCTTAATTAAATTTGTTTTTTCAGGATTTCTTTTATTACCTCTCGTGAAAATATCAATATCATAATTTTTACTTAATAACTTTCCAACCAAAGACTTGCCAACAAATCTAGTGCCACCCATTACAAGAATTTTCATATTCAAAAAATATTTAACTGAAGTAGTAATCTTAAATAGAATTACATATTGAATAGTACTACTAATAAGTAATTAATGAAAAGGATGATTCTATGGACCTAATACCAGCAATTGATTTAATGAATGGCAAGTGTGTAAGGCTTTTTAAAGGCGACTTTAATAAAAGAAAAGACTTCACAAAAGAGCCTCATGAGCAAGCTAAATTTTGGGAAAGCGAAGGAGCAAAATATATACATATAGTTGATTTGGATGCTGCAAAAACTGGATCCCCAACAAACGATAAATCAATAAAAAAGATTGCAAAAACAGTAAACATACCTATTCAAATAGGTGGGGGTATAAGGTCTCAAGAAAGGATAGAACAATTATTTTCTTATGGTATTGAGAGAGTTATCATGGGAACCTCTGCAATAGAAAATAAAGAACTAGTTAAAGACTTATCAAATAAATTCCCTGGAAGGATAATTGTTGGGATAGATGCAAAAGATGGAAAAGTTAGTACAAGGGGGTGGCTTGAGCAATCTAATATTTTTGCCACAGATCTAGTAAAGGAGTTTTCTTCATTTAAAATTGCTAGTTTTATTGTTACAGATATAAATACAGATGGGACTTTAGAAGGGACAAATGAAGAATTCATAAAAAGCATACTTGAAATTACAGATATTCCAGTAATAGCCTCAGGAGGTGTTGGTTCAATTTCTGATTTATTATCCCTAGTAAAATTTGAAAACTCTGGACTATTTGGAGTAATAGTAGGTAAAGCTCTATATGAAAATAAATTTACGATAAACGAAGCGAATAATATATTGTCAGCAGAGAGATTAAATGACATTGATTTAAACACAAATTACTACGCTTAAAAGAGTATAAAAATTGATTTAAGGCTGGTGTTTGCAGTAATTGTTAGTTAATTTTGTATAAGAGATAAGAAATCTAGTCTTGGAATTAATTTCAAAAAAATCGATATTGATTATTGCTCCAAGCTTAATAGCGGAATCTTTATCGCTTAAGTTATCATCACTAGACAAAAATTTAGAAATTAATTTTAATAATGGAACAGGTGATAAAACTCCAGATTTAGTTATATGGAATGTTCTTAATTTCCAATCAGAAGATCTTATAAGGTTAGAATTATTAAAATTAAGAGAAAGATATGATGAGTCAAAGTTTCTTATAATTCTCTCTGGCGAACTTGTTTATGAATCAAATACCCCCCCATCGTTAAATGCTGAAGGTTTTCTTTTAAATCCCAGTGCAGAAAAAGTTCTTGAATCTATTGATACCATTTTAAATGGAGGAAGGGTATTTGATATTGAAAATAATTCCCGAGTTCAATTAAACAAAAATAAGCCTCTCTCTTTTAGTCAAAAAATTCTAACTTCAGGTCTTAAACAAATAGATTCTGAAATTAACTATATATTCAAATATGTCAACTCTGATTCAACACCAGAATTTTATAAATTCATTTTAAAAGGAAGATTAAGAGAACTTATTACTGCAAAATCTTTTCTAATTTTCTTATGGGGTAATTCACTAGAACTTTATACAGAGGCAGTTTACACTGAAAATAAAATTAATCTTGAAAATAAGAACACTGTTTTCATTAAAGATAAAAACACCGCAGAAATATGGAATTTGATTTTAGATAGACTAAAAGAAAGGTATAGCTCAACTAACTTACAGGTTGAATTTAATAATTCATCAATAATTCTCTCTGGAATAAAGAAAGAATTCATTTCGCGACTAATTTGCAAAATGTTAGATGAGTTAGATAATTTAGTCAAAAATATTAAGGAAAACTATAAAGAGAAAGATTTTAAAGATGATTTAAATTCTCTTATAAAAGAACTTAAAGTTAATACAATTTCAAATATCACAGACAGTTATTTTCGATTAAAAAAAGGAGGCGAATCTATTTCAATAAATGATTTTATTTATAGTGAGGTAAGTTGCGAAGAGATAGATAGAGAATCACATGAATCAATTATGTTTATTGAGCCAATTATTAAAAATGAAGCTCTTGACTATGATGGGAAATTACTCCCTCTATATGAAACAGAATCGTTTTTGATCCTTGAAAATATTATTTCAAACTGGACAATAAGGAACTGTAATTTATTAGCTTCTGAGATCTTTAATATTTGTTCTTCTTGGCCTGAATTGAGGACTGTACTTATAAATCCCGAATTACAATCGACAAGAAATTTTGAAAGATTTAGAAATAATATTAATAACTACAATCGCTGGCATGACTATATTTATATGCCTATCTACTTGTATGAGAGTAAACGAGAATATATTGATATTATCGATAAAAAATTTACCCGATACTTCAAAAATGAAAATAGGGAGAAAGAATTAGAGAATCTAGAATGGCTACAAAAACAAGTTACATTGTTAGTTGAGATAAGAGATGCCGTAACACCTCAGTTAGAAGTTGCTGTAAAATATATCGGTAATCTTTTCGTAACTTTCCTTACAAAGGTCGTTGGCAAAGCTATCGGTTTAGTTGGGAAAGGAATCCTTCAAGGATTAGGAAGATCAAGTTCAAAGTAAGTTTTTAAACTTTAATGAAAATAGTTCAATGGATCCTAATAGCATTAATTTTCTTAAGTCCTTATAAAGCAAATGCCTCCAGAGATTCTGATAGTTACGATGGCAACATCTTTCCTATATACGCAGGTAATGGGGCTATTGTTCCTCCCCAGACAACTCTTCAGGAATCATTAAAAAATAAAAGAGTCTCAGTTTTATTTTTTTATCTTGACGACAGTTCAGATAGTAAAGCTATGGCTCCGATAATATCTGGTTTAGATTTGATATGGAGAAATAATATAGATATCATTGCTCTAACTACTGATGAATTACAGGATAAAGAAAAGTCTGATCTTAGAAATGAACCTAATTATTATTGGAACGGATTAATTCCACAAACCATTATCTTAAATAGTGATGGAGAAGTGCAATATGATAAAAATGGAATGATTAATATAGATGAATTAAACAAAGTTATAGGAGAACTAAAGGGAATTGATATAAAAGATACGACATTTTCTGTCGAAAGTTTTAATGAATACAACAGTATTATTTCTGAAAAAAAAGATAAAAACAAAAATTAATTTAAAAAAATGATATTAATAAATATCCTCTTAGTTCTTTTAATTTTTTTAATTCTTTCAGATTTATATATTAAAAACTCACCCAAATCAAAGTTAAATCTGATACCTATAAATTACAAAATCAAAAAAAAGGATGGTTTAAACGAATTAATTATTGATTTAAAAATAACTAATAAAAGTAAAACCAAAGAGACGATGGTTTCTAATATTAATTTTGAATTAGATTTTTTTAAAAGTAAAGTTAACGAATATTGCCAAAATTTAAATTATCAAGAAGATATATATATATATGAAAATAATAAAATTAAGAATTTAAATAATTACTGGCCAACAACAATTATCAAGTCAAATTCAGAATTATTTGTAAGAATCATATATAAATTTAGCAATAATAATTTTAGAAAAAAAATAAAATATCTATGGTTAAAAATATATTGGGAGAACTATGGACATTTTGGTATTTCAAATAATAAGGATTGTTTCTTAATTAATTTAGATGGTCAAAAACAAAGACCGAAAGAAGTTTTTGAAATTTCAATAAATAATAAATATAAAGCTTTTGCTATTAAAACTGATTTACTTGGTTGCTTTGATAACCCAGTAAATACTGTGGTTGAATACTGCAAAGGAATAGTAGAAAATAATGATATTTTAACTATCGGTGAGAGTCCGCTAGCGATTATGCAAAATAGATATATTTCCCCTCAAAATTTAAAATATAGTTTCTTTTCTAAAGCTTTATGTTATTTTTTTCACCCTACAAGCAGTCTCGCAACAGCTTGCGGCATGCAATTATTAATAAATAGAATCGGAGTCACAAGAATAACCTTTGCACTATTTGTTGGATGTCTCTTCAAATTAGTTGGGATTAAAGGTATGTTTTATAGGTTAACTGGTTCAGAATCATCCCTCATTGATGATATAAGCGGCACAGTTACACCTTACGACAAGAGTATAGTTATGGGTCCTCTCAATGCGGATTTATTTTGTAAGGAGGTCTCGAACTATCTAAATATAGATGTTGCTGTTGTCGATGTTAATGATCTTGGAGGTGTGAAAGTCTTAGCAAGTTCAAATAAAAAAGTGAATAAAATACTTAAAAGAAACTTATTATCTAATCCAGCTGGCAATGGAGATGAAAAAACCCCTATAGTATTAATAAGAGAAAAAAAGTAAATGAAAAAAGATACCTCTTATTCTTTTCAATCTAAAAAAGGAATGGAAGTAACTTTTGAAGAACTCCATATACGGCACATTAATCTTTTAATAGATATTAAAAATAAGGAATTGAATAATTGGTTTTTAAAAATGGCAATTATCAATACCTTTGATGACTTAAAAATCTTCTTGAATAATCTTAAAAAAAATAAAAATAAATGCATAATTGCTATATATGGAAACGAAATTATTGGTTATTTGAATATTTTTCCTTTAAACAAAAAAGAGACTTGCCTAAAAATATCTAAGCCCAAGTTGATTAATAGCAGGTGTTCTTTAACAGATAAACAATTAACTTTAGGATTGATAAAAAAATCTATCTCAATAAAAGAAATCAAAACTTCAAGTTGGATAATTAATTCAGATATAAATAATGTTGACCTCATATCAAACTCAAGAGAATTAGGCTTTCAACCGTTAGGAGAGATAATCCTTTGGGATGGTTCTGATCTAAATAAACCTACAAATCAAAATACCAATGCCTATACATTAATTAATGAATTCCAAACCATTAATAAACAAAATATATTAAAAATAGTGAATTTCATAAGATCAAATCAATCTCCCTTAATAAGAAATATTTTAGATTTTGATCAAGACGATATTCTTAAAAGAAATAACTCTAAGAGTGGTGCCTTAATATATGAAAATTCAGTTTTATGTACTATTTTAAAAGATATTAATTATCAAAATGAGGAAATTTATACTTTAACTATAAGTAGATATTGGGATAAGAGATTCGATTCTATTTTAAAAGAATTTATAAAAAGATTTTTTGAAAAATCACCTCTTTCATATTTAAAAACCTATAAAGAAAATTCTCAATTAAATGTTTTTCTCGAAGAGTGTAATATCAAAGAAAAAAATCAAGAAACAATTCTTATTAGGAACACAATAATTAAGAATGAAGCCAAACAAGTAAATATAATAAATCAATCTTTGGAATCAATCTTTGAAAAATTAAGTCCACAAGGTAATCCATATCCATCTCCTTTTCCATTAAAAACAAAGTGAAATTTTGCAAACCCAAACCCAAGTCAATTTTGAGTTTGGATATAGGTACCAAAAGAATAGGATTAGCTTATTGTGATCCCCTCTGCATAACATCAAATATACTTCCAGCAGTAAAACGATTTGAAAATAATCAAGAGATTAAACTCATTAGAAATTATATAAATGAATTTAATTTGACTGGTTTTATTGTGGGTATTCCTCTAGATGAGGAAGGTCAAATGACCACTCAAGCTATTGACTGTAAAAATTACGGTCAATTACTTTCAAATGAATTAAAGCTTCCATTTTCTTATGTAAACGAACATAGTTCAACTTGGGAATCTTCAGAAAGATTTGGAATAAAAAAAGATAAATCCGGATTGATTGATAGTTTTTCAGCAAAAATAATACTTGAACAATGGATCCAAGAAGGTCCTGAATTAGAAGAAATAGCTGGTAAACGTCAGATAAAATATTAGTATTAAAAAGGATAGATAATTTTTAAATGAAAGAAGCCAATTCAAATAATAATTATGATGCACAAACTCTTTTATTAAATGACTCAAATGGAAACGAGCTATTTTGTTATCTTGAACAATTAGTAAGTGTTGAAGGCCAAGAATATGCTTTATTAACACCAGTTGATACTCCAGTAAGTCTTTTTAAGATAAATGAAAAAGATGAACCTGAACTAATTGAGAAAATAGATAAAAATGAACAAATACTAAAAAATGCTGAAGCAGTTCTTCAAGAACATGATTTAAGACTTATCAGATCAGCAGTTACATTAACAGTATCAGGAGAACTTGAAGAACCAATTTATGATGAATTAGAAGAAGATTACGTAGATGATGATAGTGAGAGTTATGAATTGCTCGTTAACTTTAATCTTTTTGACCAAGAATATGGTTTATATATACCTCTAGATCCTTTTTTTATTGTGGGTAAATTAAAAGACAAAGGTGCCTTCTTAGTTGAAGATGATGAATTTGATAAGATTCAACCTTTGATTGAAACTGAGCTTGAAAAAAGTGGTTCTTAAAATAAATGAAATCTATCCTAAAGGTCAATTGGGATTCAAAATTACCAATATATAATATTTCTCAATCTGAGTTGCAAAAAAAAGGAATTAATTCTTTATTGCTGGACGTGGATGGGACTCTAGTAAATAGAAAATCAAATATGATCCCAAAAGCCGTAAAAAATTGGATCATAGAATCTAAAAAACTTTTCTCCCTATATCTAATAAGTAATAATCCATCAAAAAAAAGAATCGCAAAAATAGCGAAAGAATTAAATTTAAGGTATAAATACAATGCATCAAAACCAAGAAAAAAAGTAACTTTGTCTGCTATCAAAGAAATTGGTAGAGAGCCAAAAAATATAGCCATTATTGGCGATAGAATTTTTACAGATATTATTGTTGGGAATAGATGTGATATAAAAACAATATTAGTTAAGCGATTAAATAGAGATGGCTTGCCTATAAAATTTAATTTAACTTTGATAATAGAAAAATTAATTTCTAATTTTATAAAATGAAAACTTGGGTTATAAAAATTGGTACTAGTATTTTAAGAGGAAATGAGGAAACATCTACAGAAGAAGTTATTGAAAACCTTTCTAGATCCTTTACAAGTTTTCTTTCAAAAGGAAACAAATTAATTTTAGTAACTAGTGGAGCCGTTGGATTAGGTTGCAAAAAATTAAATATTAAAACGAGACCAAATGATTTAAGTACCCTTCAAGCTACTGCTGCAGTTGGACAAGTTAATTTAATGTCCTTATACGATAAAGTATTTAATAAATTAGGTCATAATATTGCTCAAATTTTAATAACTAAAGCTGATTTCAATTCACGAGAATCATTTAATAACGCTTCTAAGACTTTAAAAAAATTAATCGATTTGAATGTTATTCCAATAGTAAATGAAAATGATACCGTAGCTAATGAAGAGCTTAAATATGGAGATAATGATACCCTCTCTGCTTTAGTTGCCTTGGCTATAAATGCTAACAAGCTTATTTTATTAACCGATATTGAAAATCTATACTCAAAAGATCCACGTAATAATAAAGATGCGCAACCTATTAAAGAAGTTCATAATAGTGAATTAAAGGAAATTAAAGATAAAAATATTCAAAACTCAAATAATGAATGGGGAACAGGAGGAATTTCTACAAAATTAATTTCTGCCGAAATAGCAACAAAAGGAGGAGTCGAAGTCCAACTAGTTGATGGAACTAATAAAAAAAACTTAATTGAAATTTTTAATGATAATAAAATTGGAACTTTATTTTATCCAGTAGAAAAACCTATTGGAAATAAAAAAAGTTGGCTTTCACATGCAATTCAAACAGTAGGGAAAATTACTTTAGATGATGGCGCCTATTTTGCAATAAAAAAAAAGGGTGCCTCACTTTTAGCAGTTGGTGTTAAGAATGTAGAAGGAAACTTTACGATTAATCAGGCAGTTAAAATCGTAAATACAAATGATAAAGAAGTTGCAAAAGGTTTAGTATCAATAAGTAGCGACAAATTAAGAAGTATCTTAAATAATAAAGAAAATAACAACTCCTCGATAATTGTCGTACACAGAGATGTTCTTGCTCTCTCTTAGAAAAAAATTAAAACTGAAAAATGCTTTTAAGTGATTTAGTTGATCTAATAAAAAAAGGAAATTCAAATTTTATTTGTGCCAATATTTTCGATGATTTAAATATTGATGATGCTGCCTCTTTAGATGCTGCAGTTAAACATCAAATATCTTTTTTAGAAGAAAATAATATCCTGAAAGAGAAATTAGATCAAACTAAAGCTTCAGCAATAATAACTACTAACAACTACGAAATCGTCAGTGCCCTAAAGAAACACAATATATCAACCATAATCGTTAAAAATCCAAGAATTGCATTTGCAGAAGTATTGGATTGTTTATATAAAACTATAAATTTCAAACCAGGAATTCACGCTTCAGCGGTTATAGACAAAACAGCAATAATTGGAGCCGATTGCCATATCGGACCTAATGTTTATATTGGAGAAAATACTGTAATTGGAGACAATAATCATATTCTTCCTGGATCATCAATTTTAGGTAATGTTCGAATAGGAAATAACAATATAATTCATCCAAATTGTGTTATTTACGAAAATACCATTCTAAAAAATAATTGTGTAATTAATTCAAATTCTGTTATTGGATCAGAGGGATTTGGTTTTATTCCTAAAAATGGCAAATGGGTAAAGATGCCTCAAAAAGGTGGTGTAAAAATAATGAGTTTTGTAGAAATTGGAACGAATTGTTGTATTGATAGACCCGCAGTTGGATTTACTTTCATTGATGAGGGAACAAAGTTGGATAATTTAATACAAATAGGTCATGGAGTAAAAATTGGAAAGAATTGTGCATTTGCAGCTCAAGTTGGTATCGCTGGAGGAGCAAATATTGGAGATGGTGTTATTTTGGCAGGGCAAGTAGGAGTCAATAATAGAGTAAAAGTTGGTAATAATGTCATAGCGAGTTCAAAATGCGGAATTCATTGTGACATAGAAGATGGCAAGGTAATTAGTGGTTTCCCTGCCTTAGAAAATAAATCTTGGCTAAGGAGTTCAAGTATTTTTAAAAAATTACCAGAATTAGCAAAAAAACTTAGACAATTAGACAAGCAATAATTTATTGTTCTATTAAACAAAAATTTAAATGAAGAAATATAAGGTTGTTTTATTGTCAGGAGACGGAATTGGACCAGAGATTTCAGAAGTTTCAAAAAAAGTTTTAAAAAAGCTTTCAAAAAATCATAATTTCGATATTGAGATTATTGAAGAATTATTTGGAGGGATAGCTTATGAAAAATATGGGAATCCTGCTCCAGATAAGACACTTGATCAATGCAAAAAAAGTGATGCTGTACTTTTAGCATGTGTAGGAGATATTAAATATGACTCTCTTGCAAGAGAATTAAGGCCAGAAAGTGGATTACTAAAGTTAAGATCTGCCCTAAACCTTTTCGCAAATATCAGGCCTGTCAAAATAAGAAAATCTCTATTAGATGCAAGTACATTAAAAAAAGAAATCGTTGATCATGTAGATCTTGTTGTTGTAAGAGAATTAATAGGGGGAATTTATTTTGGAAAACCAAGAGGACATATAACAAATACAAAAATCCCAAAAGCTTTCAATACGATGGTTTATGATTCGGCCGAAATAGAGAGAATAACTGAAATAGCAATAAAAATTGCTAACCAAAGAAATAAAAAAATATGTTCTGTTGATAAATCAAACGTTCTTGAGGTTAGTCAATTGTGGAGAGATACAGTTTCAAATATCACATCAAAAGATAAAAATATATCTCTAAGCAATATGTACGTTGATAATGCAGCAATGCAATTAGTCAGAGATCCTGGTCAATTTGATGTAATTTTAACCAGTAATTTATTTGGAGATATTTTAAGTGACTTAGCCGCAATGTTAACTGGTTCTATTGGTATGCTTCCTTCTGCTTCTCTAAACAACGATGGGCCAGGAGTTTTTGAACCGGTTCATGGTTCGGCACCTGATATAGCTGGTAAGAACATAGCGAATCCTATTGCAATGCTTTTATCTGCTTCCATGATGTTAAAAATTGGATTAAATGAAGAAGAAGCTGCAGAAAATTTAGAAACTGCCATTGATAAAGTTTTATCAAAAGGATTTAGAACAGCCGATTTAGCAGATGGGTCTTCCGAAGTATTATCTTGCAGTGAAATCGGAGATAAAATAATGGATGAAATTTAAAAAAAAATTAATAAATAAAAAAATATTTTTAAGTAAAACATAAAGTTGGCATATTACCTGTCAGAATCATTAGATATTGTTTTTAAAAAATGTCAAAACGTCATCCAGTAGTCGCTGTAACAGGATCTTCAGGAGCAGGAACAAGTACAGTAAAAAGAGCCTTTGAGCATATTTTTGCCAGAGAAGATATTGTTCCCGCAGTTGTAGAAGGTGATAGTTACCACAGATTTGAAAGAATGCCTATGAAAAAAGCGATGGCAGACGCTCTTTCAAAAGGTGAAAATTTCTCTCATTTTGGTCCAGAGGCAAATCTTTTTGACAAGTTAGAAGAACTTTTTAAAATCTATGGCGAAACTGGAGGAGGAAAAAAAAGATATTATCTACATAGTCTTGAAGAAGCAGAAGAACATAATACAAGACTTGGGACATCCCTAGAACCTGGGCAATTTACTCCATGGGAAGATATTCCTGAGGGAACAGACGTTCTTTTTTATGAAGGTTTGCATGGTGGGGTAGAAGGTGATGGATACAATGTGGCATCCTATGCTGATTTACTTGTTGGCGTTGTTCCGATAACAAATTTAGAGTGGATTCAAAAAATTCATAGAGATAATGCAGAAAGAGGTTACTCAGCGGAAACCATTGTTGATACGATATTGAGAAGAATGCCTGATTATATAAATCACATCTGCCCACAATTCAGCAAAACCGATATTAATTTCCAAAGAATTCCCACTATTGACACTTCAAATCCTTTCATCTGCAGAAATATCCCAACTCCTGATGAGAGCTTTGTGATTATACATTTCAGAAAAGGGGCGAGAGAGAAATGGGGTATTGATTTTCAATACTTGCTTGGAATGATTAACGATTCATTCATGTCAAGTCCAACAAGTATCGTTGTAAATGGAGGAAAAATGGGTTTCGCAATGGAACTAATTCTTACTCCAATAATTCATAAAATGATCGAGGAGAAAAATAAATAATAATTAATTACGATTATTAACTCAAATAATTATATTTTTAACTTTGAGGAGTTTCTTATTTAGAAAATCTCAAATATTTATATATCTTTCTTGATAAAAGTACCTTACTTAGATTTAAATAGAAAAAACAGGTAATGTTGTGTCATTAATCGACTGGTTTGCCGCAAGGCGTAAAGATCAATTTGTTGGGAAAGTTTCCCAAGATACTGACGAAGGAGATGGTTTATGGGTTAAATGTTCAGAGTGTTCCCAAGTTGCCTATAGAAAAGACCTAATTTCAAATTTCAATGTTTGTAGCAATTGTGGACACCATAATAGAATTAATAGTGATGAAAGGATAAATATAATTGCTGACAAAAATTCATTCGAGGAGTTTGATAGTTCACTAAGTCCTACAGATCCTTTAGGTTTTAAAGATAGAAGAGCGTATGCAGATCGAATTAAAGAAAGTCAAGCAGGTACAGGTTTAAGAGATGGAGTCGTAACAGGTATCTGTTCTGTAAATTCATTGCCTTTAGCATTGGCTGTTATGGATTTTCGATTTATGGGAGGATCCATGGGTTCAGTAGTTGGTGAAAAAATTACAAGGATAATTGAGAAAGCAACTTTAGAAAATTTTCCAATTCTTATTGTTTGCGCATCAGGAGGAGCAAGGATGCAAGAAGGTATGTTAAGTCTCATGCAAATGGCAAAAATATCTGGAGCATTAAAAAAACATAAAGAGAAAAATCTCCTATATATGCCGTTGTTAACTCATCCAACTACTGGAGGGGTAACAGCCAGCTTTGCGATGTTAGGTGATTTAATTTTGGCGGAACCTAAAGCACTTATTGGATTTGCTGGAAGAAGGGTTATAGAACAAACATTAAGAGAAAAATTACCCGATAATTTTCAAACAGCTGAATATCTTCTTGAGCATGGTTTTGTTGATGTAATAGTAAAAAGGAAAGATCTCAAGGATACTCTGACTAAAATTTTAAAAATTCATGGTGTAAAAGAACTTGCACAAGCAAATATATAAAATGAGAATAATTTCTAATTTATTTTATTTTTCTTTAAGCCTTCTACTCTTTATTTTTAACTTTGCCTCCTATTCATATGCGATAGGAAATGTTGACTGGGTCCTGCTAAAAGAGAATGATGATGGGAAAGAATGGCTTGATAAAGGGAGTATTAAGTCGCTCCCAAATGGTGAAATAAGTGTATTAACAAAGTTCTTTAAGAATCCAACTAATTCTGATGATGATGGAGAGTTATCACTTTATGTAATGAGAATTAATTGCAATGAAAAAAAGTTCAAAGATACATCAATAAATGGAATTCCACAATTCAATTCAAAATGGCAAACTTCTAATAATGATGAACTTATAGATGTTGTTATTGAAAATAGCTGTTCAGAGTTTATTAATGAATAAGAATGAATACTAAAAATAAAAAATTAAAAATAGCAATCGCCGGACTAGGATTTGGGAAAAAAGTTCATCTAGAGGCATTAAAAGAGTCTGATCACTTAACTCCTGTAGCAATTTATCATTACGAGAAAAAGCAAAAATCGATAATAGAAAAAGAAACGGGCTTAGATTTTTTTCATAATTGGGAAGACTTAGTTAAATCTCCAAAAATTGATGGAATTATTATTGCCACTCCTCCTGAAGCAAGATTTAAGTTAGCAAAAAAAGCTCTAGAGAATAATAAAAATTTGCTCCTAGAAAAACCCGTTTCAATATCCTCCTCAGAAATTGAAGAGCTTCAGAGAATATCTTTAATTAATAATTTAAGCGTATGTGTTGATTTTGAATATAGAGCAGTACCTCTTTTCCTTCAGACAAAAAAACTTATTGATGAAAATATCTTAGGAGATATATATTTAGTCAAATTAGATTGGTTAATGGGCAGTAGATCCGACCCCAAAAGATCCTGGAATTGGTATTCATTGGAAGAAAAAGGTGGAGGAGTTATTGGCGCTTTAGGTACTCATGCATTCGATATGTTGAATTGGTTTTTTGGAGAAGCAATAAACGTGTCTGGCAAGTTAGCAACATCAATAAAAAAAAGACCTTTACCTAATTCATCTGATTTAAATGATGTTACGAGTGAAGATGTATGTTTAGCCAATATTGAAATATCAAACTACAGCTCGAATCTTATTCCATGTCAGGTATCTTTATCATCAATTTCTAAAAATGGTAGAGGATTTAGTTTAGAAATATATGGAAGCGAAGGTTCACTAATTCTTAAAAGCGAAAACCAAAAAGATTATGTACATGGTTTTAATTTAAAATATTCAAACAACGAAAATAAAATACAAAATCTAACTGCAGATTCAAGTTTTAATTTTGAAAAAACATGGACTGATGGGAGAATAGCTCCAGTTTTGAGAATTCAAAATTTATGGGCCCAGAGTATAATGAATGGAACACCTGTAATCCCAGGCTTATCTGAGGGACTTGCTAGTCATAAAGTTTGCGAAGCCATAAGAGAATCTTCCAAAAGTGGATTAAGCATCAAAATTTAAGGCTATACATTTATAAGTAGCAATTATCACCCGATAAAGTATTGGATTGATTTTATTTTTTTTTCATATTCTGGAAAAATCAATTGAACTGAATTATTAAAGAATGGCTTTAAATTATTACAAAAATGAGCTTAAAGAAAATGCTCAATTACTAGCTTCTAAAGGAAAAGGAATATTAGCGGTAGATGAATCCACTAAAACAGTAGGTAAAAGACTCGCTGGAATTGGCGTTGAGAATACTGAAGACAATAGGAAGGCATATAGAGGAATGCTTTTTACTACAGAAGGTCTTGGCAAATATATAAGTGGAGCAATTCTCTTCGAAGAAACTCTTTATCAGAATCACCAAGATGGCGAGTCAATGGTTAAGAAACTAAATGATTTAGGTATTATTCCAGGTATAAAGGTCGATAAGGGCCTAAATCCACTTCCAGGAGGAGGAGATGTAGAAACTTTTTGCTCTGGCCTAGATGGGTTAGTTGAAAGAGCCGCAAAATATTATGAACAAGGTGCCAGATTTGCAAAGTGGAGAGCAGTTCTGCAAATTACAAATGATGGTTGTCCTTCAAAACTATCAATTCAAGAGAATGCTTGGGGATTAGCAAGGTATGCAAGATCAGTTCAAGAATCTGGGTTAGTACCAATTATTGAACCTGAAATCTTAATGGACGGCGACCATACTATTGAAAAAACTGCTGAAGTTCAAGAAGAGGTAATAAAGCAGGTTTATAGTGCCTGTCAAGCAAATGGAGTTTTTCTAGAGGGCACTCTATTAAAACCTTCTATGACTGTTAATGGAGCAGATTGTCCAACAAAGGCTGATCCTATGAAGGTTGCTGAAATGACAATTAGAACTATGGAAAGATGCGTTCCTGCATCTGTTCCTGGAATAGTTTTCTTATCAGGAGGGTTAAGCGAAGAAGCTGCTTCTGTTTATCTAAATAATATGAACACTCTTTACAGGAAAGCTTTATGGAATGTTTCATTCTCCTATGGAAGAGCATTACAGCACTCATGCTTAAAGGCCTGGAAAGGAAGCGACGTTGAAGGAGGTCAAAAAGCTTTAATAGCAAGAGCTCAAGCAAACTCTGAAGCTTCAAAAGGTGCCTATGTAGCAGGATCTCAACCTTCATCGGATGAACAATTGTTTGTAGCAGGCTACACTTATTAACTAAAAAAAATCCTAAAAATGTACTCTGGGTCATAAAATAAGTTTCTTTAATTTAGTATTTTGTATATCTAATGACGTGACATTTGATACCTATTTATACTAAACTCTCGGAAACATATGCTTTATATAGCATTTAACTTATTTTAATTATGGCCCTCGTTCCACTAAGACTACTTTTAGATCACGCTGCTGAGAATGGTTACGGTATTCCAGCTTTCAATGTTAATAACCTTGAACAAGTTCAAGCAATCATGGAAGCAGCATATGAAACTGATAGTCCTGTAATCCTCCAAGCTTCAAGAGGGGCAAGAAATTATGCAGGAGAAATTTTCCTACGTCATCTAATCCTTGCTGCTACAGAAACATATCCTAATATTCCAGTGGTTATGCACCAAGACCACGGTAATGAGCCATCAACATGTTACTCAGCAGCAATAAATGGTTTCACATCAGTAATGATGGACGGTTCTCTAGAGGCAGATGCAAAAACACCCGCTAGTTACGAATATAATGTTGCAGTTACTAAAAAAGTAGTAGATTTTGCCCATTCAGTTGGAGTTAGTGTTGAAGGAGAGTTGGGTTGCTTAGGTTCATTAGAGACAGGAAAAGGTGAAGCGGAAGATGGTCATGGATTTGAAGGTGAACTTTCTACAGATATGCTTCTGACTGATCCTGAAGAAGCTGCAGATTTTGTAGCCAAAACAAAAGTCGATGCTTTAGCTATTGCTATAGGAACAAGTCATGGTGCTTATAAATTTACAAGAAAACCTACAGGAGAAGTTCTTGCAATAAGCAGAATTGCTGAAATTCATAAAGCACTTCCAAATACCCATCTTGTAATGCATGGATCTAGTTCAGTTCCTCAAGAATGGTTAGATATCATTAACAAATATGGCGGTGAAATTCCTCAAACTTATGGTGTTCCTGTAGAAGAAATTCAAGAGGGAATAAGAAATGGAGTTAGGAAAGTCAACATTGATACTGATAACAGACTTGCTTTCACTGCCGCGGTTAGAGAGGCAGCATTTGCTGATAAGGCAAACTTCGACCCAAGACATTTCAACAAGCCTGCTAGAAAATACATGAAGCAAGTTTGTCTTGATAGATACAAGCAGTTCTGGTGCGAAGGTCAAGCAAGTAAGATCAAACAAAACAGCACTAATTATTTTGCTGATCTTTACGCAAAAGGTGATTTGGATCCAAAAGTAAAAGCTACTGTTTAATTTCCTCCCAAATTAAATAAAAAAAGGCCTCCAAAATTGGGGGTCTTTTTTTATTTCAATATTAATGACTTTAATGTAAAGAGACCATCAGTCCCACCAATTGTCTCGTCGCATGCTCGCTCTGGGTGAGGCATTAAACCTAGAACATTTCCCTTCTTATTAGTTATGCCTGCGATATCGAATGAAGATCCATTGGGATTTTTTATATATCTCAAAGCGATCAATTCATTATCTACAAGTTTCTTTAAAGTATCAGAATCACAATGATATCTTCCTTCCCCATGCGCTATTGGCAATTTAATTGTTTGTTTTTCATCTACATTATTAAACCAACCTCCTTTTGAAGAAACGATGTCCAGTTCAACGTCATCACAGATAAAATTAAGATTTTTATTTGCAACAAGAGCACCAGGCAAAAATCCTGATTCTGTCAAAATTTGAAACCCATTACAAATTCCTAAAACTCTTTTCCCGCTTTTAACAAACTCATCCAAGGCATTTATTAATGGAGAGAATCTCGCAATTGCTCCGCATCTTAAATAATCACCATAGCTAAATCCTCCGGGTAAAACTATTGCATCTACATCACTTAAATCTGAAGACTCATGCCACAAGTATTTTGTTCTTATGTCTAAACAACCTTCCAATGCCCATGAAACATCACGATCACAATTAGAACCAGGGAAGACAACAACTCCTACAGTAAAATTATCCATCTTATAATTTTTCTAGTGAATACTCATAATCTTCAATAACAGTATTTGCGAATAACCTATCACACAATAAATCAATTTTTCCTCTTACTTCGTTTTCACCATTACCTTCTATTTTTACTTCAATCATTTTTCCTATACGTAATGATTTTATTCCCTCGGCTCCAAGTTTTATAGAGGCAGATTTGGTAGCTTCCCCTGCTGGATCTAAAACTGAGGGTCTTAGTCTTACAAAAACTTTTACAGCAAATTGGTCCAATTAAAAATTAATTTCTACTAGAAGATTAGTTTAAATTTTAATAAAAAGTACTATTGATTAATAAACAAATATTTTTAACTTAAGGTTTTCTGAGTTATTAGATGTTTATGTAGCCTCTACCAAAACATACTAAGCAAGTTCTTCTTGAATTTTCATGTGTTTTAAAATTTCCTGCCCCTCCACATTTTGAACATTTTATTTTATCAATTGATGTAACTTCTTCAGAGATTATTTGTTTTAAAGCAATTTTTGAATTTTCCATCTTGGGCTGTCTACTATTTAAGTATCGCGGCAGCTAACTATAATGTCAAATTGCTATTTTTGGTTCACTTAAAATCTTAAATTTCTCTTTAATTTTTTTATTGAAAGTTTTTATAGATTTTTCATCAAAGGAAATTATTACTAATTCAAGCCCAGCATTATCATTTGGTCTCCAACAATTGTCTGGAGCCTCTTCAAACCAAGTATTAATTTTCTTTCCAACAATTTGTATTTGTAAAGGTAATGATTTGTTTGGTATCCAAATACGTCCTTTTATTCGAAGAATGTTTAATTCATCCAAGATTTTTGACATCTCCTTTTCAAAGTCATTTTTTTCAAGGAAATAATTTAATTTAATTGAATCTGATACAAGTTCAACATGATTATGGTCATGTTCTTCAGTTAAAAACTCTTTATAAGTCTCTTTTTTAAAATTAAAATCAAATAGATAGTTCAAATCAATTTTGCCATTATTGGATTTAATGACTGGTGTAGATGAGTTTAGACTTCCTTGAATTTTATGTTTTACAACGTCAAACTGATCATCATTTAAGATATCTGATCTAGAGACTAAAACGATATCAGAAACTTCTAGTTGCTCCTCAAAAAGTTCATCTATAGTGGCGTTGTGATCAATTTTATCTGTTTCATTATATTGTTTTGTTATTTTATTTAAATCATTAATTGGTAAACCATTAAGCATTGATTCTCCATTAACGATACCAACAACAACATCAAGGTAAATGGAAGACCTAATTTCAGGCCAGTTAAGTGCTTGAATTAAGGGAATTGGCAGTGCCAAGCCACTTGTTTCGATAATTATTGATTCGATAGGAGGATTAAATTCTAGTAGAGCTTTTATTGATGGAACAAAATCATCTTGAACAGTACAACATAAACATCCATTGTTTAATTCGATTACGCAGTCGTCTTCAGATTCATCACATTTATCACAACTTTTAATCAAATCACCGTCAATTCCAACATCACCAAATTCGTTAATTATTAAACCAAATTTTTTATTACTCTCTTTTAATAAATATCTTAGAAAAGTTGTTTTACCTGAACCAAGAAATCCTGAAACAACTATAACTGGTATTTTTTTTTTCATTTTTTATGATTAACAACCTAAGCTATATTCTGTACTCTCTCCGGTAGAACTATTTGTGCCATTAGCAATCGCACATAATTGTTTTTGTTGTGTACGACTAAGAACTGCATCAGTAAAATCTGCACCATCTATTTTTGCCCCTTCAAAATTACTCTCCATTAATAAAGCATTTGTAAAATTAACATCCGAAAGATCTGCATCTGTAAAATCTGTTGCATAAGCTAGTGCATCTCTTAAATTGGCTCCATTAAACTTTGAATTTTGCAATTTACTATTATTGAAAACCGCGCCTTCTAAATTACTTTCACTAAAATTAAACCCATTCAAATCAAACTTAACGTATTCGTTACCGCTTAAATCTTGACCGTGCATATCTGGCTCTAAATTAAGGTCTTGCTGGTTTCTAATCTCAGGAGGTCGTTTAGCCCATGCAGAATTTACAGAATTAAAAAATAAAATCCCAACGAACAACAAAGTAATTAATGCATTCTTTAGTGAGGGGAAAACAATTGATTTAATCATAATAAGACTGTATTTTAGAACTTAAGTATTTAAAGTTTGTAAGAGTATCTTAAAGGAAAATATATGGCAATGTCACTAAAGGTTATTGTTCCTCCTCATCCATTAATAAAACATTGGCTTTCAATATTGCGAGAAAAAAATACTCCAGATATTTTGTACTCAACAGGATATGAGCAATTAGGAAAATGGCTTACATATGAAGCATTACGTAATTGGCTGCCATATAAAAAAGAAATAGTAAATACTGATAATGGGGACACAGATGGATTCTTTATTAATACTGATTATCCAATAAAAGTGCTCGCGATGTTGCCCGAAGGGTTATCTCTTTGGTTTGGATCTAAAGAAGTAATTCCTAATTCAACACTCTCATTAGGAGAACTTCCTAAAACTATTGAATCAAATGAAGGAGTTATATTTTATTCAGAACAAATAACGACAAAATCAACCACATTAGAAACCTTAATTAAATTAAAGGAATTAGGTGTTGACTCAAATAGGATTCTTTTAATAACTGCTATTTGCTCAAATAAAGGGTTAAATGAAATTGCGAAATTATTCCCGAATCAGGTAATTTACACTTCTTGCATAGATGAGGAAGACGAAAAAACACCATTATTGGTCCCCGGTATTGGAAATCCTTTATCGCGTTTAAGTACTATATTTCAAGATAAGAACTAATATAGAATATAGGAGTAAATATTTTACCAATGTCTGAATACAGAGATTCGTCTTCAAATAATCTTTTATCATTAATAAGTGGTGCTTTTATTGGAGCAGCAGGTCTAGCATGGTGGTTAATATCCGAAGCAGACAAAAGAAAAGAGGAAAAAAAACAAAAAGCAATGATGTATTCCTCCAGAATTCAAGACGGCTCAGAAGCTATTGATTCAAATGAAAATATAAATGAAGTTGAAGGAGAGAATCTGGAGAAGAAAGTTGAGCAACTTAATTCTGCAATTGCTGATGTGAGGAAGCAACTTGAAGAGTTGGGGCAATAGAATAAAAAAGGTTCTCTAATAATATGAATAAACTCAGATCATCTGCAATAACCCAAGGTGTGCAAAGATCACCTAACAGATCGATGTTAAGAGCTGTTGGATTTAATGATGAAGATTTTAATAAACCTATTATTGGAGTTGCAAATGGATACAGCACCATAACACCATGCAATATGGGTTTAAATAAGTTAGCTCTAAAAGCTGAAGAGTCTATAAAAAGATCAGGTGGGATGCCTCAGATGTTTGGGACTATAACAGTAAGTGATGGGATTTCTATGGGAACAGAGGGCATGAAATATTCCCTAGTTTCAAGAGAAGTTATTGCTGATTCAATTGAAACAGCATGCAATGCTCAGAGTATGGATGGAGTACTTGCTATAGGTGGATGTGATAAAAATATGCCGGGTGCCATGATTGCGATTGCAAGAATGAATATTCCCTCAATTTTCATTTATGGAGGGACAATAAAGCCTGGGAAATTGCATGGAGAAGATCTTACTGTTGTTAGTGCATTTGAAGCTGTTGGACAATTAACATCAGGCAAAATTAATGAAGAAAGGCTAATCCAAGTTGAGAAAAATTGTATTCCTGGTGCTGGTAGCTGTGGAGGAATGTTTACAGCTAATACAATGTCTGCGGTTATTGAAGTATTAGGGTTAAGTCTTCCTCACAGTTCTACTATGGCTGCTGAAGATCTTGAAAAAGAACTAAGTGCAGATAAAAGTGCTGAGATATTAGTCTCTGCAATAGAAAAAGATATAAGACCTCTAGACCTATTGACTAAGAAAGCATTTGAAAATGCAATATCAGTAATTATGGCAATTGGCGGATCAACAAATGCGGTATTGCACATCTTAGCTATCGCGAATACTGCAGGAATAGATATCAACATTAATGATTTTGAGAGAATCAGACAAAAAGTACCCGTTATTTGTGACCTTAAACCGAGTGGTAAATATGTGACGGTGGATCTTCATAAGGCAGGTGGGATTCCACAAGTAATGAAAATACTTTTGAATGCAGGATTAATTCATGGCGATTGCAAAAACATTGAAGGAAAAACCATCTCAGAATACTTACAAAATATTCCAGATAAGCCTCCAACAAATCAAAATGTCATAAGAAACATAGATAACCCTCTTTATAAAAAAGGACATCTAGCGATATTAAAAGGTAACTTAGCGAGCGAAGGTTCTGTAGCCAAAATTAGCGGAGTAAAAAACCCTGTATTAACAGGTCCCGCAAAGATTTTTGAAAGTGAAGAGGATTGTTTAAAATCGATATTAAATAACGATATCAAAGCTGGCGATGTTGTTGTTATTAGAAACGAAGGTCCTGTAGGAGGACCAGGTATGAGAGAGATGTTAGCTCCAACATCTGCAATTGTTGGTCAAGGGCTAGGAGAGAAGGTGGCTTTAATTACCGATGGCAGATTTAGCGGCGGTACCTATGGTCTTGTGGTGGGTCACATAGCTCCAGAGGCTGCTGTAGGAGGAAATATTGCTCTAATAAAACAAGGTGATTTAATTACAGTAGATGCTGTAAAACAACTAATTGAAGTTGATTTATCTGACGAAGAATTAGAAAAAAGAAAAAAAGATTGGGTAAAACCTATTCAAAAATACAAAAGAGGAATTCTTTCAAAATATTCGAGAATCGTAAGCACATCAAGTTTAGGGGCTGTTACTGATTTATAAATCAGCTCAAATTTTTTTTTCTTAATCAATAAAACTTTTTATCCTATTTGCTAAATTTTCCAATCTAGCGCTGTATTTTGGTGAATTGCATTTTTTCCCATTATTGCTATCCATCCATAATGTTTTGACTCCACACCATAATATTGGTTCATCAGGGAAGTTAAGCTTAGAGATTACTAAAACCAACTCTTTATTTGATTTAAAAAGTTCTAATTCAAGATCATAAATTTCTAATCTTTTACCTTCTTTATCTCTACATAAGATATTAACTGTTAAATCAATATCTTCATCTTCGAATTCGTATTCACCATTTATTTTTACGACAGAATGCACAAAAGGTTTATTTGTTAAATCTGCTGACTTAGCGATTAAGCTCTCTATATTTTTAGGTGGATTTTCAAATAACACTTATTGATTTAATTAAGACTTTTATTGAACCCTGTTTAAACTCATTATTAAGTAATCCATCATCACCGAACTTAGAGTGTAGTAGTTGCAATCTTTTAATTTTAGATGGCTTGAATTTAAATGGAAAACGTACTTTATTAGCTCTTACTGAAGGTTTTAACTCACTAAAAGGAATTTGAACATTTGTTGTCCCGAATTTTTTTGTTGGAAATGATTTAATCCATCTAAGACCACCAGGAATAAATTCGGTTAGTCCTAGTAGATCATCTTCACAAGCAACAGCAAATTTAAAAGTTCTTCCTTGTCCATCAATATTTAATTCAAAGGATGAATACTCAGATAAATTTAAAGAAGGTTTATATATAGAAGATCTACAACTAACAAATCCTCCTGCTTTCTCGACAATATTACCCTTTAATATCAAACCCGAATTTGAGGTTTCACAAAAAGCTGAACTTGATCCGCCCATAACAGTATCATTTAATGTTTTCCAACCATCGAACTCCTTTTTCTGGAATAAAAATTTTTTCTTACTCATTAAATAATTTAAATTATTAATAGACTCTAACTAAATTTCTAATTCTTTTGCTGATTCCTGATCACAAAATATTGAAATTTGATTATTAGATTTTATTAATTTTGATGGTGTTCTATCTGGTGACCCTTTTTCATCTAATAACCTCTCAAGAGCAATTCTTTTAGAAGCTCCACTAACTAAAAATACTATCTTTGAAGAAGCTGAAAGAACCTTTGGAGTTAATGAAATTCTTTTTAAACCTTTACCTTCATTAAAAATAACAAAATCATCTACATTATTATTTTTTTGATAAGGGAATAATGAGGCTGTATGACCATCGTCTCCAAGACCTAATAATGTTAAATCAAAAGTTGGAGGGTTTGATCCGCATTTTTCAAATAATTTAGAAATAAATTGATTTTTTGTAGCTTCATCATCAGCATTTAAATCATTGAAAATTTCATAAAAAAAAGCTTTAGCTCCAAAATTAGTTAACAATGAATTCTTCAACATTAACGAGTTACTCAATTCTGAATTTGGATCAACACATCTTTCATCCCCTAAAAAGACATCAACCATATCCCATCTAAGATCACTTTTTGATAAAAGCTTATAGACAGGTTTAGGAGTTGAACCTCCACTTACACAAAATTTGAACCTGTCTTTCTTTTTTAAAGTATGAATAATGTGACTTTCAACAAACTTAAAAACCGCTGTGGATAGCTCTAGCTTGTCTTTGTAAATGTTAAGTGTATATCCATTTTTAAACTTTTCAATCATTTCATCCATTCAGTATGAAAACTACCTTCCTTATCAATTCTTTCATATGTATGAGAGCCAAAACAGTCTCTCATTGCCTGAACAAGGTTCTGAGGAAGTCTATTGGTTCTATAACTATTCAAATAATCTAAGGTACTGGATAGACATGGGACTGGTATACCAGCTTTTGTGGATAAAGAAACAACTTTAGCTAAGTTATCTAATCTTGTCGCAATTTCATTATTGAACCAATCATCAAAAATTAAATTTTTTAGATTAGGATCTTTGTTGTAAGCATCTTGAATTTTACTTAATAATTTTGATCTAATTATGCAACCACCTTTCCATATTTGAGCAATTGATGGCATATTCAAACCATAGTTATATACTGCAGATGCTTCTCTTAAAATATCCATACCCTGGGCATAGCTAGCTATTGTGGCAAGGACTACAGAATCAAATAAAGGTTTCATTCCATCTGATATATTTCCTAAATCAAAATCCCCTATCTCTTTAATTGGAATAGTTTTTTCAATCTCACTACGTTGCTCTTTTAAAGAACTCATTACTCTTGCATTTAAAGATGCATAAATAGTTGGGACTGATACCCCCAGTTCTAGAGCACTTACAACAGTCCATAACCCTGTACCTTTCTGGCCAGCTTTATCTAATATTTTTTCCACGACATCATCTCCAGTTATCTCATCTTTTGTATTTAGACAAATCTCTGTTATCTCAACAAGATAAGAAGCTAATTCATCAGTATTATTCCAAATACCAAATACCTCTGACATTTGCTGTCCGTTCATACCTTTGACTCTCTTCATAAGGTCATAAGCTTCTGCAAGTATTTGTTCAATTCCATATTCAATTCCGTTATGAACAGTTTTCACAAAATGACCTGAGCCTCCTGGTCCAACATATGCAACACATGGTCCGTCTTCAACTTTGGCAGCCATTTTTGTTAATAAGCTTTCAATTGCATCATATGAAGCCTTAGTACCACCGGGCATCATACTTGGACCCTCTAAAGCTCCTTTGGCCCCTCCAGAGACTCCCATCCCAATGTATCCAAAACTTTTACTTTCAAGAGTATTCACCCTTCTTTCTGTATCTTTAAATTGAGAGTTGCCGCCATCTATTAATAAATCTCCTTCCTCGAGATATCCAGAAATATTATCAATGACAGCATCTGTTGCAGGGCCAGCTTTTACCATCATTAGAATTCTTCTAGGTCTCTCTAGCTTATTAACAAATTCTTGAAGAGTTTCAGCTCCTTCTATATTCTTCCCAAGACCACGACCTTGTAAAAATTCTTCGGTTTTTGAGTAAGTCCTATTAAAAACTACACTAGAAAATCCATTTCTCTCTGCGTTAAGAACTAAATTTTCGCCCATAACACCAAGACCTATTAAACCAAAATGTGCCTTGGACATAAAAAATTAAAAAACTCAATAAATACAGTGTGCCTACAACTCAACAAAATTGCTCAAAAAAAATACATATGTCAGCGAAAAATGATGGAAAAGATTTAAATAACAGTTCCGTTGGCAATAGTTGCATTTTTAACTACTACAACAATTCCATTTCTGATATAAAAGCCTAATTCTGGCTTATCTGCTTCTTCTACTCGATCTTTGTTAATGATCACGACATTATCGCCAATTCTTGTATTCTTATCAAGAATTGCTCTTTTTACAGTAGTCCCTTCACCTACTCCAAGAGGCGTTCCGCCCCCTTTTCTTAATTCAATCCTCTCTTCAGGGGATTCAAAGAAATCGGCTCCCATAACAAGAGTATCCTCAAGAACCGAGTCACTTTCAATCCTGCTTCTTACACCTAAAACACAATGTAAAATACTGCATGACTTCAAGATTGTGCCTTCACAAACAATTGAATCAGTAATTTGAGCATCTACAAGTTTAGAAGGGGGTAAAAATCTAGGTCTAGTATAAATTGGAAATTTCTCATCATAAAAACTAAATGGAGGTTTTGGTTGCTCGGTCAATGCAAGGTTTGACTCAAAGAATGCCCCAATTGTTCCGATATCTTCCCAATAATCATCGAAAACATAACTTTTAAGAGTATCGCCTCTGTCGAGAGCTTCTGGAATTATGTCCTTACCAAAATCCGTATAATCAGGAAATTTATTTAGAAGATCGAAGAGAGTATTTCTGCTAAAAACGTAAATCCCCATAGAGGCTAGATATGGTTTTTCGAGAGCTGACTCCTTACTTAATCCAAATTTTGAAGTGTCTACTGCCATAGCCTTCAACTTCTCTCCAGTAGGCTTTTCACTAAATTCTTTTATATTTCCTACATCATCGGTTCTCATTAGGCCAAAACCTTCTGCTTGAGCTTCATCAACAGGCAAAGCTGCAACAGTTAAATCAGCACCATTATCTCTATGATGTTGAACAAATAAACTGTAGTCCATTCTGTACAGTTGATCACCTGACAATATTAAATATTCATCAACATCCCATTCTTGAAATAACCATTGGTATTTTCTTACAGCATCAGCAGTACCTTCAAACCACTTCGGACTATCAGGAGTCTGTTGTGCAGCTAAAACTTCCACGAATCCTTGGCCAAAAGGGCCATTTAAATTATAGGTTCTTCCTATATGTCTATTTAGAGATGCACTATTGAACTGGGTCAATACGTACATTTTTTCAATGCCTGAGTTTATACAATTACTAATCGGAATATCTATCAAACGATACTTACCTGCCAATGGCACAGCAGGTTTAGCCCTCATTTTTGTTAGAGGGTAAAGTCTAGAGCCTTTTCCTCCTCCGAGGATTATGGCCAACACACGCTTCATTCAATCTAATAGAGGTAGATATACAACTATTTAAAGTAACTGATTATGGGCATGTTTAGAAATACAAATGGTCAGTTTACAAAGGTATTTCGATAAATTACTGGAAAAACTTAATATAAATCGAAAAAAGTTAGTTATTTTTATCCTCTTCTACCAAAGAAAACAATTTTTCAACGATTTTCAAAGAAACTTGTCTTTCTTCTCTTGATTGAGGACTTCTCAACTTGGTGACCGGCGTATGAAGTATTTTATTAATTATTCCTTTAGTCAGAGCTTCCACGACTTTTCTTTCTCTAGCCGAAAAATCTGGTCCCATTCTGCTAAGTGCTTTTTGCAATTCCTCTTTTCTAATTAACTCCAAATCTGATCTAAGTTTATTAATTACTGGAACGGCCTCTAAACTTGCCCACCATTCTAGAAAAATGATCCTTTCTTCTTCTACTAAAGACTCCGCTTCCTTTGCTATTTTCTGTCTAAATTCTTGATTTCTTGAAACGACCTCTTGTAAGTCATCAACATCAAATGATTTAACAAATTCATGTTGTTTGACATCATTAGATATATTTCTCGGTACACCAATATCAATAAATTTAAGTCTATTACTTAAATTTATTTTTTCAATTTTTGTGAGATCAATAATTGGTTCTTCAGAAGCAGTACTGGTGAAAACAAGGGAAGATAATGATATGTTTTCTCCTAATTCGTTTAACCCTTTACAAACAATCTCTAAATCAGGGAAGTCTTGAGCAAGTTTTAATGCTCTATCAATATTTCTATTTAAAAGGATAAGTTTATGACATCCTTTTGATTTTAAATGTGTTATTAAAAGCCTACTCATTCGTCCGGCGCCAACGACAAGAACGTTCTCTGATTCCAAACTTACAAGAGTATCGAGACCCTTTTCTTGTCCAATTTTTAATTGAGCTAGTTCTACCGCGGCTGAACTAATTGACACAGCTCCAGTTCCTAAATTTGTTTCGGATCTTACTTTTTTACCTGTACTAACTGATTGAGTTAATAATCTATTGAGAATTGGTCCAGTAGATTGATTCTCTTGACCTAATCTCATCATTTTTTTTACCTGCGAAAGGATTTGTCCTTCCCCTAAAACGAGGCTATCGAGTCCTGCCGAAACTTTCATCAAATGCAAAACTGCTTCTTCCTGTCTAAAACAAAAAAGATGTGGATTTAAATCTTCAAAAATAATTCCAGAATATTCTGATATGAATTCTTTAATAGATGAAATTCCAGTATTTTTATCCTTTACTAGCGCATATATTTCCAGCCTATTACAAGTACTTAAAATTGACACCTCTAATACATCAGAGAAAGCTTTTAATGCTCTCAATGAATCTGTTATGGATTGGTCAGGAATACTTAACTTCTCACGCACTTCAACAGGTGCCGTGCGATGACTCAGTCCGACGACAACAATATGCATAAAATCAAAAGTGAATTTTTAAAGGC
Source organism: Prochlorococcus sp. AG-347-M23 (assembly GCA_003278855.1). Lineage (GTDB taxonomy): Bacteria > Cyanobacteriota > Cyanobacteriia > PCC-6307 > Cyanobiaceae > Prochlorococcus_A. The sequence continues at coordinate 86,529 of QCCU01000002.1, read as the reverse complement.
TGATACTCTTAGCACCATCTTTTATATGGACAGTATTTGTGAACCTTGCAGTACTATCTAGTGTACTAATAACTAAACTACTTGTTCTAACACAATCCCTTTCAAATTTAACTCCGTCAAATAATAATCCATCAGTTATTCCACTTCCAGCGAAGACGACATTTTCTCCCGATGCCAATTCATTTGCTTCATAGATTTTATCTATATCTGTTATGCCCATTTCGTTAAGACGTTTTATATTTCCTTCTTTTGTGTAATCAGCCCATTCAGAAGTTTGAGCGATTGCAGGATCATAAACTAATTGTCCTTGAAAGTGTCCGCCAAGAGCTCTCATTGCAGCAGCCGAAATAACACCCTCTGGAGCTGCGCCTATACCCATCAAGCAATGTGTTCCAGTTCCTGCAAAACCGCATGCAATCGCAGCTTGAACATCACCATCAGAAATCGGTTGTACTTTTGCACCACATCCTCGAATCTCTTTAATTAAATCTTTATGTCTAGTTCTATCCATTACAACTACAGTAAGCTCATCAATAGAAAGGCCCAAGCAATCACTTAGTATCTTCAAGTTTTCAGTAGCTGAATTTCTAATATCAACTTTACCTTTGGCCGCAGGAGGCGCTGCTAATTTGTTCATGTAAAAATCAGGAGCATTGAAAAGACCACCCGTATCAGAGGCAGCTAACACCGCCATAGAACCTCTTTGATTATTCGCACAAAGATTAGTTCCTTCACAAGGATCTACTGCAAAGTCAACCCCTGGGCCATTTCCACTACCAACCTCTTCACCTATATAAAGCATGGGTGCTTCATCTCTTTCGCCTTCTCCAATAACAATTTTCCCTTTCATTTCAATTTTGCCCATTCGCAATCTCATTGCTTCGACAGCTGCAGCATCAGCTTCATCTTTTTGACCAAGTCCTGTTAGTTTTGCTGAGGCAATAGCTGCTTGCTCGACAACTTCGAGAATTTCTTGAATTAAAGTTTGATTCACAATTAAATTTTGAGGATTTTCTAAAAGGTTTTGAGTATGATCTCATATAAAATGCAATTTTTTATGAGAATTATTATGCTAGTAAGCTTTTTTTAACTCTTTACAGCTGTTACTTTATCAGGCCGTGACTTGAAATTAGGAATAAACAACTAAATATAGTATCTTTATTAAATATTTTAAAAATTAAATGACTGAGTCAAATCAAGCAAATTTAACTGGCGCAAATAGACCAATTCAAATAATTCCTTCAGTTTTACCAGCAGATTGGGCAAATATGGGGGCATGTGTGAAAGAGCTCGAGGAAGCTGGGGTAGACAGAATTCAATTTGATGTAATGGATGGAAATTTCGTGCCAAATCTTACATTTGGTCCTGAAATGATTTCTGCATGCAGGAAATATTGCAATGTCCCTTTTGAAACTCAATTAATGGTAAGCCAGTACAACTGTGAAACAATGCTTGAATCTTATGTAAACGCTACAAAAGGGGCCAATGGTGAACCAGGTGTAGTAATAGCTCATGCCGAAGCAAATATTCATTTGCATAGAGTTCTAGGAAGAATAAGAGATTTAGGAGGATCTCCTTCTGTTGCATTGAACCCTCATACTCCTTTTGAAATGATTAAAAACATAATGGATATGGTTGATCATGTTTTGGTTATGACAGTTAATCCAGGCTTTGGAGGACAAGCTTATATACCAACAATGCTTAACAAAATAAAAGAAATAAGAAACTTTATTATCGAAAAAAACTTAGATGTCGATATTGAAGTTGATGGGGGGATAAAAGCAAATTGGACTATTTCACAATGTGCCGATGCTGGTGCTAATTGTTTTATTGCAGGTAGCGGAATGTTTGCTTACCCAACATTAAAAGAAGGATGTGATGACTTGAGAAAAGTTGCACAAGAAGCACAAAAAGGGAATGTTCTTTCAGAACCTCAATAAATATTCTGGATGATTAAGAAATCACCCAAATATCCATCCATAACTATGCAAACCTATTCCTAAAAAATTTACTCCTAAATAACAAACTAAAACAACCAAAAAGCCTGTAGATGCTAATAATGCTGGTTTGCGTCCTTGCCAACCCTTGCTTATTCTCATGTGCAGATAAGCGGCATAAAACAGCCATGAAATAAATGCCCATGTTTCTTTTGGATCCCAACTCCACCATGTGCCCCAGGCCTCATTAGCCCAAACTGCACCTGAAATTAACCCGAGAGTCAAAAGAACAAAACCTACCAATATAGAACGATAACTTAATGTATCTAATTCTTCTGAATGAGAAAATTCAACAGGTTCAACTAAATCATTTACGGGATAGCTATTTGAAAGTTTAAATCCTCCTATACCTGTAGAACTACTTCTTATTTGAAGTGGCTTATTTTTATTGATAAACAAAACGGACATTGAAAGTAAAGAACCTATTATTAATGCTGCATAACTAAGCATTACGACGCTAACATGCATTACTAACCAACTAGATCTTAAAGCTGGAACTAAATTGGATGATAATTTCAAATCCTCAGGTAAAACAAAACAAGCAAAAGCCACAGTCAATAATTCAATAGGTATAGCAATTGAGGGAATTATTGGAGCTTGGTATTCTCTTTCAATTAATAGTTGACCTAATGTGATCCCCCAAGTGAGAAAATAAAGAGATTCATACAAATTGCTAATAGGGAAGTGCCCAGAGATTGACCACCTAAAAAGCAATTGTAATGTTATTAATAAGTTCACTAAAATCGTAATGAGTCGTACAGCAGCAGAAGACTTTTTTTTTAAAACTGCACCCAAAGATATTGGTAAGTTAATTAATAAAAAATAAAAAACTAAAAGACCTAAAACTGAAACCGGTTCATATATTAAATTTTTAAAAAAATTATCTAGTATCATTTCTTGAAATTTCTCAAGTTTTAATATTTAATGACAATCAAATAATAATTAAAATCATTCTCATATGAGCAAATCTTTAATAATAAAGTTTTAATTTATTTTAAAAAAGCATTTCAAAGTTTGAAATTATCTCCTAGATAATACTTCTTGACTATTGGATTATTGGCCAATTCACTTGATGAACCGTTAGCTAAAATTTTTCCTTCACTTAATACATATGATTTGTTAGTAATTAGAAGGGTTTCCCTCACATTATGATCTGTAATGAGAATCCCCACCCCATCAATACTTAATTTTAGAATTAGTTTCTTTAAATCATTAACAGCTAGAGGATCTATCCCAGCAAAAGGTTCGTCTAATAACAAATATTTAGGTCCTTTTCTGCCTACAGTTAGAGCTCTTGCAATTTCACACCTCCTCCTCTCTCCTCCTGAAAGTTGATAACCATAATTATCTACAAAGTTATTCAAATTGAATTCATTAATTAATTGTTCTCTTCTATTTCTTATCGCTGCTTTACTATAAGATGAATTTTGTAAAGCCAAATCTATATTATCCTTAACTGTGAGGTCTCTAAATATACTCGCTTCCTGAGTTAAGTAACCCAACCCAAGTCTTGATCTAATTGGTAGAGGAAGATTGGTTATATTTTTCCCATTCATTAAAATTTCACCTTTATCTGGTTTTATATTCCCAACTGCAAGATTAAAAGTTGTAGTTTTCCCAGCACCATTAGGTCCCATCAAACCTACAACTTCCCCTGGATTAACAGTTATGGAAACATCATTTACAATTAATCTTCCTTTAATTGAAAGGGATACATTCTGAATATTTAGGTTCATTTTCCTTGGGATCAATTGGTTTTCTTACTTTCTTGAGAAAAAAATCAAATACATAATAATAATTTAATTGAAGATAAAGATATATTCATTAAAGAGGTTTCAAAAAAGGCTTATCGTTGTCGTTTAATAATTCTCTATATTGTAATTTCCTTAATAAATCTTCCAAACATTGGCAGAATGATTCGAGATCAATCCCTAAATCAATCTTGGTTCTAGTTTTTATTCTGCCTAAACCCTCTCCAAGCAAAATAGTAGCTCCATTTAAATTACCTTTACTTAAGTGAAACTGAGAAACAGATACTTGTAAAATTCCTTGGATAACTTGTCTTTCGTCACCATCTACGGAATTCCATATTTCTTCAAAAGCATCATGAGCCTCGTACCATTTATGATTGTTAAAAAGATTTAATGCTGTAAGAAGGGAATCTTGAAAACTTTTTGCACTTTCTTCGTTCATTAAAGCAATTACTAATTTTTTTTCTTTTTATTTATTTTTCTCATTCTTATTGAATCCGGTGTTACCTCTAGCATTTCATCTGGACCAATATATTCGAGTGCTCTTTCAAGAGTAATATCCACAGGTGACTGCAAAGTATCAAGTTCTTCTGCCCCTGCAGACCTCATATTAGTCAACTGCTTAGTTTTACATATATTCAACTCAAGATCTTGAGGTCGATTATTCTCACCAATTATCATTCCTTTATAAACTTTAACCCCAGGTTTAATGAAATATACTCCCCTATCTTCAGCATTCTTTAAAGCATAAAATGTGGCTACACCTTCCTCAAAAGCTATAAGAACGCCATTCCTTCTGGTTTCAAAGTCTCCTGTTTTAGGTTTATATTCATAAAACGAATGGCTCATGATACCTTCACCTCTGGTTATCCTTACAAACTCCCCGCGAAATCCAATTAATCCTCTTGATGGTACTAGAAATTCTAATTGAGTTCTACCATCTGAACTTGTCTGCATGTTTTTCATCTCTGCCTTTCTAGATCCAAGTTTTTCGATGCAAGAACCAACAGATACTTCAGGTACATCTAAAACCAAAGTCTCTATAGGTTCACATTCAACGTTATCAATTTCTCTGAAAATTACTTGAGGTTGTGAAATTTGAAACTCAAAACCCTCTCTTCTCATAGTTTCAATCAATATCCCTAGATGTAATTCTCCTCTTCCTGAAACTGAGAACCTGTCAGGAGAATCAGTTTCTTCTACTCTCAGGGCAACATTTGTTAAAAGTTCCCTCTCCAATCTATTTTTTAATTGTCTACTAGTAACAAATTTCCCTTCCTTACCCGCGAATGGTGAATCATTGACAACAAAAGTCATATTTAAGGTAGGTTCGTCAACTTTGATTAATGGAAGAGGATGAGGAGAGTCGGGACACGCTATGGTCTCACCAATATTGACGTCATCGAAACCAGAAACGGCAACAATGTCACCTGCTAATGCTTCATTTATATCAATTCTTTGTAATCCTTCAAATCCTAAAAGCTTACTAACCTTACCTTTAATAGTTTTTCCGTTTTCTTTAATTAAACTAGCCTGTTGACCATTTTTTATAGTTCCATTGTGGATCTTCCCAATTACTATCCTGCCTAAGAAATCAGAATAGTCCAAAGTAGTTATTTGTAGCTGAAGAGGCTTATTCGAATCACCCACTGGAGGAGGAACGTGTCTAACAATAGCTTCAAATAGAGGCATCATATTGTCACTATTAGATTCCATCTCTTCTTTTGCGAAACCAGATAAGCCACTCCCAAAAAGATAAGGGAAATCACATTGATCATCATCAGCACCTAACTCCAAAAACAAATCAAGGACCTTATCAATTGCTAGTTCTGGTACTACTCGAGGTCTATCAATTTTATTTACAAAGACAATAGGCCTAAGTCCTTTTTCTAATGCTTTTTTTAAAACAAATCTTGTTTGAGGCATAGGTCCTTCATTTGCATCAACAATAAGCAGACAACCATCAACCATTCCCAAAACCCTTTCAACTTCTCCTCCAAAATCAGCATGTCCAGGTGTATCTATAATATTAATTCTGGTATCTTTGTAGTTTACTGCAGTATTTTTTGAAAGAATTGTTATCCCCCTTTCTCTTTCAAGATCATTTGAATCCATTACACATGTAGGGATAACTTCGTTGTCTCTAAATATTCCTGATTGAGATAACAATGCATCTACAAGAGTTGTCTTCCCATGATCTACGTGAGCAATAATTGCAACATTTCTAATTTCTTTTATCGAAGATGACATTTATAGAATTTATATAAATATTAGATTGACTTTATTAAGGCTAACTCAAAGTATGCTTATTATGAGAATTTTCTCTTTAAGACTTTGAAAAATATAATTTATTGAATAATTAAATTAATCAATTAGATTTATTATTTTTCTATTTGAGCTTTCAAAAACTTTTAGTGCTTCAATTGACCCCTCATATCTCCAATGCCAGGGTTCATAATCTATATATTTATTATCTTTGTTGAACGATAACTTAAAGTGAAACTTAGCTGCATTGTTTATTAACCATCTAAAGGCGTCAGTATTTTCGAAGTCGGTTTCAAAGTCTGTCTCTCTTTGAGTAGCATCACCAATATCGATTGCGAAACCTGTACTATGTTCGGAATACCCTGGAGGGGCTGAAACTCTAGCTCTTTCTGCCGCTTCTTGATTTCTAATAGATTTTAAAGAATAAAAGATATCGTTTTGCAAATTTATTGATCTATAACCACTCAAGAAGACTAAGTATATCCCATCCTTTTTGGCTTCTTCTCTCATCTTTAGTAGAGAATCGCGCATATCTATATGAACTTCAATATTAGGCTCAATTAAAACAAGCTTCTCCTTAGAAATTTCCGCATAGGGTAAATGACCTAAAATTCTATGGTCGTGATTTATCTGAGCCTGAAAATTGAAATTATCAAGAGATCCTATTTCTATATTTTTAATTAATCGCAATGCAGCGACAGAAAAGATAAGAAAAAGAAATGGAGAAAATATTAATAGTTTTTTTAATAATGTTGAATTTGGATTATTTAGGTAAGTTCTTTTAGCAAGTGGTATATCAAATTGATCGATATCTTTGTTTAGTTCCAATATTTAGAAGTGAATTTGGAAAAGATATTTCGATATTAACTATTATTTTAAGAAATGCACTTTTATTAGCAAAAAAGATGTAGTTTTTAAATACAGTATTATTTTTTTTTCATATGTTGAGGGTAGCTGTTATTGGTGGAGGTCCAAGTGGTTCATGTGCGGCAGAAATACTTGCAAAAGCTGGAATAAAAACTTGGCTCTTCGAGAGAAAATTAGATAATGCGAAACCATGTGGAGGAGCAATTCCACTTTGCATGGTCGAAGAATTTGATTTACCTGAGTCAATTATTGATAGAAAAGTAAGGCATATGAGAATGATATCTCCATCAAATAGAGAGGTAGATATAAGTTTAGATAGAGTTTATGGGAAAAGTGATAATGAGTTTATTGGGATGTGTAGAAGAGAAGTTATGGATGCCTTTATGCGCAACAGGGCCTCAGATCTTGGTGCTACATTAATAAATGGATTAGTTACTTCTATTGATACTGGCGATAATAATCAAGGGCCATATAAGCTTTCCTACTCAGATTTTACGAATGGAGATAAAAAAGGGGAACTAAAAGAGCTTACTGTTGACCTTTTGATCGGAGCTGATGGAGCCAATAGCAGAGTCGCAAAAGCAATGGATGCAGGTGATTACAAAGTTGCAATAGCATTTCAGGAAAGAATTAAATTGCCTAAAGAAGAAATGAGTTACTACGAAGATCTTGCTGAAATGTATGTTGGAACTGATGTTTCTCCAGATTTTTATGGGTGGGTATTTCCTAAATATGATCATGTTGCTGTGGGTACAGGAACCATGCAAAAGAATCAGTCATTAATTAAAGGACTTCAAGAGGGTGTAAGAAATAGGGCAAAGAAAAGACTTGTTAATGGTGAAGTAATAAAAGTAGAAGCTCACCCTATTCCAGAACATCCAAGGCCAAGAAGGGTAGTTGGGAGAATGGCATTGGTTGGTGATGCAGCTGGTTATGTTACTAAGAGTTCTGGAGAGGGTATTTATTTTGCTGCAAAAAGCGGAAGAATGTGTGCTGAAGAAATTGTTGAAGCATCAAAAAATGGTCAATTAATTCCATCAGAAAAAGATTTAAAAAACTATCTTAAAAAATGGGATAAAAAATATGGCACAACTTATAAAGTGCTAGAAATCCTTCAAAATATTTTCTACAGAAATGATTCTGCTAGAGAAGCCTTTGTTGAGATGTGTGATGACATGGATGTTCAAAGACTTACTTTTGATAGTTACTTATACAAAAGAGTTGTCTCTATGAAACCATTACAGCAACTTAAAATTACGATGCTTACACTTGGTTCGATTTTAAGAGGTAAAGCCCTAGCGCCTCTAAAATATAAACCTGTTGATAGTGCTGTTAGGGAAAATAAAGAGGTAGAAAAAATGTTAGAAAATTATTCAATAAAAGGAGGAATTAAAGTTAAGAGTTCAAAAGTGTAAAGTCGGCAATTTTTAAAGAATAATTTCTAATTAAGCTCAACAAATTGAGTCTATTATTTCTTATTTTTAAATCCTCTGACATTATTAGGACTCCCTTTTCATTATCAAATAAATCCTCGATAGTGTTTACATTAATCTCAAACAAATTTAGAAGTTCCAAATAATTGCAATAACCTTCTGAAAAAAGTTTTTCTAATTCTCCAATAAATTCAAAAACTTTGAATTCACAATCTTTTTCAAAAAGTTTTGTGTTTACATAATCTCTTGTTGAGAGAATGTCTCTTGAAATATCACTTTTATTTGCTAATTTGCTCACCCTAGTAATCACCTTCTTGATTTCAACAAAATTATCCTTTTCGTTAAAATTGATAATAGAATAAATCCTATTTTTAAGATCAACAATATTTAATACTCTTTTTTGAGATAATTCATCAGAAGAGCAAACGGCCTTTATTAATTCTTTACTTAGTGATATTTCTTCTAGATGACTAACAATTCTTTGAACTAAAAATTCATTTAAATCATTAAATACTTTTTCTCTTGAGAAGTTTAAATTCGGAAATACGATTTTCCAAAAATCAATAAGTTCGTTGAATAATTTATCTAAAGGTAAATCAAGTTCATAATCCCAAATTATTTTAATCACACCATTCAAATTTCTTCTTAAAGCATAAGGATCAGATGATCCACTAGGACGTTTACCAGAAATAAATATACTTATTAAAGTTTCGACCTTATCTGCTATGGAAACTATTGCACCATATTTTGTGGAGGGCAAAGCATCTTTATAAAAAGAAGGTAAATAATGTTCAGCGACAGCCATGCAAACATCCTCACTAAATCCCTCATATTTAAGATATTTACCACCCATTATTCCTTGCAGTTCAGGGAATTCGAAAACAATTTCGCTACATAAGTCGTTTTTACAGTATTTAGCAGCTTCTATTATTTTTTTTTCTTCTAAAGACTTATCATTTAAAAATTTAAGAATTTTTTTAGTAACTTCCTCTATCCTTTCTACCCTCTGAAATATATTTCCAAGTCCTTTTAAATATGAAACAGATTTAAGCTTTTCATTTCTTTCCATTGAAGCAACTTTTTTGTCACTTTCTACGAAAAACTTTGCATCTGAAAACCTTGCCCCTAATACTTTCTCATTTCCTTTGGCAATATTATTATTTGATTCTTCAAGACCATTTGAAATAACGCAGAAAGTTGTACTAATATTTTTTTCAGAGCTTAAATCTAGTTTAGAAAAACTTTCGTTTTTAAATAAAAGAGGAACGTATCTCTGGTGAATTTTCATGACTGTTGAGAGAACTTCAACCGGAAGATCAAGAAATTCATTACTAAATTTGCCAATAATTAAATCTGGCCATTCAACTAAATCAGTTAGTTCATTTAGTAATCCTTCTGATAAGTCAGGTTTCAGATTTAAAGATTTAGATGCCTGATTTATTAAACTTTCAATTTTTTCTTTTCTTTCTTTTCGAATAGCTATTACTCTATTTCGTTTTAATAATTCAAAAAAATCATCAGGATTCTGAACTTCTAAAACTTCATTGATTAACCTATGACTTTTTGTTTTATTACTTATTATGATTTTTGGATCACATTCATCAAATTCAAAATCAAGAATTTCATCATTATAAATAGAGGCAATCCATCTAATAGGTCTTGAAAATTTTATGCTCCCACACCCCCATTTCATAAATCGAGGACCTTGAAGACTCTTTACTAATTTTGGAATAATCGAAGACAAAGAAATTTTTGTTGATAGTCCTTTCTCAATTTTCTTTCCAAATACAAAATCACCCTTTTCAGTGTTTTTTATTTCTAACTCGCGCACATCTATATCTAAGCTATTAGCAAATCCTATAGCAGCATTAGTAGGACATCCATTTAAATAAGCTAAATTTGCTTTAGGCCCTTTCCTTTCTATTATCTTATCTTCTGCATAATCAACTAAACCTTCGAGAAGTAGAACTATCCTCCTTGGTGTGGAGGTAACAACTATTTGTTCGAATTTGATTAACTTTTTATCCAATTCAAATTCTATTAGAGATTTAAATTGCTTTAGAACAGAATGAGAAAATTTTGCGGGCAATTCTTCTGTTCCTATCTCAAGTAAATATTTAGACAAGAAAAAAATATGACTTCACTTACTATAATTTACTACCAGTTAAATAAGCTTTTCGCTAATGTATAAAAAGAGATATGTTTTGGTCCTTTGATCAAGGTTGAGAAAGTAAAAAAGAAAAAAGATTCTGCAAATGAAGAGACGGTTTGTTTAGCAAATGGACTAGAAGTCTCTAAATTTGAAAATTTTAAAAAAAGTAGCGAATTTCTTAAAGAACCACTTGCTACGGAATTAGTCAATGAGAGCGATCATTTTACCAATGATGCAGTTCAATTATTGAAATTTCATGGTAGTTATCAACAAGATAACAGGGAAAATAGAAGACCGGGCAAAAGTAAAGATTGGCAAATGATGCTTAGGTTAAGAAATCCCGGCGGTGAAGTCCCTGGGAAATTATTTTTAGCATTAGATGAATTATCTGACAAACTTGGTAATGGAACACTTAGGGCCACTACAAGACAAGCCTTTCAAATGCATGGAATTAGAAAGGAGAACCTAAAGGAAGTAATCCAAACAATAGTAAATTCAATGGGCTCCACATTAGCTGCATGCGGAGACATAAATAGAAACGTTATGGCCCCTGCGGCTCCATTTGCTTCTTCAGACTATAAAATTGCAAGAGCATTGGCAAAAAAAGTTGCAGATCTTCTCACCCCAATGGCTGGTCAAGGAACTTTTTTAGAGCTTTGGGCTGATGGCGATTTAGAGTACACCATAAAGCCTGACAAAGATATTGAAGCAATTAGAAAGCTCCAATTCAAAGATAATGTATTTAGTGGGATAAAAGATGAGCCTCTTTATGGTTCAACTTATTTACCGAGAAAATTCAAATGCGCTGTGACAGTTCCAGGGGACAATTCTGTTGATCTTCTTACCAATGACATAGGAATAGTAGCCTTTACTTCTAAAGATGGAAATTTAGAAGGATGCAACTTCTATGTTGGAGGTGGCATGGGTCGCACACATAATAATGAAGAGACCTTTGCCAGAATTGCAGATCCACTTGGATATGTTGAAGAACCTGATGTTTATGAATTAATACAAAGCATTGTGGCTATTCAAAGAGATTATGGTGATAGAAAATCAAGAAAAAATTCGAGAATGAAATATCTTCTTCATAGAAAAGGTATTAAATGGTTCAAAAAGATACTTTTTGATAAGTATTTCAAAAAAGAAATTAAAAAAATCAGGAAAGAACCGGACAAGGTTCTTATTGATTACCTAGGTTGGCATAAACAAAATAAAACCTCCTATTTCGTAGGTTTACCATTATTATCAGGGAGATTATCTGGAGAGAAGAAAAATACCATCACAACTATTGTTAAAAAATTTAATTTAGATTTAAGACTCACACCTAATCAAGATATTTTACTTTGCAATATCGCCGATAAAAATAAAGATGAAATTCAAAAATCTCTATCAAAAATAGGATATGAAAATTTAGAAAACATTAATGAAATACAAAGACACGCTTTAGCATGTCCTGCTTTACCACTTTGTGGTCTTGCAATGACCGAAGCTGAAAGAATATTACCTGATGTACTAAAAAGGATTGAAAATTTACTATTGGATCTAGAAATACAAAAGACCATATTATTTAGAATGACAGGATGTCCGAATGGATGTACCAGACCTTATATGGCCGAATTAGCACTTGTTGGGAGTGGGCAAAACAAATACCAATTATGGTTGGGGGGAAGTAAAAATCTACAAAGGCTTGCTAAACCATTTTTACAAAGAATGGAACTTAACGATTTAGAAAAAACTCTTCAACCATTATTTGATAATTGGAAGAGTAATTTGGATTTAGATTTCGGAGATTTTATAAATACTCAAGATGAAAATTATATATTGAATTTACTAAATGAAAATCAATAGATTTTAAATTTTTCCATAAAGGGCATTTGCTTTTTTATTTTTCCAAGCCCATAATTGATCACCATAACTAAAATGCCACCATTCATTAGGATGTTGAACAAATCCAAATTTAGTCATAGTTTCCCTTAATAAATTTCTTCTACTATTCCAAATAATTGCTTCTTCATTCTTTATGTTTGCATAAAAATAAGGATTTGAGGTTTCATCCATTTGATCAACCATGCTTCCCATTTCAACAAGATTTCCGTCTTTATCTGATAAACAAACATCCAATGCACCCCCAGTTGAATGAGGGGGAGGATATCTAGTGTCATAAGAAGGATATGCCCAAAATTTTTCAACTTTTTTTAAAATGGATGGATAAGATTTTATATTTTCAAATGAAATATCAATATCGGATTTTTCACACTCTAATAAAATTGCTCTTTTAAACATAAATTCCTGAACTTCTAAAGGTCGCCAACTGTCATAAATCAAAAGTTTAAAACTACTCTTTGATATCAAATAATCATGTACTTTTACTAATCTATTTACTACCTCCTCCCTTAATTTCCAAATAGAAGTTTTATCTTTGTAAGGTGCTCCTAAATGTGAGTAAGGGTGGGGATCTAAAAACTTAAGGCAGCTAGGTATAGCTATTAATTTTTCTCCATTATCTTTAATTGGTATTTTATTCCAAATTTTCAATTGAAATTTGCAATTGATTTATAGTGGCATATATATCAAAAATTACAATGATAGTTTTCAATTTAAGAAATCATGAATAAATTTATTATCAGAATTATCAATAAGTATATTCCTTAAAACAATATTTTCTTTTAAATCAGGATCATCTCTAACAATTTTAATAGCCTCTTCACGAGCCTTATCAATAAGAAATTTATTGTTAGGTAAATTGTCCAGTACAAAATCAGGCAATCCGGATTGTCTATAACCTAAAATCTGGCCTGGCCCTCTAAGCTCCAAATCTTTTTCTGCAATATAAAAGCCATCGTTAGATTTTTGCAAAACACAAAGTCGTTTATTTTCCAATCCATTTTTACCGGGGGTTACCAAATAACAAAAAGATTTTGTTGATCCTCTACCAACTCTCCCCCTTAATTGATGTAGCTGGGACAATCCAAATCTGTCCGAATTATAAATGATCATAATTGTGGCGTTGGGAACATCAATGCCAACCTCAATTACTGTGGTTGAAACCAATATATTAATTTCATTCTTTAAAAAAGAATTAATTACTTCATTCTTTTCTTGTGAACTTAATTTACCATGTAATAATCCAACTTTTTTGTTAAAAAAGACCTCTTCTGATAAATGTTTGAATGTTTGCTTTGCGGAGCTTAAATTCATTTTTTCTGAATCTTCAATAAGTGGCAAAATCACATAAGCTTGCTTACCCTTATTAATCTCATCTTCAACAATCTTGAACAAGTTAGTTAAATCATCTTCTGAAATTATTTTTGTTGTTATAGGAACTCTCCCAGGAGGAAGTTCTGTAATTTGACTCACATCTAAATCACCATAAATAGAAAGCGCAAGAGTTCTTGGAATTGGTGTTGCTGTCATTGATAACAAGTTAGTATTTTCTCCTTTATTAAGTAATCTATTTCTTTGAGTAACTCCAAATCTATGTTGTTCATCAATTACGACCATGCCTAATGCATTAAAGATTACTTTATCTTCAAATAATGCATGAGTACCTACGAGGATATCAACTAATCCATTATTCAAATTAGAGAAAATTTCTTGTCTCTTTTTTTGAGGAGTATTCCCAGTAAGTAGTTCAACAGAAACTAAAAGGGGATTCAGATATTTTAATAAATTTTTATAATGTTGTTCTGCTAAAACCTCAGTTGGGACCATAAATGCACCTTGCAGATTTTTTTCAATGACAAGTAAAAGAGAGGCAATTGCAACTATGGTTTTACCGCTTCCCACATCTCCCTGAAGTAATCTAGACATTGGTACGGGATTAGATAAATCTTTCTTAATTTCATTTAAAACATTTTCTTGAGATTTTGTTAATTCAAAAGGAAAATTATTTAAAAATTCTTTTAATAAAGATTTCTTTTGAGGTAATTGTTGGGAGGTTGCATTTTTATTCGTCTTTCTTTTTCTAAGTAGAAACTTCATTTGAAGTAGTAATAACTCATCAAAAACCAAACGTTTTTTTGACTCAATAAGAGCCTCTTGAGATGGAGGGAAATGGATATTAATTAACGACTCTCCTTTTGATAATAAAGATAATGAATCAAGTTGCTTTTTATTTAAAATTTCTGGATATTGCTTTGCATAAATTAGTACCTTTTTCATAAGTTTTATAAAACTCATATTTGATAATGCTTCACCTAATGAATACAAGGGTAATATTTTGCCTGAGAAATTAAAATTATCATTATTATCCTTAAGAATTTCAATCTGGGGATCTACAAAAGTTTTTCCATACTCTGTCAATTTAACCTTACCGGAAATTGCTAATTTGGTACCAGCAGTATACAAAGATTTTTGAGACGTAAAGAAGGAGTAAGATCTAAATCTTCTTCCTAAAAAAAATTTTGTAACTTTTATTGAAGACGTATCATCAGTAACTAAAATATTCATTATTGATAAATTACTATTTTTTTTACTCTTATGAATATAAAATCTTTTAACATTTGCGATGCACGTGTATAAATTATCTGGTTTTAAATTTATTATCTTGACTCTATTCGTATAATCTAGATATGTTCGTGGGAAATAATTAATTAGATCTTTTATATGAAATATCCCTAATTCATTAAGCTTATTTTTATGAACTTTTCCTACATTTTTTATTAATGAAATATCCGAATCAAAAGACAAACTTGAATCAGCTTTATTCAGAAAAACATTATTAGAAATATTATTAGAATTTTCTATTTCTAGAGTTTTACCTAGTTTGTAAAGATTTTTTCGTGTATCTATAATTAACCTTTTTCTTTGATTTTCATCTAAATTATTATATTCATTATATTTTTTAGAAAATTCATAAAATATCCTTAAATATTCGTCTGAGAGATTTAGATTATCTATTTTTTTTAATGATTCATGCAAATAATCATTGAAATATTTTTCTCTTCCTAAAGTATTAACAAATTTGTTTTCAGTTTCAATAGTAAGAGATTTTTGAAGAGGTCTTATCCAATCTTTAATTAATTTATTATTATTCCCGCTAATAGTCACATTTGAAAAAAGAATTATCTTTTCAACGTATCTTATTCAAAGTTATTTCTTTTTGCCTCCAATATGTCTCTTTTTTAATCAAACGCTGAAATTGATTTTTTAGCTCATTTATTTTGTTCCTTTGAATAGAAAGATTTAAATTCTTAAACTCTAACTCAACTGTAGATATATTGAAGAAAATAATACTTGGGATATTATTTTCGATTAATAATGACCTATTTAAGTTTAATTCGAAATTAATAACAAAAGGATATGGATGTTTTATCATAAAATTTTTGCCTACTAAGTAATCAAAGGTATCTTTAGATATCATCTTTTTTATTAGATTTGCATTGAATAATTCTTGGTTAATATTATATGAAAGATTCAATAGTAAATTTTCCAATGACTTGTCTATTAAATCAAAATTATTAAGAATCTGATTTTTTGGTAAATTATCAATCTGATTGATATTTTTTTGTTCTTGATATCTCTGTTTTTCCACTTTTTCTTCTCCTATTAATTCAAGTAAGGAGGAAATAAATTGTTTTTCAACTCCTAAATTTTCAAAAATATTGTTTTTAGATAAATCATTATTATGGTGGTTGTTATCTAAATCAAGTGATGCCAATCTCTCATAATTATGAGGTTGATAATATTCAGAAGTATTTGAAATGTCTTCAGTAATCTCGAACTGAATGTGTTTTTTTAATTGAAAACCATCTTCATATTGAAATTTTTCTTTTTGATCTTCCTTTTTTTTTGTGGAACTATCAAAAATAGTAAAATCAATTTCCTTATTTATAATTTTTTCAAGTTCATTTATCTTTAATTGTTCTACCGTTAAAAAGGGTAAATTCGTAAATATTAATTTACTTATTTTTTTTTCAAAAAGACTATAGAATTCAACTTCATTTAAGAAATTATCATTTATTTTTGGATAACTATATATTTGATTAAGGCCTTTTTCTACAGAGATTAATAGTAGATCTCTTACGAGATTAAGATAAAGTTCATATTCCCTATAGATATTTCTAGTTAATATTCTTTTTTGTCTTTCTGCCCTCTCTAATTGAGATTTTATTTTATCTATATCTATGTAGTTATTGAAAATATTCAAATCATTCATGTGACTAGTTTTTTTGCATTGATGCAACCTCTTCAGCAAAGTCCATCTGATTTTTTTCAATACCTTCACCCAATGTATATCTTGTAAAGCGTCTCACTTTGATATTTTCCCCAATTTTTGCAGCTGCTTGTTTAACAAGATCCTCAACAGTTAGAGAACTATCTTTAATGTAGGGTTGTGAAAGCAATACAAGCTCATTAAGTCTTTTTGCTATTCTTCCTTCAACTATTTTTTCTTTAATTTGTTCTGGTTTTCCAGATAAATCATCCCTACCCATTTCAATCTGCTTTTCTTTTTCCACAACATCTTCAGGTATTTCATCAATTGATACATACTCAACATTTGGGCATGCTGCTACTTGCATTGAGACATCTTTCAATAGAGATTGGAATATATCGCCTCTAGCAACGAAATCAGTTTCACAATTTAACTCTAGTAAAACTCCGACTCTTGATCCAGTATGTATATAACTACCAATTGATCCTTCGGCGGCTACTCTACCCGATTTCTTTTCAGCACTAGCTATGCCTTTCTTTCTTAACCATTCCAAAGCTTTATCTAGATTTCCTTCAGTTTCGTTAAGTGCTTTTTTGCAGTCCATCATTCCCGCACCAGTTTTGTCTCTAAGATCTTTTACAAGTTTTGCTGTAATGTTTCCCATTTGAAGTAATAAAAAATTGTGAATAGTAAGTTTAAGATTGGAATTTAATTTTTTCTTTCGGCATTAGAGCCCTTTCTACCTTCATTTATGGCATCTGCAAGTCTTCCTAAAATAAGTTGCACAGACCTAACGGCATCATCGTTACAAGGAATTGGGACTTCACACAAATCCGGATCGCAATTCGTATCCAACATTGATACTAATGAAATATCTAATTTTCTAGCTTCTAATACTGCATTAGATTCTCTTCTTTGATCAACCAATACAACTACATCTGGTAATCTTCTCATACCCTTAAGTCCACCTAAGTATTTTTGTAATCTTTCAAGTTCTCTCCTTAATACCGCAGCTTCTTTTTTAGGCCTCATTGCTATTGAGCCACTACTTTCCATTCTTTCAAGATCCTTTAATCTTTCAATTCTAGCTTTCATTGTTGTCCAATTAGTCAACATCCCTCCAAGCCATCTTTGATTTACATATGCAGCTCCACAGCGTGTAGCTTCCTGAGCCACTACATCTGATGCTTGTTTTTTTGTACCTACAAATAAGAAACGTTTACCGCTTTTTGCTGCGTTTCGCGTCCATTTATATGCATTGTTCATACACAATGCTGTTTTTACAAGATCAATAATATGAACGCCATTTCTCGCGCAATATATATACTTAGACATCTTGGGATTCCAACGTCTAGTTTGATGCCCAAAATGAGCACCAGCTTCCATCATTTCTGATAGTGATACAACAGCCATAATTTAAAAAGGGTTTCGGGTTAGCCTCCATCTGACGGGGAATTAATATTAATAAATCACCCGAAACTGTCAGATGTGTGGTTTTAATTTCAACAATTCTAGCAAGTGATGTGTATTTCTAAAAGTTTTTTATCTTGATTTGGTTAACTGTTCTATGTAAATCATATTTAGAGGGATCCTTAGTATCTCAAGTGCAAGTCTATTTCTTCTAGTATTAACTAGGTATCTTAATAAAGGAAGGATTCTTTCAATACTTATTAGTCCTCCCAAGCAAAGAATTTGCCAAAGTAAATTATGAAGAGGAGTTAATTGAATCATAAATCTAACCCTTAAATTTGGATGTTTCTTGTAAAACACTAAAGCCATTTTTGCTCTCTCTTTTTCTTGAGCTATTAATGAATCTATTTGTTCGCAACTAAATGGCGGATGCCAATGGAAACCTACTGCATGTGGGCATTTAATTAATTTTGTCCCAATTTTTTTTAATCTTTCTCCAAGTTCTAAATCCTCCCAACCGTAAAGACTAAAAGAAGTATCAAATAATCCCACACTTAAAATCAATTCTTTTGATATCGCTACATTCCCAGTAGCAAAGTATGCAAAAGAAGTGTCCATTATTTTATGTTTTTCACTCTGAGGATTTTGAAAATTAGATGTATTGACTACCGAGCCATAGGTAAAACATTTTTTATCATTTTTTTCCCAAAAGGCAAGTAATTTTTCTACGTGGCAATTTATAAAATTGTCTAAAACAATAAGATCACTATCAATAAAAATAATAATTTCATATTTTGATTTAATTACTCCCAGATTTCTTCCAAGTGCAGGCCCTCCATGTTCTTGCTGAAATAGAATAACGTGTGGGAGATCAACTTTGTTTTTATTTATCCATGAAGTTGTCCCATCAGTTGAACCATCATCAACTACTATTACTTCATAATTACTGATATTTGTATTTAATTTTTGATTCTCAAGCGCAAAGAGACATTTCTCTAATATAGGTAATCTATTGTAAGTCGGTATAACAATACTTACATTCATGATTATGTCTCAAATATGCATAATATATTGAACTCCAAAAGATAAAAATAAAAGATATTCCTTAATCAGCTGCACCGCCATTATTTGCAGTACCTGTAACGTTTCCACCATCAGGTCTACCATCAGTCCTTAATTTTCTTTTTTTGAATTTTCTAGCATAGGCTCTATTACGTTCCTGCTTTTCTTTTTTTAGGTTCCTTCTCTTAGACATAAAATTTTCGACTTTTAATTATTTTAGCTCACTATGAGCACTATATATTTTACCATCTTCCATATTTAATATCCTATCAGCCATATCAGAAATTCTTGGATCATGCGTAACCATAAGTACAGAACAATTTTGCTCTTTTGCTAGTTTCCTTAAAAGCGTTACTATTTCTCTTCCTGTAACGCTATCTAAAGCAGAAGTGGGCTCATCAGCTAATAACAGTTTTGGGTTAGCAGATAAAGCTCGAGCAATTGCTACTCTCTGTTTCTGCCCACCAGATAAGTCATTTGGCAACTTTCTATGATGTTCTTCTAATCCTACTGCTGACAACCAATTCCGTGCTATTTCACGTCTTTGCAAATATGTTAAACCTTTTATTAAATCTGCGCCCATCTGGACGTTTTGTTCTGCTGTTAAACATCTCAGAAGATTATGACCTTGAAAAATCATTCCAATACTTCTTCTAAGAATCTGACGAGTTTTCCTTGATGCTCCATTTAACTGATTATTTAATACAGTTAAATCTCCACTTTGACAGGTTCTCAAGGCACCAATTAATGTTAAAAGAGTCGTTTTACCACATCCAGAAGGTCCTTTTAAAAGAACCAACTCTCCTTTATCAATATTTAAATTAACGTCATTAAGAACTTGTTTTTTATTCTCATTTTTGCCATAAAAGTGACTCAAATTATTTATTGAGACTGTTTTAAGGTTTTTAACATTATTTTTTGATTTATTAACTTTAATCATTTATCTTTAATTGTTAAAAAATTTCGGCAGGATCAGCGTCAACTAATTTACGCATTGCAACAGCGGCGGACCCCATACACATAACTAAAACCAATACGAATATTAAAATAGTTTTATCTGCGTCCATTATTATTGGAAGTTTAGTAGAACTTCTTATAACTGAGTAAAGTATGTGACCAGAGAAATAAGCAGGTAAATAACCAAACAATGCCAACAAAAATCCCTCTCTAGCTACAACCAAGAAAAGGGACTTAAGTCTATAACCCATTGCCAATAAGGTGGCGTACTCTGGGAGGTGATCTGTAACGTCACTATAAAGAATTTGATAAACAACCACACACCCTACAACAAAACCCATCAAGGCTCCCAAACTAAATATAAAACCTATTGCAGTGCTATTTTTCCAGTAATTCTTTTCAAATTCTATAAATTGTTTTTTTGTAAGAACCCTAACATCATTTGGGAGTGAGTTATTTAATATCCTTGAAATCAATTCAGGCTCAGATCCTTTTTTTAGCTTTACCAAACCAATTTCTATACTTCCAGGAGGATTAGCAGGAAAAAGTCTTAAAAAGGTTTCTCTACTAGTTATCAAATTACCATCTGCGCCAAAAGATGGTCCCAACTCCACAAGGCCCTCAACAATTACCCTTTTTCCAGCAACCTCAGTCTCAACTTTTTTTTCAGATAAGAACCATTCTTCAATAGGTCCAAACTCAGGTCTAGATAGTTTGTCAAAAAGAACTCTTGATGGATTTCTTAATTTATAAGCTTTCTTTGAGAATCCATCATCTAAAAGAAGTGAATCGGAGGGATTAAAACCTAATGCAAGTATTGATCTGGTTTTAAGATTTTCGGGATTTCTCCAAAGTAAATAATTTAGATTAACGGGAGCAGTTTTTACAACATCTTCTACAGCGAGAGTTTGAATTAATCTTCTCTTTGGGAATCCACTCATGCTTATAGAACTTTTTGATCTGGGACTTATCAAAACAAGATCAGCATCTAGAAGTTTATGAATAGTTACGCTCGTGTCAAATAAACCATCTCTAAAACCTAATTGCATAAACATCAAAATCCCTGCAAAACTGATTCCAGCTATGGCAACTGCTAGCCTTAATGGTTGCCTAGTTAATAACAACCAAGCTAATGGTATTTTTCTAAATTTAAAAAAAGACAAACTCATTAGGGAATAAATTTTGCAATCACTTTCATTCCTGCATAGTTTTTAACGATATCTATAGAATCTTGATCTAGTTTTACTAGTACTTCGATAATTCGTGAATCAGCATCCCCTGTTGGATCAGTCGATAGAACTTTTCTTTGTTTTACCTGAGGACTAATCCTAATCACCTTTCCCTTAAGATTTTTTTGGAAACCTCCATTCTCACTGCTCAATTCAACATTCTGAGAGATAAAGACCCTATCGATGTCAGATTCATAAACCTCTATCAAAGCTTCCATTTTTTGACTAGAACCAATATCCAAAACCCCTTCATTTTTAGGCCTTTCACCAACTCTAGTGTTTATTCCAAGAATAAAACCATCGATTGGACTCCTTAGTTTTGAATTAAATAGATCTATCTTGATGTTTTTTTGATCTCCGATAAGGTTTATTTTATGTTTTTGCAATTTTAATAATTCATCTTTTCTCTGTGAAAACTCTACAAAGGAATATACATCTTTGCTCAAAGCTAACTCGTACCTTTGAATTTGATCTTTCTTTAGGGTAATTTCATCGTTAATAGTATTAATTAGATTTTGATTTCTTTCAAGATCAGCAATTAATTTTTCACCATTTTCAAAGATTGCGAGGATATCACCTTTTTTAACGAAATCTCCTTCATTTACTAAAATTTCGACAATTCTGGGAGAAGAGCCAAACTGACTTATTGGAGCTGCCAGTTGTCTAATCTCTCCCGAAGGAGAAAGTTGACCAAGTGCGGCAACAGCTGTAATAGAAGGTATAAAATCTGAAGTTATTTCCTCTTTAAATTTTAAACTAGATTTATTATTTCCAGAACACGAAATAACGCCAAGAGATATTGGTGTAAATAATAAAAAATAAGTAAATAAATTTTTTAATATTTTTAACTTCATTAAAAATCGAAGAGTACTGTTTTTATATAGTTATTGACCCATTTTTCATCAAAATACTTTAAGAGAACCATGCTAGTCTTCTCATTTTTCATTTGTTGAATACAATAATTTTTTTGAAAATCTATTCTCTCTTGGATAATTTCTTCATCAACTTCCGCCGTGGCTTTCTTACTTAATTTGATCAAAATAGAGAGATATTGATCTACTACTCTACAAAAATCATTTTTTTCAGATTTACTTTTTAGGGACGCAAAAAATACATTATTAGAAAAGATCCTCCCCCATTTAGGAATCTCTCTCAAGGAGGTAAAAGAACTTTTATCAACTTGAGAAAGTAATTTTTCGTATTTCAAACCTTGGTTTTGTGATGCCGGGGATAAATCAACAATGGCAGCAGAAACAATATCATTTATTTTTACCAAGTCCATCCCAAAAATTGGGATATCAAACTTTGGATCAGGAAAAAAAACGCAGTGTAATATTTTAAGATTCTTCGAAAATTCTGCTACTTCAATATGTAACTTTCTAAAACCTTTTGCTTTATGAAATTCATTTTCAATATAGAGTTCCCTGCCTATTTCTTTAGATATTATGTTGGTTAGTTTTGGATCAATTTTTATACTCTTAAGGTCCTCAAGCATAGATCTATGCTCTCTAACATTTTGTAATAACTCCAAAATAAGAGGGTCAGTTAATTTTGTTTTAGTTAAAGATTCAGACAACAAGGCTAAAAAGTACCAAAATAGAATTTAAAGAGAGAACCGAAATGAAAGTAGGAGATGTTAACTACTACACCCATTCAAGCAAAACTAGATGTGTTTTTGTGGACAATAAAGAATTGCCGCTTATAAGCATTGATATTTGGTGCAAAGCAGGTTCTTCATTAGAGGATTTTGATAAAAACGGCACTGCTCATTTTCTAGAACATATGATTTTTAAAGGATCTAACAAAATAATGCCAGGTGAGTTTGATCATAAAATTGAATCACTAGGCGGAGTAAGTAACGCTTCAACTGGTTATGATGATGTACATTACCATGTCTTAGTTCCACCCAATAACTTTAGAGAATCACTTGCTCTTTTGACAAATATTGTCGTTGCTCCAGATTTTAATCCTGATGAATTTATTAAAGAAAAAGGGGTAGTTATTGATGAAATAAAACAACAAAATGATCAGCCTGAAGAAAGACTATTTAATTATTTTTTGAAAAGGGTTTGGTTAAGTCCTAATTATGCCAATTCGATCTTGGGAACTGAACATAGTATTAAAAACTTAGAGATAGAAGACCTTGTGAAATTTCATAGCAAACATTACACTACCGAAAAAATATGTATTGCAATTGCGGGGAATCTCTCTGAAGAAATTTATAAAATTTTTGAAAAAAGTGATCTATCTGGCATAAAAGAAAGTCCAAATTTAATAAATCTAGAAAATAAACCTTCTTTAAAAATTAGAAACGGTAGAGAATCAGTTAAGTTTGATAATCTAGAGTTTTCAAGAATATTTATGGCTTGGTTTATCCCAAACCTATATGATCAAAAAAATATTATTGGACTAGAAATTTTAGCATCAATACTCTCTGTTGGAAGAAACAGCAGATTAGTTAAATTTTTAAAAGAAGATAATAATCTTGTTGAATCGGTATATGTAGATGTAAATGCTGGAGAATTAGGAGGTTTATTTATAATAGAAGCAAGTTGTGAGTCCAAAGATATTGATTTAGTAGAAAAGCAAATTAATAAAACAATAAATGAGATCTCAAATTGTGGAGCTTTGGCTTTGGATGAAATAAAAAAAGCAATAAATATTGTGAAAAGTAATTATATTTTTAATTTAGAAACATCTACACAACTCTCTTCATTCTTTGGAAATGAACTTCTTTGGGGGAGAAAATCTTCAATAAATAATTTGGAGAGTCATTTAAAATATTGGAATGACTTGGATAACTTCAAAGAGATCACAGAATATATCCGTGGAGAGAAATTTACATTAGTTGCATCCCCTGGTAAATGTTAAAAAGATATTTTTTAAATAATAAAAAAAGAAATTTTTCAACTGCTTCAATTTGGATTAAAGGAGGGAGTGATATGGATAGTATTGGTAAAAAAGGAATAAACAAAATCCTTTGTTCATTACTTACCAGAGGATGTGAAGGTTTTAATAATTTAACTCTCTCTGAATATATTGAGTCCTATGGAGCAGAATTAAATCAAGAAATATTTGAAGATGGTATTTCAATAAGTATTAAATCCCTAAATGAACATTTCAGCAAATTAATCCCTTTATTAGAATTAATAATAAATAAACCAATCCTCTCGGAAACTGAATTTAAAAAAGTAAAAAAATCTTCTATTGATCAAATTAAAAAAGATAAAGAGAATCCATTCAATATCTGTTTTGAAAAATGGAGAAAAATTGTTTACTCAAATCATCCTTATGCTTTTAACACAATAGGCAATGCTAATGATGTCTCAAAGATTACGTATGAAGATGTTTTGCTTGAGTTTAAAAGTTTTAAAAATAGAGAAAAATATTTAATTTCAAATAATCACGAAATAAATGGAGAAAATTTTGGAACACTTGAAAAAAAAATCTTAAAAGAAAAAAAAGATCCTTTAAATCATAATTTAAATAATAGGAATAGATTTGATTACATTAATAATGATTCAAGCCAAACAATAATAATGATGGGGGATCAAACTTGCTCGCGAAGGAGTAGTGAATATTTTCCTCTTAAGGTATTGGAGTCATATTTATCTTATGGAATGAGCGCTGCTTTATTTAAACTTTTTAGAGAAAAACATGGTATCACCTACGATTTAGGTGTTTATTATCCTATCAGAAGTAGAAATGCCCCATTTCTAATTTATTTATCAGTATCTAATGACCAAGCACTTTTTGCTTTTGAACTTTTATCATCACTATGGAAAAGTTTAATTTTAAATCCATTGACAGGTGCTGAAATATTTTTAGCAAAAGAAAAACTAAAAGGTTCTTTTTTATTAGGAAATCAATCACTAGATGAAATTTTACAGAGAAAGATACAGTTAGTTAGTTATGGTATTTCACCAATTTCTGAGAACGATTTAAATTCAAAAATAGAGGAAATTTCTTCGTTAGATATTTTGAAATTAACTAATAAGTATTTTGCAAAACCTTTTTTGAGTATTTCTGGAAATAAAAATATATGTTTAGAAATTTCTAATAGATGGAAAAAAAACTTTTAGATTAGTTTTTCTCAATCTTATCAATATCTATTAAAAACGAACCTCTTCTAAACTTTACTTCAACAGTCTCTGGAGACTTAATTGAGAGGATTTCCCCTATTTCATCAATTGCCACTAGATCAGGTGGTCTTAACATCGGCATATTATCTGAAGTCTTCAAGTAAGAGACTGGCGCAATCAACTTAACCTTATCGTTGATCTCAAATTTCATTTATAAATTAGATACATTAAAGAGTAGTATAAGCATAAAGTTAGAAAAAATATCAACGAAATGCACTGATTCATTCTAGAATCCTAGAATTGACTTTCTACAAATTAATGAATCAAAAATTTAAAACATTAATTTTATGGGCTTTACCTATACTTTTAGTAATAGCACTTTCCTACCAATTTTTATCTTCAAGCAACGTTGATTCGCTTAAATCTAATGGCACTACCGTTGCACCAAGAAATTCAGCGGTAGCAAGAGTTAGTTACGGCAGATTTTTAGATTACATTAATTCCGGAAGGGTTACTTCTGTTGATATTTTTGAGGGAGGCAGAAATGCAGTTATAGAGACAATAGATTCGGATTTAGATAATAAAGTTCAAAGGTTGCGTGTAGATCTTCCCGGCTTAACACCAGAACTTATAAATGTTTTAAAAAATGAGGGAATTAGTTTTGATGTTCATCCTATAAAAACAGCTCCTCCTGCATTAGGAATTTTAGGTAATTTACTCTTCCCGGCTATCTTAATTGGAGGCTTAATTTTGTTAGCTAGGAGGTCAAATGGTATGCCTGGAGGTCCTGGCCAAGCAATGCAGTTTGGAAAAACTAAAGCAAGATTTGCAATGGAAGCTGAAACAGGAGTTGTATTCGATGATGTTGCAGGCGTTAATGAAGCTAAACAGGATTTGCAAGAAGTTGTCACTTTTCTGAAAAAACCAGAAAAATTTACTTCTGTAGGAGCAAGAATTCCCAAAGGCGTTCTATTGGTAGGACCTCCTGGTACTGGTAAGACCCTCTTAGCTAAAGCAATTGCAGGAGAAGCCGGTGTACCATTCTTCTCATTATCAGGTTCTGAATTTGTTGAAATGTTTGTTGGTGTTGGGGCTAGTAGAGTTAGAGACCTTTTCAAAAGAGCTAAAGAGAATAGTCCATGTTTAATTTTTATTGATGAAATCGATGCAGTCGGAAGACAAAGAGGCGCAGGTATTGGTGGAGGTAATGATGAGAGAGAACAAACTCTCAATCAATTACTTACTGAAATGGATGGTTTTGAAGGTAATAGTGGCATAATAATAATTGCAGCCACAAACAGGCCCGATGTTCTAGACTCAGCGCTAATGAGACCAGGTAGATTTGATAGACAGGTAACTGTAGATGCACCTGATATCAAGGGCAGACTATCAATATTGGAAGTTCATGCAAGGAATAAAAAACTTCAAGAGGATTTAACGCTTGAAAGCATTGCGAGAAGAACCCCAGGTTTTACCGGAGCAGATTTAGCAAATTTATTAAATGAGGCTGCTATATTAACTGCCAGGAGGAGAAAAGAATCTATAAGTATCTCAGAAATTGATGACTCTGTAGATAGGATTGTCGCAGGAATGGAAGGTTCTCCGTTAACAGATGGTAGAAGCAAAAGATTAATTGCTTATCATGAAGTTGGCCATGCTCTCATAGGTTCACTTGTCAAAGCCCATGATCCTGTTCAAAAAGTTACCGTCATTCCAAGAGGTCAAGCTAAAGGATTAACTTGGTTTACCCCAGATGATGAACAAACTCTTGTTAGCAGGGCGCAATTAAAAGCTAGGATAATGGGTGCTTTAGGTGGAAGAGCTGCTGAAGATGTAGTTTTTGGAGAAGGTGAGATTACAACAGGAGCTGGAGGTGATTTTCAACAAGTTGCTTCAATGGCCCGCCAAATGGTTACTAGATTTGGAATGAGTAATTTAGGTCCGATAGCTTTAGAAAGTGGTAATCAAGAAGTATTTGTTGGTAGAGATTTAATGACTAGAAGTGAAGTTTCTGATTCAATCTCTAAACAAATAGATGAAAGTGTAAGAATAATGGTCAAAGAATGTTATAAAGAAACCTACGATATAGTAAGCAAAAATAGAGAAGCTATGGATAAGATAGTTGACCTATTAATCGAAAAAGAAACATTAGATGGTGATGAATTTGTAAGTATTCTCTCCAAATTCACCAAAATTCCTGAGAAAGAGAGAACACCTCAATTATTAAGCTAAATTTTTATTGGTTTCTTATCTAAAACCAGATCAATTAAACCGTACTCTACAGCTTCCTTTGGGGACATATAAAAATCTCTATCAGTATCCTCTCTAATAGTTTCATAATCTTTTCCTGTTCTTTCTGATAATTCAGTATTTAGTCGTTCTTTTAAGAACAAAATTTCATCTGCTTGAATTCTTATATCACTTGCTTGCCCTCTAGCACCTCCAAGTGGTTGATGAATCATTATTCTTGAATGTCTAAGGCTGCTTCTTTTACCTTTAGTACCTGCAGCAAGCAAAAATGCGCCCATACTAGCTGCTAAGCCAACACAAACTGTATGAATGTCAGGCTTTACATGTTGCATTGTGTCAAAGATACCCAATCCGTCATATACGGATCCGCCAGGTGAATTTATGTACATATAGATGTCCTTATCTGGATCCTCTGCCTCGAGGAACAATAATTGAGCAACAATTCTATTAGCAGTTTCACTAGTAACTTGTTCTCCCAAAAAGATTATTCTCTCTCTTAATAGCCTCGAATAAATATCAAAGACTCTTTCACTACCGCCCGATTCTTCTAAAACTAAAGGGATCATAATAATATTTATCTGTTTATTAGATATTAACGATATTGAGTCAACATACGCTAACCTTATTAAGGTTTACATATAAAAAATTGAAAGAAAAATTGACTGTTTCAGATAGCAAAAAGTTATTTCATGAAAAATTTCCTTACGTCATTCCAGGTTTATATAAAAGAATAGTTGATGAAATGCTTGTCGAACTTAATCTTTTGAACCATCAAAATGAATTTGCGCAAGATTATCTTTTTTGTGTCGGCCTCACCGAAACATTCAAAGAATTAATGAAAGGATATCAACCTGAAAAACACTTGGATCTACTTTTTGAATCTTTATGCAGTTCTACAAATTTTGAGGCGAAGGAAATTAATGAAATATCTAAAAAGTCTCAAAAAGAATTTAAGGATAAAACATCTAAAGATATTTTAAAATTATTAATAGAAAAAAGTAATTCTAATCTTTATCCTTCAAGGATTTTGAACTTAGGGATATATATATTAATTTCAAACTCCCAAGGTTTCAAAGAGAAAAATGAATCAGATAAAAATAAGATGACCTCTGATATTTTTGAGAAGTTAAGCTTATCTGCTAATAAAGCAGAAAAAGATATTGGAATCTACAAAAGCAGCATATCAAAAATGGAACAAGCAAAAGAATTGATTGAAGAGCTCAGAATCAAGGATAAGAAAAAAAACCAAAAAAAATTATAACTTTTTTTTTATTCTTTTTTTATCTTTCCAAGAGATATAGGATATATAAATTACAGCTAATGTTATGAATATGAGCAAAACAAACGATGTTAAGATAAGAAATTTACTTAAATAGACTTCATAAGTTAAAAATGAAATCATATGTCAATTGATCCGTCCCCATTTCTTCCCCAAACAACCATGGCAATTGAAAAAGTAAAAATAGCAGCCAATGCTGCCCAGCCTATTTGAAAGATCATTAGAATTTAATCGTTTTTATAAATATAACAGAACTTCAAAAATTTTTTAATCATTTTAAAGCTAAAGTTAATTTCTCAGAAACAAAATTTTCCCAATAGAATCGAAATAAAATTAAATTGGGAAGGTTAGTTTTAAATCATAGTACAAATATAGAGGGTCTAATTCCAATACTTCAAAAATTAGCACTCGAAAATAATATCAAGACAATAACTCCAGCTGTTATTTCAAGAGCCAGGGGAAGATCCTCTAAATTGATAATTAGATTGTCAGTGAAAACTATAAACGGATATAAAGCAATTGCAAGAAAGGGTAATACTGCTCAAGAAGTTTTTATTTCAACAGAGTTAAGTAAAAATGAATTAAAAGAAATCATAGATCTTTATAATAAAAAGTAATTAAATTAAAGGGTATTAGAAAATAGTTAGGAGAGAACAAATGAAATTGGTATTAAATTTTTTTACGTTTTTATTGGCCTTTTTTTCATTTAGTAATGAATCATTATCACTTACTGATTACAAAATAAAAATATTTTGCGCAAAGGAGAAAAGAGTATCTTTATGTATCAAAAATTTACAAGAGAAAAGATCTGATCTCCAAAAAGGAAAGCTAATTGACATACCTGTAACCCCTTACAAACGGTAATTAGAAATTGAATTTAAATTTCAAAT
Organism: Prochlorococcus sp. AG-347-M23; assembly: GCA_003278855.1. Classification (GTDB taxonomy): domain Bacteria; phylum Cyanobacteriota; class Cyanobacteriia; order PCC-6307; family Cyanobiaceae; genus Prochlorococcus_A. Next base: position 56,751 of record QCCU01000002.1, on the reverse strand, counting down.
TCTGATTCGAAAAGTTTAAATGCATTTTTATAGCTTGTGAGAAGTTCTTCAGAATTATCAGAAAATCCTTGTAGTTCGTAATCTTCTTTTAATTCATCATATAAGTAGACCACTTTGTTAAAGGCAATCATATATTCTTTTTGTATGTCTTCATCATCGATATCATAGATTTTTGCCAGTACTAATTCGACATTTTTTTTTGATGAATATATTTTTCTCTCAAAATCTTTATTTAGCTTCCTTCTTTTTTTTGCCATTTAAAATTTCTAAATACAGATTAACAATACTCAATTGATAGATAAATTAAATTAAAACTTATAAAATAAAGATATAGTTTCCAAATCAAAATAAAACCTCTACATTCCAAATAAATCATTGGATGATATGAACAAAAAAGAAACAACTAATCCTAAAGAACTGAAAGACCAAAACTATGAAGCTAAGAAAATGAATACTTCCTCAAACTCAAAGAAAAAGAAAGATAAGGATCTTCCATGGTGGGTAGAGTTATTATTTGTTCAAATAGGATTACCAGATAAATTACTAATAAAAATATTAAAAGCCAAAAAAACATCTAAAGAATTTATTAAAAATGAAAAAGAATCAGTAATAATATTTTTATTTGTAATTACTACATTGGCATATTTTTATCCAGTTATTAAACATGCAAAAAATAAATTAGATTGTGAAGCGATTGCTAAAAATTATATTATTAAAAATAAAAATACAATCGGAATTAATAATAGAGAAATAAAAATGTTATCTACAAATTTTTGTTATGGTGGCGAAGAAATCTATGAAATAGAAAATTTAAAAAATTAAATTTTGAATTATTCTCTTTAAATAAGCATCTCAATATTATGATAGTAACTTTAAGTTTAATAAAGTTTAAATTCTATTCCCATGACTGATATAAAACAAAAGAAAGAAAACGTAAAAATGCATTTAAAAGATTTGAGGCAAAATTTAAAGAACATGCATTTACAAGTTACGGAAGGATTAATATTACCGAAGCCAGATGAGGTAAAAGACCTGATGAATAAAATGGATAAACTATTAAAGTTAATAGAATCAAAATAAACTATAATTTCAATAATTTAGAATCATCAAAAGTTAAAAAAATGAAAATAATAAGACAATTTCCTATGTTAATTCTAATAGCAATATTCTTAATTTCTTGTAGGACATCCACCAATAAAGAGTATCCCACAAATAATTTGGAAAAAAATATAGAGGATAATCCTAATTTAGAAAAGAAAAGAATGGAAATAAAGTTTTCTTGTGGAGAGGATGGTATTAAAGAATACTTAGATGATGGATGGAATATTTTAAAAGAAGAATCCCAAGAAAAAATTTGTACCTGGAAATCTGTTCCTGCCACAAAAGATTGCAATATGCAAAAAGATAAAGGATGTAAAATAACAAAGCCAGATAAAATAGGTGAAGAGAAAATTTATTTATTGGAAAAATAAATTTAATATATGACTCCAAAATCAGAACACTTAGTTGATTTAATTTTTAAGAAATTAAAGACCTATAAGAAGAAAAAAATATTTCTAGAAAAAGAAAGTTTGAATAAATTTATTCTTTCACTTTTCAAAGAAAACTGAATGCAGGACTAATTAAACTTAACTGCTATAGTTAAATAAATTTTATAATTAATATAGATATGGATAGTTTTTCATCATTAACATTTATTCTGTCAGTAATTTTTATCGTAAGTCTTTATTTTTTGTTTAGGGTTACTTCCAGTAAAAAGTTTTAAAAAACATTTTCACATCTTGCCTAGATGATCGGATCATCTCTTAGTAGTAAAACCGTGTGCTTATTTAAACCATCATTAATCCATTCTTTATATTCTTCAAAAACACATTTTTTATCAAAATTATCTAATAATTTAATTCTTTTTTTTGCATTATCTAGTGCCAACTTAATACAGAATTTATAATCTTTGGAGTTTTCTTGCATTTGTTTTTATTGAATCTTAGTAAAAATAATTTCTTATTCTGTATTGAAAATTACAATAATAAGCGTTGATTTAATAAGAGTATCAAGCAATACGGAAGAATTTTTAATATATTTAGGATAATGATTTTCTTTATAATAATCCTATGTCTTACGAAGCAGGCAGTAAAGAATGTAGACATTTAATTGAAGCCAAAGAAAGCCTTCTATCAACATTAGATGCGTTAAGTAATATACATGCGACCGATCTAATACAAATCCAAATTAAAGAAATTTACAATGAATTAGAACAGATGCACGACAATAGAAAAAAAATAGAATCAGCTACAAATTATCTTTAATACAATCAATTTAACTGAAAACTCTCAAAATTGGCTTTTTATCTTTGTTACTTTTTTTTCCGATAATAAATCCAATAAAGCATCAAGCTGAGCGAGTACTTCCTTTGCTTCATTAAGATCTGGCAACAAATCTTCTTTGATGAGCATTTGATGCATCTCTCTAAGCTCTAACCTTATATATCTAAGGTGAGAACAAACTTCCTCTCTCTTAGTTGCACTCATATTTCCTTTATATTCTTAACATTATACAATACGATCTTTTTTGACTCCCATATAGGTTTTGTCAATTTGAAAAATTTTTTAAAGCCCTATAACATATCAAAATCTTTTAAAGTCGAATTATACTAATATATCTTTCATGAAAAAGAAAAAATCCAAAAAAAAACAAACTAATTCAAATTTAAGTGATCAAAAATTAGGTCAAACGAAAAATTCTGCAAAATTAGTACTCTTTGTTTTTGGGATAGGTCCAATTATTGGCATAATAATATTTTTATACAGTAAGGGATTTTTTTAATTCGCCAACTATTTAAATCTTAAGTAATTAAAATTAATTATCTTTAAAAAAGATAAAATAATTATTGAAATTTTTTTAATGAAAATATCCTAAATTCTGCCATTTTTCTAGCATTTTCAGGATTAGATATCAAAAAAGGATGATCTGATAAAAGTTCTAATATCTTATCCATCTTTAATCGTATATCATTACAATCAACATTTTCCCATTCCTCATCAAATGACATTGCAAAGCTATCAGCATTATCATATAGTTTATCTTTCATAATATTTGGAATTTAAATTTAGACAATTTCAAAAATCAGAACCAAATTGAAAAAGTTATTAGAAGAAGCATTTAAAGTATCCCCATGAGTATTTGAGAAATAACTTTGAATGAGTGTTCTTTAAATTATACTTTAATCCTACTATTTAAATTTATAAATAAGTGCTACTAATCAAAATCTGATTGGATTTGACAGAAGTGTTACAATATTGACATATGTAAAGACTCATGGAAAATAAAGTTAAAAGGATAGGATATCTTCCTAGAAAAAGAGTACTTGAAATTATTGATGAAATATCCAAGAGCGAATCTATAAGTAGATCTAAAGTCGTTGGAATATTAGTTGAGGAAGCATTAGATGCCAGAGGAATTGCGAATTTTGGATATAGTAATATCAGCAAGTCAAATATATTCAAGTCGGACAATTTTAAAGATCTCCAAAATGAAAATGCGCACTTAAAAGATGGGGAAGACGAATTTGTTGATGACAGTGGTTACACAGTTTCATCTCACAAAACTTTAGACCGCTCAATATCTTCTGCAGATATAGAATTAGCAAATAAAATAAATATTCTTAAGGAATCAGGATTAATATAACTTTTATTGAATAATTACTTTATTTTTTAATGCATAATATTGGTACATTGTTTATTCTTAGTCAAGAATAATATTCTTTTTACATAATTCGAATATTAAATCCTTTCTAATATTAATTTTGTAATTAAAAAATGAAAGATATTAAATGTCCTTCATGCGGCAAAACTTTCCGAATTGATCCAAGCAGCTTTGAAGAAATACTTCTTCAGATAAAAGACGAAGAATTTAATAAACAAATAAAAGAAAGACTTATCTTGGCTGAAGAAGATAATAAAAAAGCATTGGAAATTTTAAAACGTGAGTTAAAAATACAGTTAATAGAGCAGAATCGGATTAAAGAGTCTGAGATCCAAACTCTTGAATCTAAATTAAAAATCGCTGAAGAAAAGAAAACAAATGCCCTGAATGATTTAAAAAATCAAGCAACAAATAAAATTAATTCATTAAATAATGAATTAATCAAGTTGAAGGATGAAATTAAAAACCAGTCTTTAATATCAGAATTATCTTTAAAAAACAAAGTTAGTGAAGCTGTTACTAATTTAGAAAAAGAGAATTCATCGCTAACAAATTCCATTGAAAAGATGAGGCTTGAACATTCAATTAATGAAAAATTAATTGAAGAAAAGTTTAAAAGCAAAATTAGTGAAAGGGACCTGACTATTCAGGAATTAAGAGAAATGAAATCTAGATTATCTACAAAGATGGTAGGCGAAACCTTAGAAATCCATTGCGAAACCCAATTTAATTTGAATCGTGCGTCTGCGTTTAAAAACTCATATTTCGAAAAGGATAATGATGCCACTTCAGGAAGTAAAGGTGACTATATATTTAGAGAATTTGATGAAAATAAAACCGAAGTCGTATCCATAATGTTTGAGATGAAGAATGAAAGTTTAAATGGAACTAATAAAAGAAAAAACGAAGATTTCTTAAAAGAATTAGATAAAGATAGAAGACAAAAATCTTGTGAATATGCTGTTCTCGTATCCCTTCTAGAACCAGATAGTGAACTATATAATGCTGGCATAGTAGATGTTTCTCATAGATTCCCAAAAATGTATGTCATAAGACCTCAATTTTTCTTGCCCATTATTTCTCTGCTAAGAAATGCATCTATGGAAACCTTAAAATACAAATTACAAATTGATTTAATGAAACGTGAGAATTTTGACATAACTAATTTTGAAAGTACTCTGGAGCAATTCAAAAATGCAGTTGGTAAAAATGTTTCACTTGCCCAGGATAGATTTAATGATGCAATTTCAGAAATTGATAAATCAATAACCCATTTACAAAAAACTAAAGAAGCTTTAGTTCTCTCAAAAAAACATCTTTTATCTGCTGACAGCAAATCTCAAGATTTGACAGTAAAGAAATTAACTAAAAATAATCCAACTATGAAGAAGAAGTTTAATGATTTAAATAATTTTGAAGATGAAGTAGCCTAATTAAAAAATTCTTTAAAATTAATAATAATTAAAAATATATTTAATTTCTAACTTATAAATATACTATAAATAATAAATTTCATAGTAAAGAAAATAATGTCTATCAACACTCCTATTTTCACTATTGCCAAAGATCTTAATGTCGAAAGTAATAGAATATTATTAGCCTGCAAGAAACTTGGAATCAATGCAAAAGGTTCAACAAAAAGATTAAATAAAGAAGAACTAGAAAAAATTAAAAGTTATTTTGAAACGGGCAAAAATGTGTCTGATGAAGTGATCAATTTAAATAAAGTTAAAACTAAAAGTAGTTCTAAAAAAATTGTAGAAAAGGTAAAGATAAAATATTTTGCTAACAGACTTATTCGTAAATCTTAAATAAAAATAATTTTTTTTAATTACTTAAAGGAATAAGCCACAGAAGAAAAAAATAATAATTTATCATAAGTAAAAATACTTAAAATGAACATAAGCAAAATTTTAAATTCTCTTGAAAAATCATGGGAAAGAGATGATATTCTTTTAAATATAAAAAAGGGGTTAGGGACAGATGAGATAGTTAATGAATTTCTTATGAAAAACGAAAGACAAATTAAAGAATTAAATTCTTTATTAAGGCCAGAAGATATTGAATTATTAAATCAAGTAGAAAAACTCTCAACTTGCGAATCTAAATTAATAAATGAGATTAAAAATTTAAATTACTTAGAAAATAATGAAAATCATCACATTATGAATAAAAAAAAGATTGTGCCATTTAATAGAGTTTCTTTCAACAAAATTAGTTCATTCATGATTAATTGGAGTAACAAATTTGTAGTTATTGCTTTACTAACAATTTCAGCCATAGCTTTATCAAAACAAGCGTGGGCATAATTAGCTAAATTAACTTCATTGTAAGAGATGTAGTTTTGAGAACTAAACAAGAATATTTAATTAGATATAAAGATGGAAATCTTTATTGTGAACTTGCTGATATTTGGATTGATCCAAGCAAGCCAGTAAAAAAGGCATTAATAACTCATGCTCATTTTGATCACTTTACATTTGGCTGTGACGAATATATTTCTACTAAGGAAACTGCGATACTTCTAAAAGAAAGAGTTGGAGATAATATCAAAATTAAGACTTTTGAATATGGAGAAGAATTTAAGATAAATGGCATTAATATTTCTTTTCATCCATCGGGTCACATCCTTGGATCAAGTCAAATAAGATTTATTTTTGCTGAAGAAAAATGGCTAATTTCAGGTGACTTTAAGCTTCAAAAAGATCAGACTTGTAAACAATATGAAATAGTAAAAACTGATTATTTAATAAGCGAATGTACTTTTGGTTTGCCAATATTTAAGTGGGATGAATCAAAAAAAATAGCACATGATATTTCAAAATGGATAACTAATGCACCAGAAAAAACTTCTTTACTTTTCTGCTATTCACTTGGAAAAGCTCAGAGATTATTAAACGAAATTAGTCAAACAAATTTTAAAGGCAATATTTATTCACATGGCAGTATTCACAAAATGAACAATACTTATAGGGAACTTGGAATTGATATTAGAGATACTATACAAATTGAAAATAAAAAAAAGATAGATCAACTTAAAGGAAGTCTAATATTATTACCACCATCTTTAAGTAAGGGTTCTTATTTAAAAAATTTCAAAAATATTCAAACAGCTTTCGCGAGTGGATGGATGTCAATAAGAGCTCTAAGAAAAAGATCTGGATATGATAAAGGATTCGCAATCTCTGATCATGCGGATTGGGATGGAATTCTGGAAGTAGTAAAAAAGTCTGAAGCAAAAAATGTATTTTTTCATCATGGAGATAGTGAAGCCTTAAGTAAATATTTAGTTGAAAAGGAATCAATAAATGTCCTTTTATTTGGTAAATAAATATGAGCTTAAAAAAGTTTTCAGAATTATTTGGCGATCTAGATTCAATTAATAGTACAAATAATAAAATTGAAGTTTTAAAGAATTATTTTTTATCTAATGATCCAATAGATAATTCATGGGCAATATATTTACTAACTGGAAAAAGTATCAAGAGATTTATTAGTGGAAGATATTTAAAAAATCTTTTTTCTCAAATATATGAATATCCTCAATGGTTAATTGATACATGTTATTTAAAAGTTGGTGATTCTGCTGAGGTAATAACATTATTACTTAAAAATAAAACTACAGCCAAGGATAAGAAATTATCAAATATAAGTCTCAATGAATTACTTAGCGAAACAATACCTGCATTATCAAAACTTAATAAGGAGGAGAAAAATTTAGAAATTAAAAATCTATGGGAAACATTACCTGAAGATAACCATCTAATTTTTAATAAAATTCTTACAGGAACTTTTAGAGTAGGAGTCTCTATCGGATTAATAACAAAATCAATATCAAAACTAATTAATATTGAGGAAGAGATTATTTCTCATAGGTTGATGGGTGATTTTAAACCTTCAATTGATTCATATGAATTTTTAATTAATAAGAATATCAATCTTCAAGAGTTAAATTCCAAACCATTTCCATTTCTTCTAGCAAATACTATTGAAGATAAAATCTTCAAAAATTCAATAAATGATTTTCAATTTGAATGGAAATACGACGGTATAAGGATGCAATTAATTAAAAGATCAGGCAATGTTTCGTTATGGACAAGAGGGCAAGAATTAGTAAATGAATCTTTCCCAGAATTAGTAGAGAAAATGTCACATATAAAAGATGATTTTGTTCTTGATGGCGAATTATTAGTTTGGAATTTTAAAGAGCAAATTGCCTTTGATTTTTCTTTACTCCAAAAAAGAATAAATAGAAAATCTCCTACTAGGTCTATCCAATTAAAATATCCAATTATTTTTATTGCTTATGATCTTTTAGAGATTAATGGAAGAGATATAAGAGAAGTTAAATTAGAAAATAGAAGAATTGAGTTAGAAAAATATTTTTCAAAATGGCAAAATAATATTGAGAATAATATCTCTGATACTTTCAAGATATGTGATTTAATCTTTCCTAAAGATTGGCCTGATGCTTTAACTTATAAAGAAAAATCTCGAGAAAATAATACTGAAGGATTAATAATCAAGAAAAAGTCTTCTATATACTCCTCTGGTAGAAAAAAAGGGATTTGGTGGAAATATAAAGTTGATCCTATGCAACTGGATGCTGTTCTAATTTACGCTAAGGGCGGCAGCGGTAGAAGAGCTGGTCTGTATACAGATTACAGTTTTGCATTATGGAAAGACAAAGAATTAATTAAATTTGCAAGTGCATATTCTGGTTTAACGAATATGGAGATTAAAGAACTAGATAAATGGATAAGAAAAAATACAATAGAAAAATTTGGTCCTGTGCGATCGTTAAAACCAGAAATGGTATTCGAAATATCTTTTGAGAAAATACAAATTTCAAATCGTCATAAGTCAGGAATAGCAGTAAGATTTCCAAGAATAACAAAATGGAGAAAAGATAAAAAAATTAATGATGCAGATAGCCTAGAAAATGCTTATGAACTAATGAAAAAAATATCATGAAAAATATTACGAAAAATAATAAGCAAAATAATTTAATTTCTAAAATAAACCAGTTTTTCTCCACAAATGGATGGGAGCCACTACCCTATCAGTTCGAATCTTGGGAAGCATTTTTAAATGGAGAGAATGGAATAATACAAGTTCCTACTGGATGCGGCAAAACTTATGCTGCATTAATGGGACCTCTATCAAAGATAGAAGATCCCAAAAATAATAAAAGTGTGAATATATTATTAATAACCCCTTTAAAAGCACTAAGTAGAGATCTAAAACATTCCATACAATTAGCAGCTTTGCATTTTAATAAAGAAATCACTGTTGAGATTAGGAACGGGGATACAACCCCATATGAAAAGAAAAAGCAACTAGTTAAACCACCTAATATTCTTATTACCACTCCAGAGTCTTTATCTCTTTTACTTTCTAATAAAGAATCTAATAATCTGTTCAAGGAGTTGTCAACAATAATTATTGACGAATGGCATGAATTGATGGGTAGTAAAAGAGGAAACCAGTGCGAGTTATCTTTAAGTTGGCTAAGAGGTAATATAAAAAATTTGCAAATTTGGGCAATGTCTGCAACTATTGGAAATATTGAAGAAGCAGCAAGAGCAATAGTTGGGATGAGCGCTATTAAACCCAAAATTATAAGTACAAATATTCAAAAAGAGATCGAAATTACAAGTGTTTTACCAGAGGAGGCAACGACCTTTCCATGGAGTGGGCATCTTGGGATTAGAAGTCATTCTTCACTATTAAAAATCCTAGATAAAAATAAAAGCACCTTATTATTCACCAATACGAGAAATCAATCTGAAAGATGGTATCAATGTCTTAAATTTTTTCTCCCAGAAATGGAAGACAAAATTGCACTTCATCACGGCTCCATGGATAAAGAAGATAGAAAAAGAGTTGAAGAAGGGGTTAAAGACGGATTAATAAAATGGGTAGTCTGCACCAGCTCGTTAGATTTGGGAGTTGACTTCCAACCTGTAGATCAAATAGTTCAAATTGGTAGTGCAAAGAATTTAGCTAGACTTATCCAAAGAGCAGGAAGAAGTGCTCATAGACCAGGTGGAAAATCAAAAATAATTTTTATGCCTACTAATTCTTTAGAGTTATTAGAGATTAGTGCAATGAGAAGAATAATAAAAAGTGGTATATCTGAAGAAATTAGACTTCCTGAATTATCTTATGATGTGCTTCTACAACATCTAATAAGTTTGGCATGTGGAAATGGTTTTGATCCGAAAATTGAGAAAGAAAGAATTAAAAATTGCTGGAGTTATAGAAACTTAAAAGATCAAGATTGGAATTGGTGTCTTGACTTTTTAGAATATGGAGGAAAATGTCTTAAAGCATACCCAAAATATAAAAAGATAGTTAAAGAAAAGTCACAAAATAATAATGAAAACTTTAAATATTTTGTAAAAGACAAATCTTTAATAAGAATGCATAAGTTCAATATTGGGACAATTACAAGTGACAAATTTGTGAATGTCAAATATATGAAAGGTAAATCTTTAGGTAATTTAGAGGAGAATTTTGCTTCAAAATTAAATCCTGGAGATATATTTTACTTTGCTGGCAAAATGCTTCAATTTGTAAGAATAAGAGATATGATCATGTACGTTAAAAAATCAACAAAAAAAAGTTCTCTAATTCCTGCATGGGTTGGAGGTCAAATGGCAATTTCTGATCTACTTTGTGAGAGTTTGAGAAATGAAATAGATATATGCAACGAACTAGAAAATTATGATTACTTAAATCCTGAACTCAATTCATTACGACCAATATTGAAGAAACAAAAAGTTCTTTCAAATATTCCAAAGAAAGATGAATTCCTCATAGAAATATATAAAACCAAAGATTTGTCAAATCTTTTTGTTTTTACACTTGATGGCAAATTTGTAAATGAAGGAATTGCATTTTTATGGGCTTTGAGATTGGCAAAATTAAAACAATCTACATTTAGTATTACTGCTAATGATTTTGGATTCAGCTTAACTACCGCAGAAGATTATGATTTTTCCATAATAAAAAAAGAAGCTGATTACTTTTTGAATAACAAAAAATTAGAAGAAGATCTAGAAAATGCAATTAATTTTTCAGAATTAACAAAACGTAGATTTAAAAATATTGCCCAAATAAGTGGACTTGTAAATCAAAATAATCCAACCAAAACAAAAACCTCCTCTCAACTTCAAATAAGTTCAAGTCTTTTCTACGATGTCTTTACTAAATATGAAGAAGGCCATCTTTTGATAAAACAATCGCATCAAGAAGTTAAAGAATATCAATTAGAAAATAAAAGAATATCCAGATCATTAGAAAGATTAAAAAATTTAAAAATTATATTAAACGAGATAAAAACTCCAACGCCTTTTGCTTTCCCTTTATTAGTTGAAAGACTTAAAAATACTTTAAGCAATGAACCAATAGAAAAAAGAGTAGAAAAACTGATAAAAAAATATAGTGATTAAATGAAAAAAAGTTCTTTTAAATTTTGTTGGGAAGATACATTGTTAGAGATGCTTCCTTCAAGAGCGTTATTTCTACCGGAAACAAAAGAGTTGTTAATATGCGATATTCATCTTGGTAAAGCTGAATATTTTCAGCAAAATGGTATACCTCTTACTAATAATTCAGATAAAGACAATTTCGCAAGAATAAAAAAAATAGTAAAAATTTATAGTCCTAAAAAGTTAATAATATTAGGAGATTTATTCCACAGCAAATATTCAATAGATAAAACTCTTCAAAAAAAAGTTGAGGACCTTCCTGAACTACTAAAAACTAAAGTTGAACTAGTCCTAGGAAATCACGATGTAGGTTGTGATATTAAAAATATAAAAATTTTTGATATTAGAAAAACTAAAAATATTACTTTTAGTCATGAGCCAGTTAATTCAGAAAACAAAAAAACCTTGAATATTTGTGGACATTATCATCCAAAAATCTATATAAAAAATAATGGAGATAAATTATCATTTAGGTGCTTTGCAATGGATATGAATAAAAATGTTTTATATATTCCTGCATTTGGTGATTTAACAGGCGGATATCCATGCAAAAAGTCATTTAAAAAATGGGCAATTGTTTCTGAAGAAGAAATTGTCGAAATTAAATCTTGAAAAAAATCCTAGTCAAGTGACTTAAATTTTTCATTTAGATATACCAATTTATACTTAAAAGTCTCGTTTATTTTTTTTATCAATTATTTTATGACTATTAATTAATTTTCTACTTGTAGAAATAGAAAAAAAATTTTTTACAGCTAATGACCCTTTCCTTAGCAGACAATCCACGTTATAAAAAAAATAAACACATTTTATAGAAATGAAAAAATTAATAGCCTTGATTTTATTTCCATTTCTTGTAATTTCATTTGGAGCAAAAGCAAATGATAATTTTTCGGTTGAGATAGAGGCACTTACATTAGTAATGGAACAATATAAGGAAGATACTGAATCAAGTGTTGAATTAGATATTGAAGACATAAAGCCAAGTTATATGGCTCTTAGACAAGACGAATGTAATGCAACTGTTGAAGTTACAGAAAAAACAGGATTAGAAGTTGTAAATACTGAATCTTTTGATGTAAATGTATGCTTGAAAGAAATCTATAAAGTAATCAACTAAATAAGCAGGTTATAAAAATATAATAAAAACAAACGAATTAAAGAGGTCTTTTACTTAAAGAAGGTAAGACCTCGAGACCTAACAGAAAACTTTGGAACGGGTTCTGCATAACCAATTAATAACTACATTGGATTTGTAGAGGTGTAATTAAAAGTACAAAACCTAAAATTATTTTCTTAAATAATTACTTCTTCTTTGATAATGTTTGTGATTCTTCTCTAGACATTAAAGCTTCAATTTGAGCAAGAACTTTTTGAAGTTCATCCGTTTTTGTAAGAGATGCCTCTGCTACTTCTCTTAATTTTTCTAACTGTTCTTTAGTTTTATCCATGATAAATAAATTAGAAATTAACCACTTTTAAAAATGGTTTTAATACAGATTTTTTACTCCCACACAGATTCATATTCTCTCTTTTTTTTATAAAGTCAAATAAATTTCCCTTTATTAAGGTTTTATGAGGACTTCCAATTAATTCTTTATTTATTATTGAAACCATAAGATTACCTGAAATAGAAATACTCTTAAATTATGAAGTAAATACAGGCAAGCCAATAGTTGCAGTTGTTAGTAGAACCCCTGCAAAAATCAAAAAAGGTAGAAAAGGATAGTTTTTCAAAGATAAACTTACTAATTCGAAATAACTATATAGGTATTTATACTGTTTGTCTACCCTTTATCCGTTTTAAAGCTAAAAATCTTTCTTTTAAAAGTAAAAAATTAACATCAACCAAATTTACCAGATATGTATTCCTGCGTAGTTTTTTCTTTTGGAGAGCTAAAGATTTTCTTTGTCGAATTAAATTCGGCTAGATAACCAACCTTTCCTCCATCACCATCTTCATATTCAATCGCATTGAAAAATGCAGTCATATCACTAACTCTTAACGCCTGTTGCATATTATGAGTAACGATAATTATTGTGTAATTCTTCTTAAGTTCATGCATCGTCTCTTCTATTTTTAAAGTAGAAATTGGATCTAATGCCGAGCATGGCTCATCCATGAGAATTATTTCAGGCTCAATTGCTATGGTTCGAGCAATACATAATCTTTGTTGTTGTCCGCCAGATAAAGAGTAACCACTATCATTTAATTTATCCTTACATTCATCCCATAAAGCAGCCTTTTTTAGTGAACTTTCGACTAATTCATCCATATCTCCCGTAAAGCCATTAATTCTTGCTCCAAATGCGATATTTTCGTAGATAGATTTAGGAAAAGGATTGGGTTGTTGAAAAACCATTCCAATTCTTCTTCTTACTTCAACTGGATCTACTCTTTTGTCATAAATATTAGTTCCATCAAACAGGACAGTCCCCTTTAACGAACAATTAGGAATTAAATCGTTCATCCTATTTAAAGATCTAAGAACAGTAGATTTACCACAACCTGAAGGTCCAATAAGAGAGGTTATATTTCCTTTTTTAAAGTTACAAAAAACATTTCTTACTGCTTCAAAAGTTCCATAGCTAATAGAGACATTCTCAAGAGATAAAATGATATTCTTTGGTGTTTTTTTATTAGTTTTAATCATTTATACTCTCTTAGTTTTCTCAGTAAAAGCGGCTAAAATCCTTGAAAATATATTTACTGATAGTATCGATAAAACAAGAATAAAGGAAGCTGCCCAAGCTAATTTATTCTGTGCATCATAAGGTTCAAGAGCGAAGTTATATATCAATACAGCTAAAGAACCCATCTCGTAAAACAAGTCTCCAAAGCCTGTTATGTAGTAGTAAGAGAATAAAGCCGTAAATATCAAAGGAGCTGTTTCCCCTGCAGCTCTTGCGATTCCAAGTACAACGCCAGTAGCAATTGACCTAAAAGCAGAGGGCAAAGTAACTTTCAATATAGTTGTATACATACTTGCTCCAACTCCAAGAGAAGCATATCTCAACTCATTAGGAACCAGCTTTAAACCTTCATCAGTCGTCTTTATCACAGTAGGCAACATTAATATTGAAAGCGCCATACCTCCCGCCAACCCACTATACATACTCCCAAACAAAATTTTTGTAGAGACAATTAAGGCATAAATAAATACACCTGCAATAATTGATGGGACTCCGGCTAAAACATTTACCCCGAATCTAATAAACCTTGAAAAAGCACCGCCTTTTGAGTATTCAGCTAAATATATGCCACCACCAACACCTACTGGTATAGCAATAATTGAAGCAATGGTAGTTATTATTAATGTCCCGATCAATGCAGGATTAATACCTCCTGCATCTAAATCATCTCCAGGTGGATTTGGTTCTAAAGTAAATAATTCTGGTGTGATTTGAGATCCACCTTTGTAAAGGATATAAGTTACAAGAAAAATCAAAGGAAGTATTGCTATCAACGCACAAATTACTGATAAAGAAGTAAAGAATTTATCTCCTATATTTCTTGATAATCTTTTCTGGTAATAAAGAGAATTCATAATTATCTAATATTTGAGACTAAATTTCTTAACTAGCCATTGCGCAAAGATATTAACCACTAAAGATAGGATCATCAGTACAAAAGCTGCATAAAAAAGTGATGAAACCTGACTTCCATCAGCCTCACCAAACTGGTTTGCAAGCATGGAAGAAATGGTATATCCAGGAGATAAAAGAGACCAACTAAATGCATTGGAATTACCAATAATCATTGTCACAGCCATAGTTTCTCCCATCGCTCTGCCTAAAGCTAATAAAACACCTGCCATAATTCCTGATAATGCTGCCGGCAAAATTACTGAAAATATTGTTTTCCATCTACTTGCTCCAATTCCATAGGCTGCATTTCTAAGCTTTTTAGGAACCTGATTGAGTGAATCTCTTGCAATGGAGGTCACAATTGGCAAAAGCATCACTACTAAAACTAATATTGCTAACAAGGAATTCCTTCCTGTAGGTTCAGTACTGAATAAAGGTATCCAACCAAAAAAATTATGTAAAAAGACAAAAAATGCCCTAAAAAAAGGTTCCATTACAAATATTGCCCAAAGCCCTAATACAACTGATGGTATAGCTGCAAGTAATTCAACAAAAGAACCTATTATTTCTCTAAAAACTTTCGGCACAAAGTCCTCGGTAATAAATATTGCGGTTCCAACTCCCAAAGGAATAGTTATTAATAGCGACAGGAATGAAGTTACTAATGTGCCATATATTGCAGTAAAAGCTCCGTATTCATCTTTTACTGGATTCCATTCAGAGGTTACGAGAAACTTCAAGCCATACCTCGAAAAGGATTCAAATGACTGAAAAAAGACTACTAAAATTATTCCTAAAAGTATTATTGCTACGAAACTAGACAAGACTAGGGCAGTATTCTTGAAGATAATATCTATATTTTTTTCGATACCGAATCTTTTACGATTCTTGAAAAGAGTTAATTTCTCTTCCATTAAAAAAAGAATATCTCTATAAATCTACTACTAAATGAGCAAAAAGACTTTCAAAAAAATCAAAAAATTTTGATATTTGATTATTTACAATTCCTCTTATTCTTGGATGACTGAATTAAGTTACCCATCCAATTTTGAATATCTGATAATACTTCTAAATCTAATTTGTAATAGACCCATCTACCTTCTTGTCTGTCACTGATCAGGCCTGAATCTTTAAGAATTTTTATATGATAAGAAATTTTCGATTGGGACAATCCAGTAACTTTTACTATGTCGCAAACACATATCTCTCCATTCATCATTAATTCAAGAATATTTATTCTAATTGGATCAGAAAGAGATTCCATTATCCCAATAAACTGCGCACTATTAATCTTTTTAAGTTGCTCTAACAAGGCCTAGAGATAATTGATTTTTTAATATTAACCTAAAAAAATATTATTTCACATATCAAAAGTTATTGATATATCAAATATTTTTGATATATAATTAGTAAGGTTTAAGATGTTTCATGAAAATTGGAATTAACGGATTTGGGCGAATTGGGAGGCTGGCTTTAAGAATCTTGTGGCAAAGGAAAGATATAGAAATAACTCATATAAATGAAACAGGAGGAGATTCCTTAGCTGCATCTCACTTATTAGAATTTGATTCTGTTCATGGCAGATGGAATAAAAATATTATTTCGAATAAAGACGAAATAATAATTGAAGGAAAAAAAATTTCCTTTACATCAACAAAGGACTATCTTGATGTTCCATGGGATAAATCTTCGGTTGATCTTATTTTGGAATGCACGGGGAAAAAGAAAACTCCACAAGACTTAAATCCATATTTTGATTCTCTTGGAGTAAAAAAAGTCATTGTTGCCTGCCCTGTCAAAGGCATTGTGGGAAGTGAACAAGCACTTAATATTGTTTATGGAATTAATCATTCCCTTTATAAAGCTGATAAACATAAGTTAATTACCGCAGCATCATGTACTACTAATTGCTTAGCTCCCATCGTAAAAGTTGTTAATGAAAATTTTTCAATTAAACATGGAGCTATTACAACTATTCATGATGTTACAAATACGCAAGTTCCAGTAGATTTATACAAAGGTGACTTAAGAAGAGCAAGAGGATGCATACAAAGCTTAATTCCAACTACGACTGGATCGGCCAAAGCAATTGCCGAAATTTTTCCTGAACTAAAAGGCAAACTAAATGGACATGCAGTAAGGGTTCCTCTTTTAAACGCCTCTTTAACCGATGCAGTTTTTGAATTGAATAATGAAGTAACTGAAAAGCAAGTAAATAATGCTTTTAAAAAAGCATCAGAAACATACTTAAAAGGAATTCTTGGGTATGAGGAGAAGCCTTTAGTATCTGCAGATTACTTAAATGACTCTAGAAGTTGCATAATAGATGGACTATCAACGATGGTTGTGAATTCAAATTTATTAAAGGTTTATGCTTGGTATGACAATGAGTGGGGATATAGTTGCAGACTTGCAGATTTGACTTCTTTTGTAATTGAAAAAGAAAAAAAATTTTAGTTTTTATGAAATTATCTAGTCTCCAACAATATAGTGTCGTCACAGCGAACTATTGGGCATTTACGCTTACTGATGGGGCATTAAGAATATTAGTTGTTGGCCACTTTCATGCACTAGGTTATTCAACCCTGCAAATTGCTTTACTTTTTCTTTTCTATGAGTTTTTTGGAATAATTACAAACCTTTATGGTGGCTGGATAGGAGCAAGATATGGTTTAAGGCTTACTTTATGGATAGGAACAATTCTGCAAATTATTGCTCTTTTCATGTTGATTCCTGTCAAAGATAATTGGCCAGTAATCTTTAGCGTCGCATACGTTATGTTGGCTCAAGCGCTCAGCGGGGTAGCAAAAGATCTAAATAAAATGAGTGCAAAAAGTGCAGTTAAATCAATAGTTACCAGTTCAGAAGAAAATAATCAAAATAGTCAAAAACAATTATTTAAGTGGGTTTCAATTTTAACAGGATCTAAAAATGCGCTTAAGGGGGTTGGTTTCTTCTTAGGTGGACTTTTATATAAGATATTAGGCTTTAATAATGCTGTTGAAATAATGGGTTTAGGTCTGTGTCTCGCATTCTTTTTAACTTTGTGTCTTCCTAAAGATTCAGGGAAAATGAAAAGAAAACCTGTTTTTAAAGACCTTTTTTCCAAGTCTCAAGGTATAAATATTCTCTCAAGCGCTAGATTTTTCTTATTTGGAGCAAGAGATGTCTGGTTTGTAGTTGCACTTCCTGTGTTTTTAGATATTTATTTTGGATGGGATTATTTAAAAATTGGTCTTTTCTTGGGTGGATGGATAATAATCTACGGGTTTTTTCAAGTATTAGCTCCATTACTTAGAAAAGTATGGAGAAAAAAAACTAGCCCAACAAAAACAACCGTCCAATTTTGGGGACTTATCTTGACAGTTATTCCATTATTTATTGCTTTAGCTTTAAACGGTGATAAATCATTAGGACCTGTAATTGTAATTGGATTAATAATATTTGGCTTTATTTTTGCAATGAATTCTTCTACTCATTCGTACTTAATTTTGGCTTATTCAGATAATGAAAAAGTAAGTTTAAATGTTGGTTATTACTATATGGCTAATGCAGCTGGAAGATTGTTAGGAACCTTACTATCTGGCTTATTATTTATGCTAGGCAGAAATGCCACTCTTGGTCTTCAATATTGTTTATATGCTTCAACTGCCTTGATTTTTATTGCATGGCTTACTAGTTCTAAATTACCTTCCTATTCTTCCAACAGCATCGATTGATTTTTTTAGAATTTCCCCTTTTAAAGGAACGAAGCCTAAAGCAGGAGCTTTTGATTGGTATTCATCACTTAGCAATTTATAGAACGTATCTTGAATTGCCTTAGTATTCCTGCCGTTACCTTTTTCATAAGCGAGTATCCAAGTCAAGGTTGCTATTGGATAAGCTCCTTTAGCAGTAGGATTCGGATTTTTACCAGCCAAGTTTTCATCAAGATTTATTCCATTTAGAGCTATTGCTCCTGACTCAGTATTGGGAGTAACGAATTCACCAGAAAGATTTTGAAGTGCAGCAGCCTTAACATTACCTTTAATGTATGACTGGTTTACATAACCAATTGCACCTGGAGTATTTTGTATAACACCGGCCACACCAGAATTGCCTTTAGCTCCTACTCCTGCAGGCCATTTAACAGATTTACCAGTACCAAGGTTCCAAGTTTTAGAAAAAGCCTCCATAGAATTTGTAAAAGCTTTAGTAGTACCTGAACCATCAGAACGATGAGCCCAAGTTAATTTACCTGACTTGCATCCTAATTCCTTCCAATTTTTTATCATTCCCAATGCAACTTGAACAGCTTGTTCTTGTGTTAGTTTCAAGTCGCAGTCATAGTTATATCCGAATGCAATTGTGCCTCCTACCATAGGTATTTGAACAAGCCCTCTTGTAACTTTCTTTATATCAGAATCTTTCATAGGATCATCTGATGCACCAAAATTTACAGTTTCATCTATAAAGGCCTTTCTGCCAGACCCAGAACCAACTGCTTGATAATTAACTCTTGGGCCTCCAGATTTAGCTAAGTCAAAAAACCACCTGGTATAAATTTTTGAGGGAAATGAAGCACCAGCTCCGCTCAATCTTTTTGAAGCAATCGCTGCTGGAGAGAAAACTAATGAGATAGCAGAAGAAATAATGAGAGCTTTCTTAAAAATGCTCATGACATCGTTATGGTTGAAGACAATTCATTTATAGCATCAAACATAAAGCCAAAAGCAAAGATTAAGAAATACATCAAAATATTTTGATATAATCAATAATTCTTGATATATCAATTTTAATAGCTCAGCTAGCAATTTAAATTTCAATTAAATATTGACTCTTTATTTAGAATTTAATTTTTGTTGTTACTCTGTTTTTATTTTGAGATTTGAATTCAAAAAGTCCTTTATCAGTAAATATTGTCAATTCATCTCCAGATGTTTCTTCAATTGCAATTCCCTCAGACTCTAAATTTTTAACATATACATTACCAATAAGTTTTAGAGATTTATCATCCTTGTCAAAAGAAAGCTTGTCAGAATAAGCCTCAAAATTACCACTATTGCTTTTAATAACTACATTTCCAATAGCTTCTAAATCACCTTCTAATGTATTTACTTGAGAATCAGATGTAATTGTGTAATTAATTAATTCCTCAGCAAAAGAATATTCAACTAATAAAAATAAAAACGATGCAAAAAATAAGCTTTTCATTTACTCCCAACCCTTTTCTGCATTTTGAATAATCCATTGTGCAAGAACCCTATCCTCTCCATCATTCAATTTATTTTTATAACCTTTCATAAAACCAATCCCATCATTAGCAATTATTGTTATTGAATTTACATCTGCTATTCCTCTTTTTTCAAGGTCGGAAAGTTTTAGTGATTTAGATCCTTTAAGAACGACTGTTCCACCTCTTACATGGCAGCCTGCACAAACATTTCTAAAAATTGTTTCTCCATCTCTAATATCAGAAGCCATTAGATATCTATTTTGCAAAGAGGTTTGAAAAATAATTATTAAAGTTATTACAGGAATTACGAATAGGAATTTAAATATTTTCATTAGATTTATTCCATCCAAAATCAATTTAGCAATTAATTCCTAACCCCGATCAATCTATTTTAATAGTTCTACTGCTACGACAAGATTTCCTAATAATCCGTTCAAAATATTTAGTTGTTCTTTACTACCAAAAGCTATTAATACCTGACCTGGTTGAAGTATGAAATTTCCTCCAGGGTTAGTAAACAACTTTTCATTTTCTTTAATGGCTAATATTTTAGCCCCACTCTTTTTGCCTATCCCAAGTTCAGAAAGTGATCTTTTCTCAGCTGTTTCAAAAAGACTAATATCATTACTTAATTCAAATTCTTCAATCTCACATTCACTTCCTGCAAGCAGATCAAGAAAGTCAATAGCAATAGGTCTTAAAGCCATTGATGCCATTGCTCTTCCTGCAGCTATATAAGGACTTACGACTATACTTGCTCCAGCTAATCTCAATTTACTTGCAGCCTCTTCAGTTCCAGCTCTTGCAATTACTCTTATAGAACTTCTTATTCCTTTAGCGCTTAAAACCACATATAAATTTGCAGCATCATTAGGCAAGGTAACAACCAAACTTTTGCATTTTTCTAATCCTGCCAGTTTTAACGTCTCATCAAGAGTGGCGTCAGCACAAAGTACTTCTAAACCATTTTCTTCAGCAATCTTTTTTCTATCTTCATCACTCTCAACAACAATAATTGGAATATTTTGCGTTTTTATTTGGTTAGATATTTCCTGACCTACCCTCCCATATCCGCACAAAATTACATGATTTTCCATTTTTCTTAGAAGTCTTTTAAAACGTAATTCGTTTACTCTTTGAAAATAGCCGGATTCGAATAATCTAACAGCTTTTTGAAAGGTAAATTGAATAAAGATCAATCCGCCAACAATTACTAAAACAGTTACTATCCTGCCTTCAGGACTTAAAGGTTGAACTTCTCCAAAACCAATAGTGGTTATTGTGATTAGAACCATCCATAAGCAATCACTCCATTCCCATCCCTCTGTTATTCGATAGCCAATTGCGCCTAAAAAAAACAGAAAGAATAAAGAATAAATAAGACCAAACCAAGGCCTTAAATAGTCTTTAATAAAATAGAACTCAAATAATCTAAGCTTCATATCCCTTATTATCGTTAACTATTCAAAAATTTCAAAAAAATTTTCTATTATGTTCCTAAAACTATTTATTTGTTTAAGTGAAATACATATTAAGCAGGATAATAATTTTTATTTTCGTAGCTGTATGCATTAAACAAATGATTACTGTCTCAGGTCTTTTTTAATACTTAATTAAAAATTAATTCAAGGTTTTACTTGTACTGATTCAATAAGAAAATCAGAAGCTGCTTTTAACCAATCAGCGACTGTAAGACGAAGATCAGGTTGAGAATATACAAGCGCGACAATAATTCCAACTAAGATTATCTTTATCATGGCAATTCAAATATTCTTATGAATTAAAGCACAACTATTTAGTAAAAAGAACCTTAAATCTATAAAAAACAGATTAATTAAAATTTCTCTAATTGATTAAACAAGTATTCCACTCTTCTAAGATTTACACCTAAATCAGATTGCCCTAATCTTGCTGCAGATCTTATCTGAATAATTCCTTTAGATCTATCTACATAACTCCTTACATCAAGCTTTAAAATTTCAAGATCATCAGGGAATCTAAAAATCAAGCTTCTACAAACACCTCTCCAATAATTCCTTCCACTTTCAACAACCTCTGTCCTAGGTAACCCTTCTGCCAGAGAAACAAGTTGAATGAACTTTTGATCAACATTTATTAGTTTCTTTTCTATTAAGACACTATTTAATGGATTAGTTATTGGAGCAAGACCTTGAATGGAGGAAACCATATTTTTAAAAACGATATAGATGTTCTAACCGATTTCATACACAAAGTGAGAGGGAAAAAGTAAAGAATTCTCACATAAATTTGATCTCTTTATAAAGATTACTTATTTTGTGATCAAAATTCTAAAATTTGAGATTTTTAATTGTTTTTTTTGATAGAGATGGTTGTCTACCTTTTTTACTAGTTAGTTTCCTAACCCATATAAAAACTCCTACAAACAAAAATATTTCAGCAATAATTCCAAGCTGTATAAGGCTCATTTTTTATCCTCTTTTTTCTTGTTGGTGCCTTCGATATATGGAACAAGGATATTTAATAACCATTTTTTAAATGCACTTAAAGGTTTCATAATCTATTTACTTGCCTTTTCTCCACATACTCCTCCCTTTGATGAGATCCTCTATATTTGGCCAAGCTGCTATTAATTCTTTTAGTGCCTTTCTATTAGGAGTATAGAAAACACATGACAATGCACTTATTACATAAAGTATGAACCATAACTTACTCTCTGAATAAGCTAAAAACAAAGAGAAAAGAAAACTTCCAATAAAGAAGAAGAAAAATGACCTATTTAATATTTCTAATGGAGTTCTTTTAAGTCTGTAGAATTTAATCTTTTTAATATCTTCTTCAGTATCTTTCTGAAATTTACTTTCGTACGAATTAATTATTTCTTCTTCTAGAACTTTTTCATACTCTAAATTATCAATTGGATCGCTTTGATCCTTTTTATTTATCATCGGTATCTATACAGTACAAATATGTTAACTAATTTAAGGTATTTTAAAAAGTATCAAATTTTATCTATTAAATGAAGCTATACGAACAGATCATGGTTTTGAAAATACTTCAAGATTGTCTTATTTATAAAAGATAAATTAGTCAAAATATTCTTTTTAATTTTCCCAAATCTTTCTGTCATTTAAAACAATCACTTCTATAAACTTCATAGCATTAATTAAATTCGGAGGCAATATCAAAATCTAGAGTTAAAATAGTTTAGAGATTTTAATAATAATCTATATGCAAAGGTATTTGATTTCCTACGAATTTACTGATGGCGAGGATCAAGAAGAAGGGGCAGAAATGCTAATTAATTGGTATGAATCAGGTGGTCCCCAAAATAGACCTGAAAACTATGAAGTTCATTCTTGGATTTTTATGGTTCAAAATGGGATTGGACATTCTGTAGTGAGTGCAGATTCTCTTGAGACAATTTGGAAGCAATGGCATCCATGGAGAAGGTTAATGGATATAAGCATTCAGCCTTGTATGGATCTTGATGAGACAGTCGGATTATTCAAAAAACAAAAAATGAATACAAGGATAGTCTAAAAGTATTTCTAACTTCTACATATAAATTTCTTTTTAGTAGCACCTAATACTACATTCATATTTCACTGCGTTAAAAAGGATAAGATTAATTTTCCATGATGAATGATTCTTATCACATTTACTTCAAAGGAGAAATTCTTTTCAAGAATTTAAGTAAAGATGAATTTGAATTTGTTTGGGGAAAACTTTATACATCTTATATAAATGCCCTAAATAAAGAGCTAACCTACGAATTAGTTAGCGAAAGCAATATTATGGAGCCGGCCTTTAACCTTGAGCCATCTTACTAAATCAAGAACTAAATCCTAGATTATGAATAAAACAAGAAAACCTGTCTCTCTTTAATTTTGAGATACTCTTTCTCTTCTTTAGTTATATCTAAAGCAATTTTATTTGCCTCAATTTCGACATTCGAACTATAAGTTTCAAAGTTTTCCTCTTTTTTAAATAGAGCAACGATACCAATATCTGTTATAAACCAAATAAAATGGTCAGTTTCTCCAATTGGCTCCTCTTTTAAAGAGTCAATAATCAAATCACAGGTTGAGTCCACTTAATTATTCTGAAAGAAATTTTAATTGCCTCCGTTGCAATACCTTACGGCCTCAGAATTGGTACCACCATCTTCAATAATTTCTGCAACACATTTATTGAAAAGTTTAGACTCTTTTTTTACTGAACAGAATCCAAAAGCGATTGCAGCTAAAGCTATTGCAGACACGAAACTAGAACCAAGTTGTATAAAACCATAAGCAAACATAATGTTTTTCTTTCCAGAACATTTTTTTGAATCCTTTTTTTCTTCTGTCATTTAAAATTTATTAATTTAGTCAACCCTATTTGATTAGTTTTAGGTTTGAGAAATATTTGCATAGAGAAAACCGAATTAAATATTTTTTGACCACCTAAGACAAAAATTAAAAATTTCAAGTTTAGATTGATTTTTCTTCACTTTAATTTTCAAATTGATACATCATGAAAAAAATTTTTAAAAATTCTTTATCAACATGTGCTCTTAGAATAGAATTTTTTCTTTTTTAAAAAAGTAATGATCCCACAGTTATAACAAGAGATTATGATACTTTTTAAACTACATTTAATTTTTTTTGATGAAGTATTAATACTTAAATATTTCTCCAGAAAAGCTTGTTTTGATAATGCTCCCGAAGAGTTATCCACTTTTTAAGTGTTTTTCAACAGGGTTTTCCACAATATGTTGATTAAATTTGAATTTCTATGTGCAAAATAAAATATTATCTTCTTTTAAGAAAAAACTATCCACAAATTTTTTTTGGGATCACTATGATCGCTACTGAATTTTAAAAATTTCAAGTCCAAATCCTATGAATCCAAATGATACAAAAAAGGATTTAAATCCCGAAATCAAAAAAGAGTTGGAAAAATCCAAGCTCGAAGTTCTTACTAATGAAAATGATTTTTTAGTTAAAAACCTCAAAAAGGCTGGATGATCTACTAGAGCTTTTAAATACTTTCCAAACAATAAATTATCTAAGCTCACTTTCAAAGACAAAAAAATCTTTTCTTGAATGATCACCCGCAAAAGTTTTAGTTTATTAAATATAAAATTTCTATTAAATATACAAACTAATTACTCCAGATACTAAACATATAAATTAAATCCTAGTTATATTATTTAGATCTCAGTATGAGATCAGATTAGAAATATAAACGGGAAAATCATTTAAATTTTTTAAACATTCAGTTTTTCCTGTATTCGCATCATAGTTTTTTTTTCAAAAGATGAATACCCAAGAACTAAAGGTCAGTTATAAAAAGCTTTTAACCAAAGCTGCCAAGGCAAACGGTCGTAAAGAAACTGTTTCTTACTTAAATCGTGCTGCTAAAATTAAATCAAAAATCTACTCAAACACAAAAGTAAATTGCTTTAGATGTAATGGAGCAGGTTTTCTAAGAATTTCTTTAGATGAGACTAAGACATGTTTATCTTGCTATGGGAAGGGTTTTTTAATTAAAGAAATTCAGCAAATTTAAAAAATTTGATTGTTCATGAAAGATCTCATTCAAGCTCATAAAAAATTAATTAAAACAGTAAAAGAACAAATGGGATTTTCTGATTATGGAATGTATTGGTTAGCTTTCCTGGAAGGGGGTCTAACTATATGGCTGCTGGATAGAATATTTTTCCACTGGTTGAAGTTTTAATTTTTATTTAAGTCAGAAAAATTTCTGCAGGTATTAAATAAATTAATTTATCGAAACCACTTGAAAAGTTGTAGGATGGTAAAAAACTAATATGCAATTACTTGGATTAATTCTTCTACTAGCAAGTAGCTGGTACTTATGGAAATTAACATCAAACTTTCTTGATGAACCAACAAAAAAAGAACTGACTAATAGTTTAAATAACCTCAAAAATAAATTCTCTGAGGGAAAACAAAATTTCTCTAAAGCAAAAATAAGCGAAGCTTGGGAAAAATACAAAGAAGAAGGTGGTGCTTTATCTAATAAAGAAAAAAGCTAGTGGACTTTTTTATTATTACAAGTCTCACTAAAGATATTTCTAGAATTGATTTAATTGGTATTTTGTTTGGTCATTTAATTTTTGGTGTTGCATTGACACAGCTTTTAGATTGGACGTGGTTAAAGAACCTTATGAGTGAAGAAGATAAAACAAGAATGCTTAAAAGTTATACATGGAAAGACTTATTAGTAGATGGAGCAATTGTTACGGTAGTTCTAGGAATAATCTTTTTGATAATTAGCATTTTTCTATAAATGAACGTAACTTACATCCTTTTAGTTTTTTTAATGATATCAATTGTGATTTTCACTCAAATAATCAATTCCTCCGATAAATCTAAATAAATGACCGAAGTAACTAGCAACTCCTCAACTGGATGGTACTTAATCGCTTTGGTAAGCACTTTATCTTTTTTAGCCTTAATTTACTTCGGCCAAAAAAGATAGAGTAAATTTTGAAAGACTATTTAAATTCATAAAAAAAGCTCTGCAACTTAATGAGATGCAGAGCTTTTAATTATTAAATAACTGATTTATATAAATCTATTAATTATAAAACCTTTTTTCTTAATCAAAGAAAAAGAGACCGATGAATGTGATGAAGTTACTGAATTCACGGCCCCTTTGATAACCGCATTTTTCGGTAGATACGACAATGAATCACCTCCTTTACTAATGTTTTTTTTAAGATAACTAAAAGAATGAAACAAGGAAAGAAATTCGTTAAAAATTTAAAAGTTTTTTAACAAATTAACAATATAAATCTCTTAAAAATAAAAATATAGATATTACCAAGGCAAAACCTCTCCGTTGGCATGCCAAAACGTACCAGAATTATTTTTATTTAAAGAATCAATACGTTTTAAAAGGCCATTTGCTGATTCTTCAGGACTAATTCCATTTCTTGTAAAGCCAGTCATTCTTGTACTCACTAAACCAGGATGCAAAATAGCTACATAAATATCATCTCTTGATAAATCTACAGAAAGTGATTTTGCTGCCATTGACAAAGCTACCTTAGACATCCTGTAACCATAAGAACTTCCAGATGAATTATCTTCAATAGATCCCATTCTACTTGTGATAAAAGCAACTTTAGAAGATCTTTTTAAAAAGTGTTTAAGTGATTGGGTCATACATATTGGGCTCAATGCATTAACTTCAAATTGCCGCAAAATACTTTGTTTATCTAAGTTTTCGAAAGAATTAAATTCATAAATTCCTGCATTATGAATTAAGCAATCTAAATTAACTCCAGATAGTTTTTTACACAAATTTGTTATCGACTCATTTGAAGAAATTTCTATATTCTCTTCAATTCTCACTCCTAAATCTCTAAGTTCTTTTGAAGCTTTCCTACACGTAGCAATTACATTATCTCCCCTCTGATGAATTTGCCTACATAGTTCTAATCCAATACCCCTATTTGATCCTGTAATAAGAAAAGTCGACATATCTAAACTAAAAATAAAAAATTAATCTAAATCCAAATATAAAAGAAAACGAACTAGAAAAAGAAAAAATTTATAAAATTCCTTATTAGATTTTTTAAGGTTATGATAGATTATGAAATTTAAAGAATTTATAAAAGAAAGTAAAGATATTTTTATCATCTAAATTTAATGTATGGAAATTTTCAATCAAGAATTTATACAAGAGATTATTAGGTTAACTTGGAGAAATCCTGCTTTCATGGCTATAGCTATTGCGTTAGTTTGGCTTATCCCACAATTATTTATCAGAAAAATAATGGCAAAAAAATATGAAAGAAGAAAAATAGAAATTCAGAAAAATAAAATTCAGAAGCTTTACCCAACTAATACTACTAAATAAGATTTTTATTTATAAGATGATCTAATGAATCAAAAAATACTTTTTGCATCTAATTAAAATATGTCCTACAAAATAATTAGAATTGATGGGAAAGATGACGAATTAACAGCTCAAAGTTTTAATAAATATTCAGATGCGTACGATTTGTTAGAGGAACTATATGGAGATTTATGTTGTTCAGATGCTGATTATGGAGACATGATCTATTACGATATTGTGGAAAATAATTTAAAAAATATTAATGGAGAATAAAAAATGGGCTCCCTCCCAAGAAGAAAATTTAGGGGTAATTACGAGTGTATATGAATTCATTAAAGAGGAACTTTCAGAACTTCAAAAAGAAACTGGATGTCCCGATTCATTTATTTATGATTTTATTGGCAAAATTCAGAATGAATGGCATCCCGAATCTTGCCACTCCATAGTTAGAAATAAAAAAAGGAAAAATTAGAAAATATTAAATCTTCAACTCAAATTTATAAAATTTCTCTAATATATTTGAATTTAAAAAAATTTAATCATGATTATTAGAATACTAGGTATCGTACTTATCCTTGGTACGATTGCATATTATGGTTTAGTTTTAACTGGGCAAAGCAATCTTTAGTTTTTCAACTTTTAAAATTTCTCATGAAATGGCCTCCTACTCTTTGTTGGACAGCACCAAAAACTATTAATGGTAATAGGCATTTTCAAGTTAAAGCTTATGGTGGTAAAAATGAAAATAGATGGGTTGATATTTTTCCTACCAAAAATAAAAAAGATATTAAAAGGATCCTATGGACAAAACTAAAATCAGAATGGACTTCTGGATGGTTAAGGCTCCCAAAAGATAAAGATTAATTTGTCTATGTAAACAAATATTATTAACCAGAAAACTGTAAAAAATAATACCTAATGCAAAAAAAATAACTTCTAAAATTTTTTAAAATGCTGTTTAATATGAAGCCAGAACCGAAGAAAAAACTCCCTAATAAAAAAGTTATAAGTTCAGCAAAATTTGAGGCTAAAGAACAGTTCACAAAATCTGCATTAGAAAATTTAAAAACAGAAAATGAAAGGCTTGTTAATTCACTAAAAAAATCTGGGGAAATTAAAGAATCAAAAAGAAAATAGACTTACGGTATTAAAAAATTTTTATTATGATATTAATTTATAGATTGAGAAATGATTGAAAAAATCTCTCTAGCAAATTCTCATTTACCTCAACTTATTGGGTTCGTACTCATGTCGATTGGTTATACATTAGGCAATAAATTTTACCTTCCTGAAATCAAACAAAAGTAATAATTTCTAATTATTGAATATATCCTAAACAAGTTATATTGAATCTATATTCCTAGTATAAATTTAATACTTTATCTGATTTGACGAAACAATTTTTTTATTCGATAAAATTAAGAAAAGTTATAGGATATAATTAACACATTAATGTAACACTTTAGTCTTTAAAAGTGTTAAATCCAAAGAAAAAGTAAGAATTCATACTAATTTTTTTTTAAATATGTTACATTTATTAATAATTAAAGTTAAGGTTTCTTTCCTTTGCCAATAAAGCAGAAAAGGGAAATGTTTGATACATACAAATGTCATTTACTCTTTGGCTTACTAATTGATCACACATGAAATATAAAAATGGATGCTCTTACTAGTTTCATAGTTGTTATCATCGCAATTACTATTCAATTCTCTTTATACGCCATCAAAAGGTTGCAGGAACCTTTAGAACCAAATTATTTGATAGATAAAAATTCGAAAAAAATAAAAAACTACATGGGTAAATTTTGGAAAAATGCCGAAATAACAAATGGGAGATTAGCTATGATTGGTTTTTTAGCTTTGATAATCAACTATGGTTTTTTTGGGTGGATAATACCTGGTTTTATTTAAACTATCACTACCTTAAGGTTATAAAGAAAAAATAAATCTGTCGTTCAAAACAAACTCTCCTTTTAAAAAAAAAATTTTTATTATAAGTAAAAAAAGCAATTGAGTAATTCTGATTTTGATAAAAATGGATTGGATAGCTATGGAATACATTGGCTACAATATGCTGCTTTTGTTGTCTCTGGTTTTGCTATCTTTACAACCTGGGCATTTTTTTATGATGAAAGATTCCACAACTTTGTAATGAATATTTTCAGGGTTATTAATTGCAGTGGGTTCAACTGTAATGGAGCATTCTAAAATTCTATGGCTAATCCAGATCAAAAAACAATATTAATTGATAATGCTTTTGAGGAAATAAAAAACATTTGTATAAATCTTCAAAAAGATACTGATGCTTCGAATTCAGAACTTAAAAGTTTACTAAAACTAATTATTAATGAATGGGAAGAAAAAGAAGAACAAAAAACTGGATTTGGATTCAGGTAAAGTTAGCCACAATCTAAGAAGAGACTTAGGCATCAAATAATTTTAATATGAACAGATTTTTTACTTTTAAAATTTAATATTTATAATTTACATTTTTTAGAAAAAAATTAATAAGGAATGAATCTCAAATATAAGATTCATTCCAGATTTAGCATTAGTTTTATTTAGATTTAAATTTTATAATTTAACTCCTCTGGTGGACTGTCAATCATTAGATCCCTCCTATTCAACAAGTTAAACCTACGCCTTACTTATTAAGAAAGTAAATCAGTAAAAATGCTGATTTATTATTTTCAAAATGTTTGAATTAAAGATGCTAATTCTGGTGCATCTAATAAAAGTGCAAAAAAGGTAAGCACAACTAATAAAAATATTGAAAAGTAGAATTGAATCATGGTTCAAAATTACTTAAAAAGAATTTTTTAAGTTGTATAAAATAATGCTTTGTTTACATAATTAAATATCTCTACCTAGAGAAGTTTAATTAGAGAATAATTAAGATGCTTCAGGGGAAAAAATCGTCCTATTTTTTTGCCAATACTCACAGCCTTTAAGTAAATGATCACCCTGTGGTATGCGTTTTTCGTATTTTGGACAGATCAAGATAGTAGCAAAAGTTTCTGTAGTGCTGTAGCGAAAGTGATTGCAAGTAATACAAATCTTTGTTCGTTTTCGTTTTAGGGTAGATTCTTTTAGATATTCCCATTTTGACGGATTTACCTTGATCATGATTACTGGAATTTATTAGTAACAATTTGCCAACCTCCTGAAATTAATTCATTCCATGTTTCACAAGCACACTCAATAGAATGAAGTCTTGAATTTTTAATTTGGGCTGGTTCACCTAATTCATTTGCATAGAAAAGATGAGTATATACTTGTAAGTTATTAGATACAGATTTCTTATAACTCTCAAATAATATTAATAAACCACTTTTTTTGTTAAACAACCAGCCAGTTGGGGGGTCAATAAGGCTGCCACGATAAAAATAAGTCCGAACATTAGCGACTCCTGAAGTCATGAAGATAATACAGTTGTACTATTAATATAAATGTACTACCCCTAAGCGTCAAGTATTCCTCTGGTAATTATTTAAATACTAAAATTACTTTCCAGAAATAATCAGCCGTAAACTTCTTATTTGGTAATAGTGAATACAAGTAACTCCCTGAAAAGGAAAATATTATTTAAAGAGTATCTCCAAAAGAATGCAATGTATCGTAATCCCTTCTATTTAGGATGGAACAAAGGTTGGTCTTTTTTATTTTTTTTAGAAGGTGGTATTGCAAAAATTGAAGCAAAAGGTTTTGGTATTTCTATCACAACAAAAGTTGAGAAAGGTGAATCACCCCTAGAATCTGCAGATAGATTAGTATCGAAAGAGCAAAGGATTAGAAAATCAAGATATTATTCTTGGGTTAAATCTATTAATGAAAAAACAATAAATTAATCAATCCTTAATTTTTTAAAGTAATTAGTTGACAATCAATTTAAAATAGAAATTATTCTTTTATTTTTCGTGTCCAATAAATTTTATGAATGGTGGAAAAGCCATAGAAAAGTTGTAACCTATGGAGCTTTCATCATCTTGTTTGGTTTTTATTTATCTCCTGTTGTCAAAGAAGCAAAATACAAAAACCTATGTATTAATTACTCTACTAAAGGAGCTTTAACTAAATTTAATAAGGACGATATAAGAGAAACTTTACTAGAGGAAACAGGTTTGAACATTGATGAACTAGCAAAGATTGAAGGTTATAAGAATTGCATTAATTAAAAAATTCGCAAAAATTACGCTGAGTTTTTAAATGATTAAAGGCATGTTTAAACCTATTTTATTAATTTTATTATTTGGATTTATATCAATAAGTCCAAAAACAAGATATTTGGTTGGCATAAATCTAGAAGAAATCTCTTCATTTCTTTTATGGACTGTTAAATATGAAGATAGAGAAAAATGGATAATAGATAAACCAAGTTGGATACCTAATCAAAAACTTAAGCCATCGTATTAAATGAAGACTTATCTAGAAGAACGAATTGAATGGTATGACGATAATTATAGAAATGGTAATGCTTTAATTTCTGATAGGCAGTTCGACAAACTTGAAAAAAATTTATTAAGAACTAACCCTAATTGTGATTACTTTAAAAATAAAAATAATCTAGTTTTACCTTCATTAGAAAAGGATTCAATAGATGAATTTTTGAAAGGATTGTTAGAAGACACCAGATTATTAATTGAACCCAAAATTGATGGTTGTGCTGTTGCTTTACAATATAGGGATGGAACCTTGGAGAAAGCAATTTCAAGAAAAGGGGCAGACGTTACTAGTAAACTTATTAAAGTCCAAGACATTCCCAATAATCTCCCTTTAAGAGGAGTTCTTCAAGTTAGAGGTGAATTATATGCACCCAACCAAACTCCAAATATCTCCCAGAGAATCGCTTCTGGATTTCTAAGAGCTAAAGAAGGATTTTCTGAAAGTCTTAGCTTCTGCGCATTTCAAATACTTAATTCAACACTTAATCAATATGAGTCCAAAAAAAGTCTTTCAAAGCTTGGCTTCACGATCCCTCTGGATATTTCATGTAACTTTACGAGCCAAGTTGAAGTATTTAGAAAACAATGGCTAGAAGGGAAGCTTTTTAGTAAATATCCAACAGATGGAATAGTAGTAAAAATAAATTCTAGAAAATTACAATTGATTAGAGAAAAATCAAATTTAGATTATCCTTATTGGCAAGTGGCAATAAAACGTTAATGGAATTAATACATCAGATTTTTCCTACTTGGCATATTTATTTGGATATGTTTTTGGTTGGCTTTGCAACTTACGGTTTTCTAAGAATTAAGAAAAAAATAAAAACTAAATAAAGTTTTTAAATCATCCGTGATCCTTAAGAATGGATTTAAGTTGTTCGGTATCTAATTGTTCAAGATAATTTCTCATCACCAACCAAGATCTTCTGCTTTCTAACTTTCCACTTTGTTTAAATAAATTTGCGGAAACTTGATCTATCAATTCTTTATGAGTCATATTTATATTCTTCATCAAGTTCAATGACAACACCATTAAAAAATTCTGCTAATAATTTTGATGAGTCTTGCATAGATATCTTTCTATCTACTTTTGATAATTTCTTTTTGATTGGATTTAAGTTAGTCATACAGATTCAGGTAATTCAAGTTCTTCAAAAGTCCAACCTTCTAATTGAAGGTCATGCCATTTATCCCAAGCATTATCCAAATACATTTGAGTGGATGATTTAATTGCCATTGGCTCACCAAGATCATTTGCATAATATGTATGACCAAAAATTCTCATACTATTTCTTGGAGATTTTTTATTCCTTATAAATAAAATTAATCTACTGCGGTCTGGGCTAAGCAACCAACCACTTGGGGACTCATTACGATAACCGTAAGAAAAATTAGTCCAAACATTAGCTCCTCCTAAAGTCATTACTTAATAATACATGTGTACTATTAATATAAATACATTAGAAATGGATCGTCAAGTATTTTGGCAAATAAATTATTTACACTGATAGAAAATAAAAACATCTCAGTTATTCCAAAAAAATAAAATACCTACCAAAAGCCTGTTTTAGCATGCATTTTGATAGGTAACACCGGACCCCCGTCAGTTCTCTGCTGCATCGACCTGGAAATGCCAGAAGAGGATTCAAAGTGGGCTTTCGTTTCCGATTACAAGATCGGTTTACTACCGCATCACGACAGTCTCCTCATGTCGAAAGAGAGTCAGATCAGAGCACATAAAGAAGAACCAAACCAAAGATCCAGTAACTTAACTCTAACTTATTTTTTTATGCATTTGGAGATGGCCAAATGTCTCTTACCATAGTTAATAAAACTTGAGCCTCATCATATCTTTCTGAATGCGTTTTACCATTTAATAAAAATGTGATGTGAGCCATTTTTCTTCCCAGAATTTCACGAGATTTGCCATAACAATGAATATTAGAACCCTCAATTTCAGATAACATTTTAATTCTGGTTTCCATTGAGATTGGGAAATTCTTTCTTAATCCCAGTAGATTTATCATAATTGCCCCTTCACAGTTCATTTTAATTTCAGGTGGCATTATCCCAGAAGAAATGCAAACATATTGATCAAACTGACTTGAAGTGCAAGCTTCAATAGAGAAATGAGCTGAGTTATGTGTTCTAGGAGCTATTTCATTAATTAAAAGACCATTATCTCCATAGAAGAATTCAATAGCTAAAACCCCAACATAATTAAGTTCATTGACTATTGAAGAGAATATATTTATTGCAAATAAGTTCAAATCATATTCATTTATTCCAGGTGCAAGAACCCAATCACAAACGTGGTTTGATTGGAATGTCTCAACTATTGGAAAGAATCTTATCTTACCGGTCCTATCTCTGGAACCAACAAGTGCTAGTTCTTTTTCATACTCTATCCATTCTTCTATTAACCATTCATCAGAATTATTCTCTGTTAAAAAAGAATTTAAATCTTCTCTTGTCTTTATTTTTTTATTCCCTTTACCGTCATATCCACCTTTATTTGATTTTGCCATTAGAGGAAAAGTCCAATTTTTGATTTCCTCATCCGAGAGATTTTTAAAATCTTCAATACTTATCCATTTTGGACAGGGAATATTCATTCTATCGATTAATTTTTTTTGAGAAAACCTATCTACTAATGGCTTAATTGCATTAAGGCTTGGAACAAAAATATCGTTATTGCCAATTAAATTTAATTTATCAATTTTTATCCATTCATTTTCAAAAATTATTTTTTCACACTCATTAATTAATGATTTATTACCTCTTATCTTTAAAGGATCAGCTTCTATGACATGATCTGCTTTTGAACCAGCAGGATCATCACAAGATTTAGTTTGCACACATACTTCTAAATCTCTTTTTTTTGCTGCCTCGGTTAACATCAATGCCAGTTGACCACCTCCAATTATCCCTAGGGAATAATTTTTCTTAATATCTTTTATATTTTTTTTAAAACTCATAGCATGATTTTATTACCATTTCTAATTCTTAACAACTGAATTTTTAAGTATCTAGAGCTTAGATTTTGCTAATATATAAAGTATTTAATACCAAATATTTATAAATTTTAACTAGGTAATCAATTGTGAATAAGAGAAAAATATTAGTCCCACTAGGTGATAAGTCATACGAAGTAACTCTAGAAGCAGGGATACTGAATAATATCAGCGAAGAACTCTTAAAAATTGGAATAACAAAGAATAGAAAAATACTTGTGATATCAAATGAAGAAATATCAAATTTGTATGGTGAAAAATTCATAAATAATTTAAAAGATAATCAATTTCAGGCCAAAATGTTCCTTATCAAGGCTGGAGAATCATATAAAAACTTAAAAACCTTGAGTGAAATATATGATATTGCATTTGAATTTGGCTTAGATAGAAATTCCATAATTATTGCCCTTGGAGGAGGAATTGTTGGAGACGTAAGCGGTTTTGCAGCTGCTACTTGGCTAAGAGGTATCGAATATATTCAGATTCCAACAACATTATTATCAATGGTTGATTCATCTGTGGGAGGGAAAACAGGAGTAAATCATCCAAAAGGTAAGAATTTAATTGGGGCTTTCAATCAACCTAAAGCAGTTTTTATTGATCCAGAAACTTTAAAAAGTTTGCCCAAAAGAGAATTTAATGCAGGCATGGCCGAAGTAATAAAATACGGAGTAATAAGAGATAAAGAACTTTTCGAATACTTAGAAATTGAAAAAAACAAGAATGAACTAATAAATCTCAAGAATGAATATCTTATTAAAATAATTAATAGTTCAATAAAAACAAAGTCTCATATTGTTTCTCAAGACGAACATGAAAATGGTCTAAGAGCAATATTGAATTATGGTCATTCTTTTGGTCATGTTATTGAGAATTTATGTGGATACGGCAAATTTCTTCATGGTGAGGCAATATCAATTGGTATGAATATTGCGGGGAAAATAGCAATTGAGAAAGGGTTATGGTCTCAAGAAGAATTAGAAAGACAGCAAATTCTATTAGAGAGTTACGATCTTCCTACCGAGATCCCCAAAATAAATAAAGAAGAGGTTCTAACAATACTGATGGGCGACAAGAAAGTTCGTGATGGCAAAATGAGATTTATATTACCGAAAGAAATTGGTGCAGTGGATATATATGATGACGTAGAAGATTCATTATTTTTAAAGTTTTTTTCTTAACGCAAACAGGTTGAATTTATATTCATTTCCTTCTCCTTAAACTTTTTAAAAACAAACCACTTAAAATTACCTAGACATACAGGATCAACGAGTCTAAGTAATGCCTCTCTTCTTAAAAGAGCATTTGATAAATCCTCCTTAAATTCCTTCTGAATTCCATAAAGTCTCTCTGCCAATCCAAGTGCCAACAAAGCCTCTCCTTGTTTAGTTATTCCAAGAGTATTAAATCCAAGAGTCTCAGCATCATTAATTAAAGTTTCTATGCAAACATGAGATGTTAAATCGCAATTTCCAGGAGAATCAAGGACATTATTTATCATTTTTTGATTTTCATAAGAAACTATCGTCCCATCAGAATTCTTGGAGTTATAGTATTTTTTAGCTTCTTTAGCGTAATCAATTATCAATAAAATACCATTATTGATTTTCCCATAAATAGCTTCTAACCATTTTGAGTTATCTACATGCCATTCTGTCGTCCATCCTTCAAGAGCATCTTCAGGCGGAATATTTATTCCCAACTTACTTTTAGCAAGTTCAAAACTTTTTTCCAATTCACTTGTAATTGGCATTTTATCAAAAAATAATTTATGAGATTTTTTGTCTATAGAAACCGCTTGTCGAATTAATTTTCCCTTTGAGATGGTTATTCTCTCTACTGGCAAAGCATCCAAAACCTCATTTGCTAGAACTATTCCATTTATATTATTTTCCTCTACTTCATCCAAACCTTTCCATAAAATATCAATACCTAACTTCAGAAACTCCTCCAATTTATTTTTTTGTTTTTCTACCATACCTTCATTAGGTTCAATAATTACAAAAGAAACTCCTTCTAAAAAATTCTTGCTGTTTTCTAAAAAATATTTAATTAATCCACTCATAAAGCTTCCATCTCCAGCTCCAAATTCAGTTACGGCTAATTTCTTATTAGATAAAAAACTACTTTTGAACTGAATCAACCAATCTTCTATTTGTTTACCAACCAAAAAAGCAAAATCATCAGATAAAGATGGTGATGTTACAAAATCTCCTCTAACGCCTAACTTAGCTTTACCGCTGCCGTAATAACCGTTAGTAGGATCATTTAATGCAAAATTCATAAAGTCATAAAAACTTATAGTCCCACCCATTTTTATTATTTTTTTTACTAACCAATCAGGATTATTCGCGGGTAAGCTATTCATCGGCGAAAATATAAAGAGACAAAACTTATTTATGCCTTCAAAGATTAACTATTTATTAGGAATATTTCTATCTATATTAGTTTTAATTTCACATAAACCTGTTTTCGCTATAAATAATCCAAATCTCTTACCAGAAGAAAAAACACCAGTAATTGATTTAGCTAAAACTTTAAGCCCTAATCAGAAAAAATCTTTAGAGGAAAAGCTCAATAATCTAGAAATTGAAAGTGGGTGGAAAATTAAATATTTATCTCAGTTTGAGAGTTCACCTGGTAGTGCAATAAAGGACTATTGGGATTTAGATGAGACAAGTTTGTTGATAGTTGCGGATCCAAGAGGGGGAAATTTACTGAACTTTAACGTCGGAGAGGCTTATTTTAATTTTATGCCAAGGTTATTTTGGGTTGAACTTCAAACAAGGTTTGGCAACCAATACTATGTTAAAGATCACGGTGAGGATGGTGCGGTATTAGATACAATTGATTCAGTAAAGATTTGCCTCGAAAGAGGAGGATGCCAAGTTGTCCCTGGCCTACCTAAAGAGCAATATATTTGGACTTTATGTACATCTATTCTTGGAGGTTTAGTAGCAGGTTTTGCATCTGCTCCAAGAAAAGAAGGTCAAGTCATATCAATTGGATTTTTAGCTCTTCTTTCTCCCTTATGGGGAATGTTATTTGGAATTTTTGGCTTGGCACCCATAATATCCAGAACAAATGATTTATTACCTCTATTTAAAAATGGTTTAGCATTTACGGCAGCAGGAATTGCGGGTTATATCTTATCTCAAACATTATTTTCAAGATATGAAAAGCCCAAAAATACTTAAAATATAAACAAAAATATCTAATCCTAAAAAAATTTATCTTCTTCACGAATTTCACCAGACTCTGAATACCATCGATGGGAAACATGACTTAATCCATTTTTTTCAAACTCAATCCAAGAAAAGTTAATTAGTAATTTCCCATCTTCATCAGTTTTATATCTTGGCACCACAGCAGTGTTGAAATAAATTGACCCTTTGCTATCAATTTTAAACATCTCTCTTAAACCAAGATTTCTTTTAAGCCGGTTGTGCATATGACCAAAAATTACAAGATCAACTTTTCTTCTTTTTTGTATTTGAGAAATAGCCACAGACAAATCTCTATCTCCCCAATCTAATGAGGGTAATTTCCAGTCTTTTCCACAAATGCTTTTAGGTTCTGAACCTAAACCCGAGGGACCAGTATGAGACATAATTATTAAAGGTATATCTTCTAAAGTCTTTTCCGAACATTTGATAATTTTATTTATTGAATCTTCTTCGGTGATAGGTCCATAAACACCTTTAACTTCTTTCGAAAGATAATAGCCGCCTCCAGAACTACATGGTCTAGCAAACAATAAATTTATTTGATTATTAAAAACTTTCAAATCCCATGCACAATATTTTTCACCAAGAATACGTATCTGTTTTGAGAGAGTTTCCCCTGTAGAATCTTTCCCTCTATCATGATTTCCTAAAATCACAAAAGTAGGAATTTTAATCTCATTTATTTTTTTAATTATTTTGACACTCCCATCAGAAATATCACCAACAAATAAAACAATATTTGGTTTGATAATCGATAAAACTTTCAAGTCTAATTCAGACCATTGACCATGACAGTCACCAACAATAGCAATTTTTAAATTTGTCAGAATTTTTTCTGTTTAAAGGCATATAATCTATTTAGAGATATTCTAAATCCTGACCAGTATAACTTCTACTGCAAAACAGAAATCAGTTCAAAACGAAGAGGATTTGATTTCTGAAATAAAGGAGCGTTGCAAAAAAGCTAATGCAATTATTCTTGCGCACTATTATCAAGCTCCTGAGATTCAGGAAATTGCAGATTTTATTGGCGATTCATTAGATCTATCTAGGAAAGCTGCAAATAATGATGCAGATATAATAATTTTTTGCGGTGTGCACTTTATGGCCGAAACCGCAAAAATACTTAGCCCTAATAAAAAAGTCCTATTACCAGATATTGACGCAGGGTGCTCCTTAGCAGACGATTGTCCCTCAGATAAATTTCAAAAGTTCAGGGAAGAAAATCCAGATCACTATGTCGTAAGTTATATAAATTGTACTGCAGAAGTAAAAGCTCAAAGTGATCTGATATGTACAAGCAGTAATGCAGTCTCATTAATTAAAAAGATACCTGAAGATAAAAAGATAATATTTGCACCAGATCAGAACCTTGGGAGATGGGTACAGAAAAATTCAGGAAGAGATCTTAAATTATGGCCTGGCAGCTGCATCGTTCATGAATCATTTAGTGAAGAAGCACTTCTTAAATTAAAATATCAAAATCCAGGATCAAAAGTCATTGCTCATCCTGAATGTAGTCAAAATTTACTAATTCTCTCAGACTTTATTGGATCAACAAGTAAGCTGCTTGATTTCGTAAGTAAAGATCCATCTAAAACTTATATGGTACTAACTGAACCTGGAATAATTCATCAAATGAAAAAGAAAGAACCTAACAAAATTTTTATTGAAGTCCCAGATGTAGAAGGTTGTAAATGTAACGAGTGTCCATATATGAAATTAAATACTTTAGAAAAAATTCTAGATTGCCTAAAAAACAATTCCCCTTCTATAGAACTAGACCCAGAAATAATAAGAAGAGCTTATGTGCCAATAAAGAGAATGCTGGATATGAGTAATTAATTTAATGAAAATACTTTATCTTCCTTATTAATTTTTAGGAACGCATTAAGGTTTGTAGTGTCAGGCTTAAATTCGCTTATCTGATTCTTTCTATTAATGATATTTATTAGCTCTTTTTCACCAGCTCTATATTGTTTATCTTTTCTAGTTCCTATCTCTCTTTGGAGTATAGGGTTGATATTCATTTTTACTTCTATATCTGGAATAATTCCAGATTTGTTTATATCAGTGCCGTTCGGAGTTAAATACTTAGCGACTGTAACAGTTAGACCTGAACCATCAACTAATGTTCTCATAGATTGAACTAAACCTTTACCAAACGTTTTCTTCCCAACTAATTTTCCCCTTTTATTATCCTTTATTGCACCAGAGACTATTTCACTAGCACTAGCAGAACCCTCATTAACTAAGACAACTAAGGGCTTTTTTGTTAGAGCTTGACCGTTTCCTTTTTTTGTTTCTTTTAAACCATCTTTACTTACCGTACTTACTATTACTCCTTTGTTAATGAAGTGCCTTGAGATATCAATGCTTGATTCTAATAAACCTCCAGGATTACTTCTCAAGTCAAGAACATATCCTGCGACTTTTTTTGTTTCTAAATCCTTAATAGCATCTCTAGTCTCTTTTGATGCATTTGCATTAAATTGTTTAATTCTTACGTAGCCAATTGATAAGCCGTTTTTGGTTTGGTTGACTTTACTTGATACAGATTTTATTTCAATTTTTTCTCTTGATAAAATCTTAAAGAAGGATTTAGAACCTCTAAGAATTTCAAGCTTTACTTTAGTACCTCTTTGCCCTCTTATTAATTTCACGGCATCCTCAATATTCATACCTTCAGTAGAAATATCATCTATAGATAATATTTTATCCTTAGCTTTAATTCCAGCATCAAATGCAGGGGTGCCCTCTATGGGAGAAATAATTATTAAATTATTAGATTCTTTATCTTTAACTATTTGGATACCAACTCCAGTTAATTCACCAGAGGTATCGATTCTCATTTGATTAAATTCCTTAGGTTCTAAAAATCTTGTATAAGAATCATCTAAGTTAGAAAGCATATCTCTTATCGCATCATATGCTTCATTGCTGTCTGAATATGTTTTTGATAAAACTTCTTTTCTTAGATTAATCCAATTGGACTTTTGAAATTTGCCGCTTGAATCAAGAAAATCTCTATATACAATTTGCCAAACATGATCAATTACTTCTTTATAACTATTATTTAAAACTGTTGCCTCTGCAAAATTATTTAAAAACAGTCCAGAAAAGGATGTCGCAAACAGAAATATATATTTTTTTTTAAGCAATTTTCTTTTCTTCAAATTATTCGATAATTTTTATTATAAAAAGAATTTATTTATAATTCAAAAATTTGACATATCCTTAAGGATCAATCCACTTCCCATCATCCTTAATAAGTTGGATTAAAGCATTAACCCCCTCATCTTCAGGTACTCTTTTTATCTCTTCTTTCCTTCTATATAAGGCAATAGTTCCTTTACCTTTCCCAACATAACCATAATCAGCATCTGCCATTTCTCCTGGGCCATTAACAATACATCCCATTATTGCTATATCTAGACCCGTTAAATGTGAGGTGGCGTTCCTAACTTTATCTACAACTTCTTCTAGATTGAAAAGTGTTCTACCACAACTAGGGCAACTGATGTATTCAACCATTGTTTTTCTTAATCCTAAAGATTGCAAAATTGAATAGCAAACTGGTATTTCCTTTTCTGGAGCTTCAGTTAAGGAAACCCTGATGGTATCTCCTAATCCCTCTGCTAAAAGAGTTCCAATTCCAGCAGTACTTTTAATCCTTCCATAATCACCATCACCAGCTTCAGTCACTCCTAAATGTAAGGGGTAGTTATATCCTTCAGAGTCAAGCCTATCTGCGATCATTCTGTAAGCTGCCATCATGACTGGAGCCCTGGAAGCTTTCATAGAAATAATTATGTTATGAAAATCAAGCTCATCACAAATTTTGACGAACTCCATCGCAGATTCTGTCATTCCCAATGGCGTATCTCCATAAGTAAAAAGCATCCTCTCAGATAGAGACCCATGATTAACTCCAATCCTTAGAGCTTTGTTTTCAGCCTTTAAAACTTCAACTAAAGGGGTAAATCTTTTTAGTATTGTTTGCTTAATAGTTTCAAATTCCTCATCTGTATATTCAGTTCTTGTAGGGTCTGATTTTTCAAAAACAAACAATCCAGGATTAATTCTTACTTTATCAACATGTTTTGCAACTTCCATTGCAATTTTCATACCATTATGATGAACATCCGCCACCAAGGGGGTGTTGATATTATTTTCTAATAATTTTGCTTTTATATCTCCTACTGCTTTGGCATGTGCTAAGGAAGGGACAGTTAACCTTACTATTTCACAACCCACATCATGAAGTCTTTTGATAGCTAAGTAGGCATTTTCGACATCCATTGTATCTTCATTTATCATCGATTGAACTCTTACTGGATAATCACTTCCTATAGCTACATCGCCCACCATTACCGTTCTAGTTATCCTTCTCACAATATGAGTTGAATATCTTTTGGAGAGACTATTAACCTCTTTTGATTGAGTTAATGACATTAAAATTCTTGATATTCAAAAAGGATTTCATTAAATTATACGGCATATAGTTTACCACTTACATTCTCTAGGTCTTTCAAAGTTAGATGATAAGGTTTATTGATTTCTTTTGAA
Organism: Prochlorococcus sp. AG-347-M23; assembly: GCA_003278855.1. Lineage (GTDB taxonomy): Bacteria > Cyanobacteriota > Cyanobacteriia > PCC-6307 > Cyanobiaceae > Prochlorococcus_A. The sequence continues at coordinate 13,662 of QCCU01000002.1, read as the reverse complement.
GGAAATCTCAACAAATAAGATGGATGAAAAATTACCATAATTTCTCTCCCATCTTTTTTAATCCATTGACCTCTTAAATTACTTATAGGATCTTTAACTTCCAAAATAGCTCTCATAGCAGTAGAACCAGTAAGTAATATAAATTTTGGATCAACTAACTTTATTTGCTGTAATAACCAAGGTTTATGAATATTAATTTCTCTAGCAGTGGGTTTTCTATTATTTGGTGGACGACATTTAATTACATTACAAAAATAAACATCCTTTTTATAATCAATCCCTGCTTGTATTAATAATTCGTTTAATAACTTACCTGATTTACCTACATATGGTTTACCTTCTAAATCTTCCTGTGCTCCAGGTGCCTCACCAATTATTAACAAATCTGCAAATACACTTCCTCTCCCAATTACTAACCTTTTCACCGAAAATAAAACTTTAAATATTTTTATCTTAAGAACTCAAAACATGAAAATAAAATAGATTAAGAAAATGAACTAAATTAAACCATAGTGTGATAGTTTTATTTATTCTTAATTTATGCATTTGTCATTTTTAAAAGTCATATTTGAAAAGTCATAAGTCAATGAGTCAAGTTAATTTATCTGATCGGGCACTTTCAATTGAGCCTTCTCTTACATTGCAGATAAGTGCTAAAGCAAATCAATTATCTGCAGAAGGAGTTGATATTTGCAATTTAAGTGCAGGAGAACCTGATTTTGATGCCCCAAAAGAAGTTATAGAGGCTACAAGTAAAGCTATATTTGATGGCTTTACAAAGTACGGGCCCGCAGCTGGGAATTTAGATCTCCGAAAAGCAATTGCAAATAAACTTCAAATTCAAAACGATTTAAATTATGAATTTGAAAATGTAATGGTCACAAATGGGGCTAAGCAAGCAATATATAATCTTTTTCAAGTCTTGTTAAATACTGGAGACGAAGTTATTATTCCTTCTCCATATTGGTTAAGTTATCCCCAGATGGTTAGATTGGCGGGTGGTAAACCAGTTTTTACAAATTCTTCTGCAGAAGATGGATTCAAAATAAATATAAAAGATTTGAAATCTAAAATCTCATCAAAAACTAAATTTATAATTATCAATTCTCCTAATAACCCTACTGGGAGAGTTATGTCAAAGGAAGAATTATTACAAATTGCTGATTTAGTAAGAGAAAATCCAAATATCAATATTCTTTCTGATGAAATTTACGAACTAATACTTAAAAAAGAATTTAAACATTACAGTTTATCTTCATTAGCAAATGACTTAAAAGATAGGATTTTCACAATAAATGGATTTGCGAAAGGATGGGCTATGACTGGCTGGAGGATAGGTTATTTAGTAGGTCCCAAAGATGTAATCAAAGCATCCTCAGCATTACAAAGTCAAAGTACAAGTAATGTTTGCTCTTTTGTTCAAAAAGGTGCCTTAGAGGCTTTAAAAATTAGTAATGAATTTTTCTCAATGATAAATAGCCATTATGATCAAAGAAGAAGCCTTCTCTATGAGGGCCTTAAGAATATAAATGGGATTTATATTGAAGAACCTAATGGAGCATTTTACGCATTTCCAAAATTACCTAACTCCTCAATTACTTCTGTTGATTTCTGCAATAAAGCTCTTCAAGATTACGGATTAGTAGTTGTACCTGGAAAAGCTTTTGGGGCTGATCAATGCATCAGGATATCTTGTGCCGCTTCAGAGAGTAAAATAAAAGATGGAATTAAAAGGTTTGAAAAAGCAATTTCTGAGTATTATTAATTTTAAGTTATTTATGTTTAATTTAAAAAATTTCATATTAAGTTCATCTCTATTATTTTCTATTTTTTCATCACCTGTATTTTCAAATCCCAAAGTTTTAAAAGTTGGAGCAATACCTGATCAAAACCAAGATGTTTTGGACAAAAGATTTAATTTATTTTCAAAAGAATTATCCAAACAACTTGATGTAGAAGTTCAATACATTCCTGTTATTAATTATGTTGCAGCAGTAACTGGTTTTAGAACTAAAGATTTAGATTTAGTTTGGTTTGGCGGTTTATCAGGAGTTCAAGCAAGACTACAAACTCCTAATTCAATTGTCATAGCTCAAAGAGATATCGATAAGGAATTTAAAAGTGTTTTTATAGTAAAAAAAAATTTAGAACTTAACCCAATTTCAAACATTAAAGGACTTAAAAAACTAAAAAATTTAAGATTTACTTTTGGCTCTGAAAACTCAACTTCTGGAAGATTAATGCCAGAATATTTTTTAAATCGAGCAGGGGTAGAAATTAAACACTTTAAAGGGAAAAAAGCAGGTTTTAGTGGCAGTCATGATGCCACTATAGCTTTAGTTAATAGTGGGGCATTTGATGCTGGAGCTTTAAATAAACAAGTTTGGGAAAATACTCTTAAAAATAATCCTAAAAGAACAAGTAATTTAGAATTATTCTGGATCACCCCAGAATATGTTGACTATCATTGGATTGCTCAAGGAGATCTTGAAAACAGATTCGGGGAAGGGTTTACAAACGAACTTAAATCAGTAATTCTAAATTTAGATATAAAGCAAAAATCACATAAAAAGATATTAGATATGTTCAATGCAAAAAGATTTATAAATGCTGAAGCAAAACAATATAAAAACATAGAGGAAATCGGGAGGAAATTAAATAAAATTAGATGAATAATACTCTCTTAGAATTAAAAAATATATCTTATAAATACAAAAATGACCTTATCCTGAATAAAATAAATTTAAAAATAAATTCTGGGGAAAAAATTGCACTTTTAGGTAAAAGCGGTTCAGGAAAAACTACACTTATATCAGTACTTAATGGAACTATCAAGCCAACTCAAGGTGAGGTTAAATTTTTCAATAAAAATTTTGATGAACTAGATAGAAAGCATAAACGAAAGATAACAACTATTTGGCAAGATTTAAGATTAATAGAAGATCTTTCAGCAGAACAAAATGTTAATTGTGGACTGCTTGCGGAAAACAATTTTTATTTCGCTTTTAAAAATTTGCTAAATATAAGTTCTTTTAAGAAGGCACATAAATATATGCAATTATGTAGACTTCATAACTCTATTTACGACAAAAAAATCAGAAAACTATCTGGGGGACAAAAACAAAGGGTGGCTATAGCTAGATCATTAATTCAAGGATCTAATATATTACTTGCAGATGAGCCTTTTAATAATTTAGATCCCAAATCGATAACAACAATTAAAAAACTGCTGCTAGAAAATGTAGATAAAAATAATTCAAAAAAATCCCCAAAAACGGCATTAGTTGCATTACATAGATTAGATTTGCTGAACGATTTCGATAAAGTTATTGGAATAAGGGATGGTAAAATTTTTTTCAATATTGAAAGAAATAACTTAAAGAAGCTTCATTTAGACAAAATATATTAATTAGTTGAATAAATTAAAATTAAACTATACCTCATTATCTTTTCTTCCAATTTTGGTATGCATACCTCTAGGGTATCAATTAATAAACAATATTCATTTTGGAGGATTTAAATTATTCCAAGAATTCTTAATTTCTGCATTTAATCCCAAGATCGATAATGAAATTATTATTACCGTAATTAATCGATTAAATGAAACTATCATAATTGGTTTTTTTAGCTGGTTAGTAAGTATTATTTTTGGAGCAATTTTTGGAATAATATCCTCGAATATTTTTTATAAAATCTTTAATATTCCAAATTTTTTCTACCGCATAATAAGGTTTTTTCTAACAATAATTAGATCAATTCATGAAGTAGTTTGGGGAATATTATTAATGCAAATATATGGAATAAATTTTTCAATAGGAATAATAGCTATCTGTATACCTTATATTGCTGTAAATTCAAAAGTTTTTGCTGAACAATTAGAAACTATTGACTACAAAAGTTTTGAATCTATAAATCAAATAAACGCACCTAAATTATCTTCTTTATTAACTATAGTATGGAATCCAATAATAAATACATTTGAAAACTTTGGTTTATATCGATTAGAGTGTGCAATAAGAAGTACTGTGATTTTAGGACTTTTTGGGATTGGAGGAATAGGTACCAGTATTTTTTTATCTTTCCAAACTTTGAATTTTAGAGAGTTATGGACTTATTTATGGTCCTTAGCAATTTTGATAATTATTTCTGGATTAATATTCAAAAAAATAAAATTTAATACTACAAATAAAAACCTATCTATTTTTTTTATTGCAGTTTTTTTCATAACAATTTTATTTTCTTTTTCATGTTTTCTTTATTTTATTTTTAAAAATATTGAAAATTTTAATTCCGTTAGTTCTCTATTTAAATCAAGCTCAGATTTAGTATTATTTGATTTCTTAAAACTTATATTAGAAACAATAATTTTAAGTCTTTTATCAACAGGAATCGCAATTAGTTTACCTCCATTAGTAATAGGAATTTTTAACAACAATAGTTCTAAAATTTTTATAAAAATTTTTGCATTTTTATTACGTTTAATACCTACACCTGTAATACTTCTAACTCTATTAACTTTTAATAATCCATCTTTATCTTTAGCAGCTTTAACATTAGGTCTTCACAACGCTGGTATTACTAGCAAATTACTTTTTACAAATCTAGATAGCCAAGACAAGAGAAATTATATTGCAATGAAATCTCTAGGAATCTCAAAAAAGACTAGTTGGCTTTTAGGTTTATTTTCTCAACAAGCAAAAAGTTACTTAGCATATTGCGCTTATAGATCTGACATCATTATTAGAGAAACTGCAATTGTTGGGGTTATTGGGAGTGTTGGTCTAGGTTGGCAATTGCAAGAATCACTTAGTTCCTTCGCATGGCAAGAAGTCACCATAGTTTTGATAGCTTATAGCTCTATTGCAATAATTGGCGAATTAATAAATGGTAAAATCAAAAATAGTTTAACTTGATTTGTAAGAATAATTTGTTAAATCAAGTATTTATTTTTTCCGGTTATAGTGATTAGTTTACCAAAACAGCTTGTTGTTATTGGAGATAGCTCAGTTTATGGATGGGGAGATAATGAGGGTGGTGGATGGTGTGAGAGGCTCAGAAAAGATTGGGGTAATCACCAAAATGGGCCAGTTATTTATCAACTTGGAGTTAGGGGAGATGGGATAGAAAAAGTTTCATCTAGATGGGAAAAAGAATGGTCATCTAGAGGAGAAACGAGAAGAAATAAACCTAAAGCAATCCTACTAAATGTAGGTCTTAACGACACTGCAGCAATTGGTCAGATAAATGGAAGGCATCAATTAGATATAGATGGATTTGAATATGGATTAGAGAGGCTAATTAATGAAATGAACTCTCAAACAAATGTATTTGTTATTGGTTTGACACCAGTTGACGAAAGCAAAATGCCGTTCGCAGGATGTCTATGGTACTCAAATGATTTTTGTAATTCTTATGAAAGGAGAATGGAGGAAGTATGCCTCAATCAGAATGTCCCATTTCTTCCTACTTTTAGAGAAATGTACTCTGATAAAAGGAGTAAAAATTGGATTACGCATGATGGAATTCATCTTAATTCCAAAGGTCATTTCTGGCTTTTCCAAAGACTTAAAAGCTGGGAGATTCTTTCAAAATGGAAGGAATCTTAGGTCTTTCCAAATATTATTAATTTAAAAAATATGAATATAAAATAAGAGCAAAGATAGCAAAAACAGAAGCAATACTTGTCTGAATAGAATTTACCAATTCATTACTTAATTTATATTTGTTTTGAAATTTAGCACCAATAATACTTTCAGAAAGTGTTGCCAAGAATCCAGAAACTACAACAACTATAAAATGATATTTTGAAGAAATAATTGATAGACAAAGCATTATAAAAGCCATAAATATTGATCCCAAAACACTAGCTAATGTTCCTTCTATACTTATTCCTCCTTCAGTTCCCCTATCCACCTTTTTAAGTGAAGTAATTAAGTATGTGTCTTTACCAAATCTTTTTCCAATTTCGCTACCAAAAGTATCCGCCAACTTTGCAGCAAAACTTGCAGCAAAACCTACTTTAAACATCACTACATTGGCAGCATTAAATTTGGTCATAATAGCAAGAAATAATCCTGTAGCTGCTGAGCCCCATACATTCTCAGGACCTCTTCTCCCGCCTCTTTTTTCAGCAATTCCTTGTGCTTTTTTAAATTTAAAACCTATTTTGGTAACGAGGGATCCAAATAATAAATAAATTACAACTGACATCCATCCCTGCCAAGACAAACATCCCCACAAAATTGTGCCTAAGATGCCTGCACTTACCCAACCACTTTTCGTCATCAAAGGAATCCTACAAAATATATAAATCAAAACAAAATTAATGCAAAAACCTATAAAAAATTGATTTCTAATTAAATCCATATTTATCTAATTCTTAAATTTCAAATCAATTCTCCACTGATTTAGAATTGATGATGCGTTAATACTAGCCGTTGAAGTTCTCAAGATAGTGTCGGAAAGCTTAACAAAGGTAATATTATTCTTTTTAAAAAAATCAATTTCTTTAGCGGACCAACCTCCTTCAGGACCAATTACATTCCAAAAAATACCTCCTTTTTTATTTCCAAATTCTTGTTGTTTTCTTAACCATTGATTTAAGTCATATAGTGTTTCTTCTCTAGTTATAGAAATTGAAAGTCTTTCTTGATTATCTCTACTTTTTAGCCATTCAATAATATCCATTCCATTTAAAATAGATGGTTTCCATAATCTCTCACTTTGCTCAACAGCTTCATTGATAATTAAATTCCATCTCAAAAGTTTTCTAGAAAAATTTAAATTTTTGTTTACCTGTCTTTCTGAAAATAATGGCTGTATATAATCAATTCCTATTTCAGTACACATTTTTAAAATATCCTCAAAACCACTTTTTGGTATAACAACAGCTATTCCTAATAAGTTAATTTCTTGTTCTTGAAATAAGTAAGGTTTTTTTGATTTAATTATTTCTAAGCAATCATTTTTAACTTTTATAGCTTTCCATAGTGAACCCTCTCCGTTAGCTATAAATATTTTTTTTCCATTTTTTATCCTCATTACTTTATTTAAATAATGAGCCTCTTCTTTAGAAAGTTCTAAATTATTGTTCTTAATATTTTCAATTCTTTCATGGGAAATAATTAATCTTGTTAAGTCTTCCATCTAAAACACTTAATCTTTGAAAACTAAATCTTCATGTTCTTCAACTGACCAATCATTATTTTCACCCCCAATAATTAACTCTTCAATTTTTACATAATTATTTGATATCTCATTCAAAGAATTAATTAATATATCTATTGAAATGGAGTCTGAAGTTCCAAAATCAACCCAACATCTTCCCCAAAGATTTTGATATTCCATAATTCCTAAATTATGCATTAAGGCTGGAAGAGATGTATTTTTTTGGTCATTATCATAGGACATCCAACTTAGATCGGAACCCTCTTCATGAGTTTGCAAATTTTCAGAATTAAATCCACCTAACCTTCCTAAAACGTACCAACTATCAAAAACACCATCTAAATAATTTTTTTCGTCTTGAGTTGGTGATTCTGAAAACCTGATCCATATCCAACAATTAAAAGGATCAACTTCCCTAAAAATAATATTCATATTGACTAATATCTTTTTAGATCTACAGCTATTATAAGTAAGTTATTACTAGATTCAAATTCATACCTATAACTTAATTAATAATGCTTGATTTAAAAGAAATATCTTATCAACCCCAAACTGGTGAAAGAAAAATAATAGACAATTTAAATTTAAAAGTTCATGAAAATGAAATCATTTTAATTTGCGGCAATAGTGGTTCTGGGAAAACAACACTACTCGAAATAATAAGCGGATTAACAAATCCGCAAAAGGGGGAAATTACTTGGAAGAATAAAATTTTGTCTTCTAGACAAAGAAGATGGTTTTGTGGAGTAGTATTCCAATTTCCTGAAAGATACTTTATAGGTACAACCATTGGTAAAGAATTAAAAATAGGCCATAAATCTTTAAGAGAAAAAAATATAGAAATAGTTTTAAATAAAGTTGGTTTGAAAAAAATTAATCTGACTCAACCACCAGAACAGCTAAGCGGCGGCCAACAAAGGCGGTTAGCTGTAGCAGTTCAACTACTTAGAAACCCCTCAATTCTTTTACTTGATGAACCAACTGCTGGATTAGACTATTCAATGAGAAATGATGTGAAGAATTTAATTCTTGATTTAAAAAATAAAAATACAATTATTATTGTTACTCATGAACCTGCCTTATTTGAGGGAATTCCTTCTAGGATATTATCCTTGGAAAAAGGGAAAATCAAAAATTTATGAAAGAAAATCATGCAGGATAGGATAGTTCGGGCTACTGCAGCCAATGGAGGAATAAGATTAGTTGCGGTCTTAACAACAGAATCTTCTTTAGAAGCAAAAAAAAGACACGGCCTTTCTTACTTAACCACCTGTATCTTAGGCAGAGCATTTAGTGCTTCACTGCTTTTAGCAAGCTCGATGAAAATAATGCATGGGAGAGTCACTTTAAGAGTTAGATCTGACGGACCTTTAAAGGGATTACTAGTTGATGCAGGTAGAGACGGGAAAGTTAGGGGTTATGTAGGGAATCCTAATTTAGAATTGGACCTAGTCAAAATAAACAATAATAAATATTCTTTTGATTTTTCAAAAGCATTAGGTACAGGATATTTAAATGTAATTAGAGATAGTGGATTTGGAGAACCCTTTACAAGCACTGTTGAATTAGTAAATGGGAATATTGCTGAAGACTTAGCTTCATATTTATATCATTCAGAGCAAACTCCCTCTGCTGTATTTATTGGAGAAAAAATTCAAAATAAAAGTGTTATTTGTAGTGGTGGCTTATTAGCTCAAGTTTTACCTAAAAAAGATACTGACCCTCTGCTAGTCTCACTACTTGAAGAAAGATGCAAAGAAATTAATTCTTTCAGCGAAGATCTATTTAAATCTAAAGATAATCTTCTTGAGTTAATTAGAAATATATTTCCCGATATTGACGATAAATCAATCTCTGAAAAAGCTCGTTCTCAAGAAGTGAGTTTTAAATGCAAGTGTTCCAAACAAAGAAGTTTAAATGCGATGAAAATGCTTGATAAAAGCGAGTTAGAGGACATCCTCAAGAAAGATGGCAAAGCAGAGTTGGTTTGTGAATTTTGTAAAAATAAATATCTTATAAATTATGAAGAAATTAAATCAATGATAGAAAATCAATCATAAAAAAATTACGCCTAGCCATAAAATAACCATGGCCGGAATACTTTGAATTTTTTGTATTGATAAAGAGTTGTTTGATACTTCCTGAATAAAAGAATTATTTTCAAGCAATCCACCAAATATTAATCCTATCGAGAGAAAGGTAACACTCCAACCCAGAGAACCTATAAATCTTTTCCCTGATTTAATTTGAGTATAGGTAAGTATTAATGTTGAGATAGAGAGTAAAAGTCTATTATTAGAGTCTGGACTGATAAATAACAAAATTAAAAATAATAGCCCAACAGATATTTTTATTGGAAGATTATCAAATGAGGGGGTAGTTATTTTTGGCAGACTATACTGACTTGAATTGTTAGAGTTATTATTTAAATTTTTTATCTTAGAAAGAAGTGGGAAGTTATTATTGGTAAATTGATTAATTTGTTTTTCTTTTTTTGAGGCACTCACAGCTTCATAGCTTACATTTCCTGATTGCCTGGCTTTCAAACTAACCATGAGTAATTGATCAAAGGAAGATTCTATTTTTGCTTTTAAAATTAAATCTTCACCAGCCTCTTTAACTTTAATATCTCTAGCCTTCTGAATTTCCTCAAAAGCAGCACCTTCTTTTACACCTAAAATTTCATAAGGTGATTTTTCGTTATTATTTTTATTACTGTTTGAATCCAAAATTTTTTACCAATACTAACAGATTAACTAATTTTATAATCCATTAAGACTTTATAAAACAATTGGTTCGACTCCACTAACAACGGGCGCAACTTTGTTTAAATTTAATTGATTATTGTCTTCAACAAACTGATTTAGATTCCACTCATTTTTGAAAAGAATAACTGGCCTATTCCAACAATCCTTAACTATTTTACAGTTGAATATTCTGCCTAGTTTTTCAATTGCTGGCCATCCATCAGAAATCCATCTAGCCAATTGATATGGCATTGCTTCAAGATTTGCATCTACACCATATTCACTTTTTAATCTGTGAGTTACTACCTCCAGCTGCAATTGACCAACGGCTGCGAGTATAGGGTCTCTTTTACTCTCATCAAAGTCATAAAGAATCTGAACAGCTCCTTCTTCTCGAAGTTCATTAACACCCTTTCTAAAGTTTTTAAATGCTGAGGGATTTGGATTTCTTAGCCAGCTGAATATTTCAGGACTAAATGATGGTATGCCCTCATATTCCAGATGAGCCCCCGTATAAAGAGTATCTCCAATAGAAAACATCCCTGGATTATTTAAACCAATAACATCTCCAGGATAGGCATCATCAACTACTTCTCTATCTTGCCCAAATATTTTTTGTGGTCTTGATAATCTAATTGTTTTCCCAGTTCTGGAATGTTTAACTGACATATCCTTTTCAAATTTGCCACTACAAACTCTTATAAAAGCAACCCTATCTCTGTGCTTTGGATCCATATTTGCCTGCAACTTAAAAACAAACCCACTAAATTCATCGCTTGCAGGTTCAATATCCCCTTTATTACTATTTCTTGAAGTTGGTTTTTGTGCCATTTTTAAAAAACTATCTAAAAATGGCCTTACGCCAAAATTAGTCATGGCAGATCCAAAGAAAACTGGGGTTAGAGAGCCATTAAAAACTTTTTCTTTTTCAAATTTTGATCCTGCTTCATCAAGAACCTCCAATTCTTCAAGTGAGTTTTCAAGTAATTCTCTCTCTACATATTTTGATAGCTCTTTATCTTCAAGGCTTAATCTTTTCTCATTCGATTGTTTCCCTCTCACTGCTTTATCAAATAAAATCACCTCTCTCGAAAATCTATCAATAACCCCTCTAAATTCCTCGCCACTCCCAATTGGCCAGTTTATAGGTAGGGTATTTAATCCAAGTTCTGATTCAATTTCATCAAGTAAAGAAAATGGCTCTCTTCCTGGTCTATCCATTTTATTTATGAAAGTAAATATTGGTATTTTTCGCATCTTGCAAACTTCAAACAATTTTCTAGTTTGAGGTTCTAGTCCTTTAGCAGCATCTTCCAACATAACTGCATTATCAGCAGCAGCTAATGTTCTATAAGTATCTTCGGAGAAATCTTGGTGTCCTGGTGTATCTAATAGATTAATTACAGATCTTTCATATTCAAATTGCAATACAGTTGATGTAATAGAAATACCTCTTTGTTTTTCAAGTTCCATCCAGTCTGAGGTGGCTTTTCTCTGATTACCCCTAGCTTTTACTGCTCCTGCCTGTTGAATGGCACCTCCATACAAAAGAAGCTTCTCGGTAAGAGTCGTTTTCCCAGCATCTGGATGTGAAATAATAGCAAAATTTCTTCTTTTATTTACCGCATCCAGTATTTCCTTATTATTTAGAATTTTAGTACCTAAGCTCATTTATATAATATAAGGGCCTTTCACTTAGTTCTTAAACATTACCATAGACTATTAAATAATTTTCACCTTCCTCAAACACATCTAAAGAGGATAGATCATTCTCTAAGATGAAATTTTTTAACTCTTTAAAAGTATAAGAAGCTCTTAAAGATGCATAATAATCATTAGTTAAAATCTCATTATATTTAGTTGAACATTGTGCTTTGAGTTCTAAAGCAGACTTTTCATCTAATGGCCTTTTTAAGTCCTTGTGAAAATTTACAGTAACATTACTAGATAAAATTCTTATTGTGTTGAAGAAATCTTCAAGATTGGTAATGTGATGAATCAAACTGTTGCTTACAAGTAAATTAATTTTTTTTTTAAATAAAAAATTATTTGATTTAATGTCTTTGATGTCAGAACAAATGTAGCGTAAATTTTTTAATTTTTTTTGATTATTAGAAATACTTTTATTATATTCTGCTCTCAAAATCATCTCTTTAGAACCATCTATTCCTATGACTGCAGTATTAGGCCATTTTATTGCTAACTTCTCAGAAATATTTCCTGGGCCACATCCTAAATCAACTATTAAATCTTTTTCACCTAAAGAAATATTTTTTTTCAAAAGATATTGATTTATTTGATTAATTAGATTAACTTCCCCTTCTGAAAAATCAGCTTCGTCATAAGAAATGACCTGCTCTTTTTCTTCCATTAATTCAGGTTCGGGGACTCTTTCCATATCCTTTCTTGAAACAAAGATTTCATATTAAACATAATTCTACACAAACCGTTAAATAGTGGTAAGAATAGTTGCAGACGCCACAGGTAGAGTTATTCTTCCAGTACGGGTTATTTACATACGTTTTTTTTATCGTGACTGTTGCACCAAATAAAGCTTCTTCAGAGAGCAATTCCAATAATCTTAAAAAAGATGATTTTCCAAAGACTGCGCCAGCTGCTTACCCAGTTTTTTTCAGATCTTATAGTAGAAAAACTTCATCTGGCAAAAGGGAGAACTGGAGCGAAGTAGGCGAAAGGAATTTATCGGGATTAAAAGAATTAGGAAAACTTTCTGAAGAAGAATTAATCCTAATGAGAGAGATGCAAAGTAACCAAAAAGCTCAACCTTCAGGAAGATGGTTATGGATAGGCGGAACCCCTTGGATTAATAAGAACCAAAATTTCTCAGGAGCATACAACTGTACCTCAACAAACTTAATTGATTGGGAAGCCTTCGCATTAATGATGGACTTAGCAATGATGGGATGTGGAACAGGTGCAATAATTGAGCCTAATTTTATAAATAATCTACCTACGGTAATTAACAAAATAAACATTAAATCAGTCAGTGAAGTTGGAATAACTCCTAAAAATCAAAGAGAAGAAAAGTCATCATTAGAAATTAAAGGAAAAGATCTTCATATCAAAGTTGGAGATAGCAGAAGAGGTTGGGTAGATAGCTATAAATATCTTCTTGAGGCATCAAGTAACGAGAGTCTTGAAAGAGAAATTGATGTTTATATTGATTTGGAAGATATTAGGCCTGCGGGAGAATCATTAAAAGGTTTTGGTGGTATGGCAAATCCTATCAAATTGAAAGATCTTTACTCTAGAGTCGCATCACTTCTTGGGAAGGCAATTGGTAGGAAATTAAGTACAGTAGAGTGTTGTTTATTAATTGATGAAGCTGCAGTAACCATAGTTGCTGGGAATATAAGAAGAAGTGCTGGAATGAGACAATTTGCTTCAGATGATAAGGAAGCTGCATCAGCAAAAGAAAATTTATGGAGTCAAGATGAGAATGGTAATTGGAGAATAGATCCTGAAAAAGATGCTCTCAGAATGGCCAATCATACTAGGGTTTACCATACAAAACCCACTTACCAAACTGTTTTGGATGCAGTGACAAAACAATTCCACTCAGGTGAGGGAGCCATTCAATTTGCACCAGAAGCAATCGCAAGGTCAAATGCAGATATTCTCAAAGATGATGAATTGAGAAAGGAATTTATTGAAATCTACTCAGAACAAGGCAAGGATGAAGCGAGAAATTGGATAAATAGTAATTATGGTCCTTTTTCAGAAGAAG
>QCCU01000001.1 GCA_003278855.1 Prochlorococcus sp. AG-347-M23 | reverse complement strand
TTGGGTGCAGGGCCTGCAGGTATGGCTATTGCCTCAGCTTTAGGGAAGGAAAAATTAGAAGTTGAAGTGCTTTCTCCAAATGGGCCAGATGAACCTTGGCCAAATACATATGGCATTTGGGGGAAAGAAGTTGATCAACTTGGGCTTCAGGATTTACTTGAATATAGATGGAAGAATACTGTAAGTTTTTTTGGGCATGGCGCTTTAGAAGAGCAGGACGACGAGAATAAAGCCACGGAACATTCACTAGATTATGGACTATTTGATAAGAAGAAACTCCACAATTATTGGTTTAACGAATGCAACAAGTCTTTTATTAAATGGCATCAAGGCTTTGCAAACAAAATACATTTTGAAAAATACAAAAGTACAGTAACTACAAAAGATGGTAAAACTTACTCTGCAAGATTAGTAGTAGATGCAACAGGGTATGATCCTGTTTTTCTTAAATTAAAATCCTGTGGTCCTTTAGCAGTCCAAACTTGTTATGGGATAGTAGGTAATTTTAGTAAACCTCCTCTTAAGAAAGGGCAGTTTGTATTAATGGACTATAGAAATGACCATCTTAATGATGAGCAAAAAAAAGAACCGCCAACTTTTCTTTATGCAATGGATATGGGGGATGGGAAATATTTTCTTGAAGAGACATCTCTTGGTTTGGTAAATCCTCTAACAATGGAAAATTTAAAAGAGAGACTAGAGAAGAGGCTTTCTTATCGAAATATATCAATCACAAGCATGCAACACGAAGAGCTTGGCTTATTTCTTCCTATGAATATGCCAATCCCAGATTTCAAGCAACAAATACTTGGATATGGCGGTGCTGCTTCAATGGTACATCCTGCATCTGGATATTTAATTGGTAATGTTTTAAGAAGAGCTCCACTTGTCGCGAAGGCAGTCTCAGAAGCAATAAAAAACAAAAATCTAAGTACCTATCATATTGCTAGAAAAGGTTGGGAAACTTTATGGTCAAAAGAATTAATTAGGAAGAAATCACTTTACCAATTTGGATTAGAAAAACTCATGAGGTTTGATGAGAAACTATTGAGAGAATTTTTTGGCAGTTTTTTCCAACTGCCTAAAAATCAATGGTATGGGTTTCTAACTGATACTCTTTCTTTAAAAGAGATTGTATATGCTATGTGCGTAATGTTTATAAAGGCTCCATGGAGTGTAAAGAAAGGTCTTATGATTATGCATGGAAGAGAATTTAAAATGTTGCTTAGGATAATATTTCCAAACATATAGTTAAAAATGAGAACCATATTAATAAGTGGAGCCAGTAGAGGTATTGGACTAAATATTGCACATAAAGAATTAAAAGAAGGCAATAGAATTAGTGTTGGGATAAGAGATTTAGAATCATTAAAAGGAAGTGCTATTGATCCAAAAAAATGGCCAGAAGGGAAAATTATAATCAACCACTATGATGCTTTAAAAAAAATTACAGCCGAAAATTGGATAAAGAATACCGTAGATGAATTTGGAGGATTTGATTCAGTAATAAATTGTTCTGGAGTATTATCGAAAGTTCCTTTCTTATACAAAGATGGTGATGAAGAAGATATTTTAAATACATTAAATATCAATTTTTTGGCAATTTGGAATTTATGTAGGCTTTCTTGGGATCATTTATGTACCTCTGGAAGAGGAAGAATTATTGTTTTAGTTTCAATGAGTGGGAAAAGATCCAAAGGTGATTTAGCCGCTTATTCTTCTTCAAAGTTTGCTTTGATGGGATTATGCCAAACTATGAAAAATAAAGGTTGGGATAAAAATATAAGGATTTCTGCAATTTGCCCAAGCTGGGTTAATACAAAAATGGCTCAAAATATCTCTTCTTTAGACAAATCAAGCATGACACAACCTGAAGATATTGCTGAAATATGCTCAACTATTCTTAAGTTACCAACCCAATCAGTTCCATTTGAAATCGCCTTAAATTGTAACTTTGAAATTTAACCTAAATTAAAAATTAAGTAAGCCATTGAAAGCATTGCAATTGCAATAAATAAACCTTTTATTCGATTAGTTAACAATGAAAAAAGAGCTAAATCTTCAGAAAAGTATCCGCCAAAACTACCTGTAATAAATAATATAACCATTGGTAGAGATGCTATTCCGAAAGAATAAGATATAGATCTTACAAATCCAAAATTTAAATAATTAAAAATAAAAGAACTTAATGAAAACAATAAAAAAGATGCAAATAGAGTTATAGAAACTTCAGCATCTAAAGTGTGAGGTAAGCCACCCTTTAATTCAAATTGTTTTTTACATTCTCTAATTTGTCTTTTAGAAAGCTTTAAATAACCAGTTTCAGGAATTCTTTGCGACTTATATTTTCTTAGTAATCTTGCTTCAAGAGTTTCTGGCTCCTTAGTCATAATTGATGTTAATAATTCATCTGGCTTTAATTTTTTAATTTTCTTTTCAAGATTATCCGTTTTCCCAATCCTATAAAGGTCCCCTACTCTTATAAGATAAACATATCCCGACATTAGCGTTGTAAAATTAATACTGTTCCTACTTAGATAATACTAAAAGAATTAGGGAAATTAAAAGTTTTTACAATATGAAAAACGATATTTTATATTCATTTCGAAGATGTCCATATGCAATTCGTGCAAGATGGGCCCTTTTAATTTGCCAAATAAAAGTAGAGATAAGAGAAATTGATTTAAAAAATAAACCTCTAGATTTTTTAAATAATTCAAAGACGAAAACGGTTCCAATTCTTATAAAAAAAAATAGTGAAGTTATTGAAGAAAGTCTTGAAATCATCCTGTGGGCTCTCACAGAGTCAAAAAAGGAGAATATCAAAATAATTTATTTCCCTGAGAACAAAAAGGAAGATATTTTTGAAATAATTAATGAAAACGATAACGAATTCAAATATCATTTAGATCGATTTAAATATGCCACAAGATATAAAGATAGTGATGAAGAATTTCATTTCACGAATGCTATTAAATATATAAAGAGATGGAACGAACTACTTGCAGAAAACAAATATTTTTTTGGAGATAGCCCCACAATCGCTGATTGGTCTGTTTGGCCTTTTGTAAGACAATTTAGAATCGCTTGTGAAAGCCAAAAAAGGATAAATTATTTTGAACCCTCAATAAAAAACTGGTTAGATTCATTTGAGAAAAATAAAGAATTTAAATCCTTAATGTATAAATACGAATTATGGGAACCAAATTGTAGACAGAATTATTTTCCTTTTAATTAACTTTCTAACAACTTCCTTTTTTCAATTATTCTTGCTAACTCCAAAAAATATCCTGCAGTCCTAAATTTTCCAATATTTTTTTCCTTAAAATCAAGATCGCTTCTAATTTCTGCAGTCTCCGCCATTAGCAAATCTAAATCATTTGATCCAAGACTATACAATTCTCCTAGTTCGATTTCCCTTCCGAGTAAATGACTCCTAAACCACTTCCCTTTATTTTCTTGAGGTGGAATATCGTAGGGAGTAAATGACATTAAAAAAAAATTTAGGCTAATACTATTCTAGGGTTCTTATTGAAACTTTTTCATCTCTACTTTATTAAAAATCAATGCAATAAAAAGAATTGCGAATGTAATTAGGGCACAAATTTCTGTCCAATAATCTAACCCAATTTTAGAAATCATTAATGGTGCAAGAACTGTGAATAGTCCCCCAGAAAGAATTAACTGAGCGAAAAGCTGTTTTGACGTAAAAATTGGTAAAGTCTTAGAAATATTTTTAGGATCTGCAAGCCTTAAAAGAAGTAACCCAGAAGCTACTACCCCTGTAGAATTCCCAAACTCTATCAAGCTTTTTTCAAACCAATAATCATCAAAAATAAAGTACGCAAAATAAGCAATGCAGATTAAATTCCAAAATAAACCGAAAATAGTAAACACTAAAATAAGTATCCAATTATCAAAAACAACAGCGATATCTAAACTCGCCATAGCTGTAAAAATCAACAAATCTGTGGATAAAATACCAATCTCCCTTTGCAAAATATTTGAAATAAATTCTGTATTTTTAGTTTTCTCCAAAATATATCTTATAAGGAGCGAACCTATAAGGATAAAAGGGAATACTGGAAGTGAAAAAATAATTTCCTTCGAAAAATCTCCAAAAGAACTTGAAATATACCTTAAAAATTTAAGTAGCAAAACACCAAAAGAAATTGCCAAACCAGAGAATCCAAGATTTATTATAAAAATTCTTAAATCTGCAAAAATTCCTATCTTATTTTTTCCCTTTAGAGTATCTTTTTCTTCAAGAATTTCCTCAGTATCTGAAAGACCTAAAGTTCTACCAAGGAAGATGAATATGCTACCCAGTATTGAAGAGGATAAAAGACCCATTGTTGCCATAGCCAAACCAAGATCTAAACCATTCGGGAAACCTAGTTTATTAAAACTTTCACCGATTATTGATGCAGCTCCATGACCGCCCTCAAAACCTACCTCTATTAAACAACCCATTAGAGGATTTGCATCCATAGATTGAGGCAGAAAATATTTAACAACAAGGCCGCCGACAAAAAATTGTCCGAAACCTAGTGAAAGAGCTAAGAGAAATTGATTAAAAATCGGTTTAACTAAACCATTTATATTCGGTATAGGTCTTCCCATCATTAAAGTTGCGAAGACTAATGATAAAAGAGGAGTAGGTAAATTACTCCAAACATTTATTGTTTCTTTTGGTAAAAAGTGTATCGCACCAAATGGGCCTATAGATATACCTAAGATTCCTGATATGACTGCTATCGGCAATCCAAATCTCTCGAGTTGAACAGCTAGTTTAAATTTCCTTCCAAAAATCAATAAAAAAAATATAATTAACAATCCAAAAAAACTTATCAATAGAGAATTTGAAAAAATATCTTTATTCTGTATCGAAAAAATATTCAATGATTTCAAAAATATATAATTCTAAATCTAAATTAATAAACAAAATTTTTCAAATAAAAAAGGCTCCGGTAAGAGGAGCCTTTTGATATTGGTAAGAAAATTTGAAAATTAATCTTTAAGAGTAACTGTTGCACTATCAATATTACTGATAGCATTTGTAACTCTCTTGAAATCAAAGCCTAGTGCTCTTAAAGCGTGCCATAGATGACCTTGAATAAAGAAGAATCCAAAATAGTAATGAACATTAGCTAACCATGCCCTTGATGTGTACTCACCATCAGGAAGATCAACAGTATCTACCCAATAAGGAGAAATACTAAACTTCAATTCAAGTGGTTCACCAAAGAATTCAGTTGGATAAACTGTTGTGTTAGCTGCACTCCAGAAGGCTGCAATAATAGCCATCCAGCCTATTCCAGCAAGTGACCATGATAGAACAGCTTCTGCAGAGAGAAGTCCTTTACCTTTAAATTTGGTATATTCACCAACTTGCTTAGTAGCAATATGCCAAGCACCACCAGTGATTTCGACGAAAGCAAGAAAAGCATGGCCTCCCATTACTTCTTCAAGGCTATCAATAGTCAAAAAGTCTGTTTGGTGATTCCAAATTTTGGCCAAATTTAATTCATACTCAACCTGTCTTACAGAACCAATAGCTGGATCATAAATTCCATGAACTCTTGCCCATTCAACAAAAGCGATAACTGCGAAACCAAGAATAATTAAATGGTGACCAAGAATAAATGTCAATTTGTCTGGATTATCCCATTCAATATTGAATTTTCTAGCTCTTGCTACATCAGAATCTTCTAGATTTCCAGGAAGAAGTAAAGAGTGTAAAAGTCCTCCGGCTGCTAGAACCATAGAAGAAACTAAGTGAACTATTGCTATCGCTAGAACAGGTTTAGTATCTCCCATCGCAACACCATTAGCATCAAACCCTATTCCAAGAGTTGCTAAGTGAGGAAGAACGATTAAAGGTTGATGACCCATTGGGACGCTTGGGTCAAATCGTGAAAGTTCAAAAAGGGTGAATGCACCCGCCCAGAAAACAATTAATCCTGCATGAGCTACATGAGCAGCAATGAATTTTCCTGAGCGATTTGCTACACCTGAATTACCAGCCCACCATCCATAGGTAGTATCTGGATTTCCATAGGTTTGCATTTAGGAATTGATTAGCTTAAACGTTTTGAGAATACTTTATATTTCACCAAACAGTTGAATTCATAACAAAATTGTAAAGGTTAGTAATCCTTACTATTACTAAACAAAAATTATTCGTAGGGCAAGATAAGAGTAAAGAAGGTAGATTTAATGAAGAAAAATTATTCTCAGAGATATAAGTTCTATCAAATAAACCAGTATTTTTAAATTCAAATAAGTTAAATAAATTTCATTTTGCTGACATTAATCGAAGTTTTTGTTTCATTACACCGTGGTTGTTGTTGCCTCATTTTCAAACAATTATTAAATATGGGATAAGACATCTAATATTATGACTACTTTTAAAGAGTCTTCTAGAAAAATTTCACTAGAAATGAAATCTGAAGTTCATTACAAAAAGGCTGCAAAATCTTACAGAAAATCGAAACAATATATAAATATGATTAACTTATATCCAACTTTGCAAAACACTCTTATTGAGTGTAAGGATGAGAATCTAATCGAATAAATATTTATATATTTTCCCAAAATAATCAGGATAATATATCAATATTAGGCTGCAATATTATAGTTTTCTTCAGAATAAAATTTATTAATTATTTCTCTGCACATTTTTATATTGTATAGCGCTTGGGGTTTCCAAGGTTTTTTCTGACCGAGTGGGGAGCTTTTCCAATGAATCCCAGGCTTGAGTATTCCATTTTCACGTAAAAAAGAAAGTTTAATTTCAGTTATTCCCAGTTTTTCCGAGGTCAACTCAGATGAGCTCCACATATCCCCTAACATTGAATTAAGTAAATATTATTAATCCTTGATAACGTTAATTTTATTTTTTTGAAAGGGGTAAAACTTTTAAATAATTATTAAGTCACAAAAAAACCAGTATTTACAAAGAAAAGAGATTTGAAAGATTTATATCAAATTAAGAAATATTAAATAAAGAATCTTCATTAATGAATATCTCATCGATACCCTTTCCTTTATTGATGGATTTATAGTTAACGTATTCTTCTGAAATCGATTGATGCTTTGAAAGATTGATCCAACCCTTGTGCCAATTTCCACTATTTATTAATTCTTCATAAGTAGTTTTTAAGTTAATTTCAGAATCAAGGACAGAAACCATTAAAAAACTAATATTTCCTTTTTCTTTAGTCTCATTTACTAAAACAAAATGTCTTAATCCATTGATGGTTTTATTAGAAGTCCAGTAATTTTCCATAATTATTTTTTCTTAATGTTTCCCTCAGAATTTTTTCTAGATATTTTCTTATATTCATTTCTAATTTCGTCTAATAAGAGTTTTCTTTTATCCATATAGTTAAGAGAATCTTGTTTTGTTAAGTTATATCTTTCTTTTTTAGTTAAATTCATCCAATTATTAAGATTTTTTTTATTGAAAGTTGTTATTTTTTTAGAATTAAAAACTTTTTGTTTTCTATTTAATTTAAGAAAATTCCTTAAATTAAAAAAAATAAATATAAAAAGAAAAATTATCACTATCTTCAAGAACATCACTTTGCAAGTAAGTTATTGTTTATCCAATTTTCTAATTTAATATCATTCTTAAAAGATATAACCTCCTCTTCATTCCCATTGCCTGATTGATCAAAGAGCCTTATAAGAAATTCCCCATTAACTGCCTCATCATCGCCAATAACAATAATACTTTTAGATTTAAGTTTATTTGCCTTTTTAAATTGCTTAGAGAATGAGGCTCCACTTAAATCTAACTCAACTAACAAATCGTAATTTCTTAATTTTCTAGATAAATCCATTGCTAATGATTCAGCAATTAAGCCTTGATTAATAATATAGATATCAGTATTTCTTGGAATTTCAAGCTCTTTTCCTGCGAGTAAAATTAATCTTTCTAAACCAATAGCGAAACCAATTGCAGGAGTGTTTGGCCCTCCCATTTGTTTTATCAAATCGTCGTATCTCCCTCCTCCGCAAACTGTAGCTTGGGAGCCCAGAGCCCCACTAGTAATTTCAAAAGCTGTATGAGTGTAGTAATCTAAACCTCTTACAAGATTAAAATTTTCTACATAAGGTATTTTTAAAATCTCTAATTGTCTTTTTAAGTCTAAATATCTGTTATGACTTTTTTCAGATAAAAAATTAAATAATCTTGGTGCATTTTCAAGAACTTTTTTAGTTTGAATATTCTTTGAGTCCAAAATCCTCAAAGGGTTCTTAGAAATTCTATTCTGAGAATCTAAATCTAGAGAATCTTTATTTTTTTCTAACCACTTTAAAAAAGATTTTTGAAAATTTGATCTGTCATTAGTATCACCTAACGTATTAATTTCAAGATTGAGTTCTTTTATTCCTAATTTACCTAAGATATCCCAAGCTAAAGCAATAATTTCAACATCACTTCTAACTGAATCATGTCCTATAAACTCAACACCTAATTGATGAAACTGTCTTTGCCTGCCTGCTTGAGGTCTTTCGTATCGAAACATAGGACCCATGTACCAAAGTTTTTGAAGAGGATTAGACGATATTCCATTTTGTATTAACGCTCGTGCGACTGAAGCTGTTCCTTCAGGTCTTAGAGTGCAAGATCTCTCCCCCCTATCAAGAAATGTATACATTTCCTTACTGACAACATCTGTTCCTTCACCAATTCCTCTTATAAATAATTCGGTCATTTCTAATATTGGTGTTCTTATTTCTTTGATGGATGCTCTAGAAAGCTGTTCTAATAAAATTTTTTCAACGTTTTGCCACTTTATTAATTGATCAGGAAATAGGTCTACTGTTCCTCTTAGGTTTTTTAAGTTATTCAAAGTTCTAAAAAATAATTCAAAATTTTTAATTCATCTAGAAATTAATCTTTGATTGGTTATTTTGTGAGACAATTTTAATTTAACATTTAGAAAAACTATTGGGAATTAATAAAAGTAAAGAGAATCAACATTGCGGTACAAAACCAAAAAAAATTGCTTTTGGAATAGCACCTCTTGGTATAGTTTCAATTGGGATAGTGCCAATGGGAGTAATAAGTATAGGGGTAGTCCCAATGGGGGTATTTTCTTTTGGTGCAGTCGCAATGGGAATAGTTAATTTATCAGTAGTCGGGATGGGAATTATCTCTGCCGGTGTTACTACTATGGGGATATGGGAGTATTCACCTAATTCTCATAAAAATCATATTCATTCCAAACAAATTTCAAATTCAAATAAGGAAAATATGATGTCAGATCTATTTAAAACTAAACTAGAGGCAGAAAAGGCTGCTTCAAAATACGGATGTATTGGAGCACATAAAATGGGTAATAAATGGATGCCTTGTAAGATGCACTAAATATTTTCTTAGTCAAAAATTAAAAAAATATTAATTCAAAATCTCAACTCTAAAATCAAGATTTTTTGCCTCATCAGTAGTTAATTTTCTTGACCAAGCTCCTTGCACAGGACTATTCCATCTGAACCCAGCATTTTTAGCTAAAGACCTATCTTCATAACTAACCAAAGCCTTGTATAAAAACCTCGGTTCAGTAGCTTTAAGTAAAAGTTCCTCTAAGTTATCGCATTTTTTGAAGACCTCAGATATATAAAAGCAATCAGATAAAGCTCTATGTAAATTCCAAACTGGTATTGAAAAAGATAAGGCTAGATCAGTTACTGAAGGTCTTGTTTTTAGTGATTTTTGAAAAGACCAATTAATATCCTCTAAACTACATATCCATTTCTTATTAAGCTTAGGCAATCTTCCTTTCCCAAACCATTTCTTATCAAACTCCACATTATGAGCAACGATGAAATCTGAAGAATCAACAAGTTTTAGAAAGAAATTCAATCCATCTTCCCATGGTTGAGAGATATTAGTTACTTCTGTAGATATACCATTTACATGTTCGGCTTCATTATTACTAACTGGAAATAAAAAAGAAACTTGTGAAAGTACACATTTAAAAGATACATCAAATAAGATACAACCTATTTCTATCACTTCATCTTTATTTTCGTCTAAACCTGTTGTTTCAGTATCAAGAATTAAAATTTTTTCAATTTTTTTATTTTTATTCGTTACTCTCTCTTCAGAGGTATTGGTGTTAATTTGATCATGAAGAAAATCCAATTGATTTAATTCTTTTTTGTTAAATAGTTCCAATTAACTCAAAATACTTTCATCTATCTTGACGCATTTAATAAATATTTCTTTTAAATTAATATAAATTAAAAAAACAGGCTAGAAAATATTTTTTGAAACATTTTTAGTTTATGAAAGATGACTTTTACAAAATTTCAATTTAACAATTTCTGTTATTGGCCTTCAAATCCAAAAAAAATTGTTGAATTTATTGGTGGAAGTTATTTAGCTTCTAAGCCAGATTTAACTTATAGAAGATTCATAGAGAGTTTAATTAATAGAAATTATGCAGTACATGCATATAAATACACACCACAATTTGATCACCAACAACTTGCTATCAAAGCATGGAAAGATTTTAAGAATTGCCGAATATCTTTATCCAAGAGAATAGGGACATCAATTCCTTCAATAAGAATTGGTCATAGCCTGGGCTGTAAACTTCATTTAATTTCTCCTGATGGCGGAAGAAATTGCGAAAAATTCATATCTATAAGTTTTAATAATTTTAGTGCTAACAAATCAATTCCATTATTGAAACAAATTTCTCAAAAATTAGAATTCAAAAGTGAATTTAGCCCAAGTCCCGAAAGAACTTTGCGATTAATTGAAAAAACATATAGCCAAAAAAATAACTTCCTAATAAAATTCAACTCAGACGAATTAGATCAAACAGATAAATTATTTTCTTGTCTAAAAGCAAGAAAAGAAGATAATTCTAAGGGGATAATGCTAAAAGGTACACATACCATAATTGCAAGCGCAGGACTAAGAGAAAATTTTTTGGGAGACTGGGCCGATGATGAATTCAAAAGAAATACTATAAAAAAAATTTCTAATTTAATTGATGAATATTAATTAGGATAATTCTTTCAATTTTTCCAAAACAGAACTATCTTCGAGAGTGCTTATATCCCCACTAATTTTTTCTCCAGCAGCCAAAGATCTCAAAATTCTCCTCATAATTTTTCCACTACGTGTTTTCGGAAGAGAGTCAGAAATTATAATTTTTTCAGGTTTTGCGATAATTCCAATTTCATTAACAACATGTTTCTTAAGATTCTCTACTAATTCTGAAGAACCTTTCACGTCTTTCTCTAGAGATACAAAAGCAACTATAACTTCACCTTTTAAATCATCTTTTTTGCCAACGACGGCAGACTCTGCAACTGATTTATGACTTACCAAAGCAGATTCTATTTCCATTGTTCCTAACCGATGTCCTGAAACACTTATGACATCATCAACTCTTCCCATAATCCATATATATCCATCTTCATCAATGCGTGCTCCATCTCCAGCAAAATAAACATTTTTTTCTCCTTTAAAGGAAAGATATTCCCAATAACTCTCCAAATATCTCTCTGAGTTTCCGTGAATTGTTCTCATCATTCCTGGCCAAGGTTTCTTAATAATTAAATAGCCACCCTCGTTCTCATTAACCTTATCTCCATTCTTATCGACAATCTCAACTTCGATTCCTGGCAGAGAGAAAGTAGCTGAACCTGGCTTTGTAGCAACTACCCCAGGCAAGGGACTTATCATCACACCACCAGTCTCAGTCTGCCACCAAGTATCCACAATAGGGCATTTGTCTTTACCAATAACATCCTTGTACCACATCCATGCTTCAGGATTAATTGGTTCTCCAACTGTGCCCAAAAGTCTAAGACTTTCCAAATTATATTTATCAGGTATTTCACGCCCAGACTTCATAAATGCTCTTATTGCAGTTGGTGCAGTATAAAAAATAGAAACCTTATATTTTTGAATAATTTCCCAAAAAGCTCCTAAATTTGAGGGTCTTGGCACTCCCTCATACATTAAGGTTGTAGCACCATTAGATAAAGGCCCATAAACTATGTAACTATGACCTGTAATCCAACCAACATCAGCAGTACACCAGTAAATATCATCATCTTTTAAGTCAAAAATCCATTTAAATGTCAAATGGGACCAAAGATTGTAACCACCTGTAGTGTGAACTACACCTTTGGGCTTTCCAGTAGAGCCTGAAGTATAAAGAATAAAAAGTCTATCTTCGCTATTCATTATTTCTGGTTCACAATGATCTTTTTGATCTTTTACTAATTCGTGCCACCAGAAATCTCTATCATCAACCATCGCAATATTTTTTTGGGATCGTTGAACAACAATTACTTTTTCTACAACTTTATCTGCCCCACTTTCAATGGCAGCATCAACTGCTTTCTTAAGTTCAATCACCTTATCTTTTCTAAAGCCACCATCAGCAGTAATAACAAATCTGGCGTTTCCATCAATTAACCTATCTTTTAAAGCTTCTGAAGAAAATCCTCCGAAGACAACTGAATGAGGCGCGCCAATTCTTGCACAAGCTAACATCGCAAACATTGCTTCAGGAATCATCGGCATATAAATACATACCAAATCTCCTTTTTTTACACCAATTGCTTTTAATGCATTAGCTGCTTTACATACTTCTTTTAGAAGTTCTTCGTAAGTATATTTTTTGCTATCTCCTGGTTCGCCTTCCCATATAAGTGCAGTCTTTCCTCCAAGCCCTCTCTTAATATGTCTATCTAAGCAGTTATATGTAATATTGAGTTTCCCTTCCTTAAACCATTTAAAAAAGGGGGCATTTTCGTTATCTAATACAGTTTGAAATGGTTCAAACCAATCTAATTCAGATTTAGCAAAAGATTCCCAAAATTGAATAGGATTATCTGATGCTTGTTTTTTTAACCTAAGTAATTCTTCTTGAGTATTAATATTTGAGTTTTCTGCAAATTTTTTTGATGGAGGGAAAATTCTCTTTTCTTCAAGTATGTTATTTATTGAATTTTTTTTATCTAATGACATTAAATAAATCTATGCTTAATAAATTTAGTCGAAAAATTTATGATTTTCAAAAATTTTAATATTAATTTAGCTCTAATAATCTAATTTTTATGGATCTAATAAATACGGCTTAGAACAAATTCTGGAAGCGCCATTAAAGCCCTTTTATATTCTGAATCAGGGAGCCAAACCAGAGCTTCTTTAGAAAGCATTGCAAAATCCTCAGCTAATTTTCTAGAACTCTCGATAGCTTTAGAATTCATGATAATGCTTAGGGCATCATCTAAATCATCTTTTTCAGCAAGTTCTCTGTTAATAAGAACAGACAATTTCTTATTCTCTTCTAAAGCATATAAAACTGGTGCAGTAAGATAGCCACTTGCAAGATCGCTTACTGCAGGTTTTCCAAGTTGTTTATCATTTCCAGTAAAGTCAAGGATGTCATCTACAACTTGAAAAGCCAAACCAATATTTTTCCCAAAATCATACAAAGAAGTTAAGTTTTCATCATCAAGGCCACTCAAAACTCCAGCCGCTTTTGAGCTATTTGCTATTAATGATGCAGTTTTACAATAGCTTTTATTAATGTATTTTGAGAAAGATTGAGCAGAATCAAATCTATTTAGATTTTGCTTAATTTCACCTTCTGCTAAGTCCATTATTACTCTACTGAGTAATTTAACTACATTTACATTATCAAGATTTGCAAGGTGCCAACTTGCTTGAGCGAATAAGAAATCACCTGCCAAAACAGCTACTCTTGTATTAAATCTGCTATGTACAGTATCAACTCCTCTTCTTGTAGAAGCTTCATCAACAACATCATCATGAACTAGTGATGCTGTGTGAATCATTTCAGTAATCTCAGCGAGTCTTTTATGTTTACTAGTTAAAATAAATTCAGGAGATATTGCTTTGGAAATTAATAAAACGATACCTGGTCTAAGTCTTTTACCCCCAGCACTAAAAAGATGTTCCGCTGCGGCTTGAAGAATTGGATGACCAGCTCCAATTAAATTTTTCAGTTCAAGAATAAGATCATCAAGATCATTTTCAACTGGTTGTAGTAGTTCTGTTACTGTATTCATGATTGACCTCATATATATATTAAGGAATCAAACATTGCTTCGGAGGTTTACCAACCTAATTTCTTTATTAATTTCAAACCAAAATTTTACTTTTTTAAAAAATTCATCTTTTGCTGAAGTAACAAAGAAATCTACATTTTCATAAGAAATACCTTCATAACAGACAGTTTCTGGAATAACAAAAGATTCATTGAATTTTTTTACTAATGCTACCGATGGATCAACAATTCTTATATTTAAATCTAATTTTTTTCTTAAAAAGTCATAAATTAAGGGATAGTGACTACATCCAAGTATTAATTCTTCAATATTTTTGTCTATTAATGGTCTTAAATATAAATCCGAAAGATAATTTAATCTAACAAAATTTAATTTTTCTTTTTCAATTTCCGATACAAATTCTGGACATTCTTGCTGAAATATTATCGTATTCTCTTTTTTAGAATTTATAGCAATTTTATAATACGATGATCGAACAGTTGTTTGTGTGGCTAGGACACCAATTATTTGTTTATCAATTACTTCTGATACTGAGTTTATAAGATCAAAACATGGGACCTTTAAATTATTTTCCAGGATATCAAGTGCACATGCATTTGTAGTGTTACAAGCTATTAAAAGAGCATCCAAACCCTTATCTTCAAAAAATGTACAAATCTCTTTTGCAATCAATCTTATCTCTTCGGAATTTTTGTTACCAAAAGGGATTCTCTTCGTATCAGCCAAATAAAAAACTTCAATATCTTTACGTGTTTTCAGTAAAGACTTGAGAATAGTAAAACCACCTATTCCACTATCAAATATACCTACTTTAAGTTTCACCCTACTTTATTTAGATATTCAAGGATACCTTTTGCAATTGAATAAGCTAATCTTTTACGATGCGTTGTTTTTTCTAGTCTTCTTGCATCTAATCTTCCGGTTAAAAATCCAATTTCTACGAGAACTGCAGGCATTCTAGTATTTTTAATTACGTAAAATCTACCTTGTTTAACGCCTCGATCAGGACTCCCGGGAGAAACCTTTAGAATTTGTTTCTGAATTTTTTTAGCAAGTAACCTACCTCTCCAACCTCTATAGTAAAAGGTTTCCAATCCATTTATGTCCCTTCTTTTCCCTCTAGAGGCATTTGCATGAATACTTACAAAGATATCTGCATCAGTATTGTTAGCGAATGAAACTCTTGGAGGTAAATCCAAATCAACTTCATTCTTTCTGGTTAATCTTACTTTGACACCCTTCTCAGACAGTAAATTTTTAACTATTTTAGAGACCTCTAGTACAACATCTGTTTCCCTAATGCCACCAATACCTATGGCTCCTGGATCAGGACCTCCGTGCCCTGGGTCGATAACAACAGAAAATTTATTTTGTTTTACGTCTGGTAATTTCAAGTATTGATAATTACTTTTATTCTTATGAATTGATTTTTGATTTTCTTTAATATTTTTTATTCTCTTAAAAACTTGACCTTCACTAATCTTCTTAAAAGAATATTTTCGGTCAAATAGTTTAATTCTCCAATTGTTTTGATCCAAGCCAACCAATCGCCAAGTCAAAGGTTTCAAATAAGTCTCTTCCTCAAATTCAATAACTAGCCTTGTTTTACCCTTATCTGGTTTACCCAATCTAATTTCTTTTATTGGGCCATTACCTTTTATTGTTCTGGGATTTTTTAATTCTCCTGGGAAATCTACCCAGAATCTATCTCCCGATATTTGATTAGCCTTCTGAAAGTATGCTTTTAAATTTGTATTTGTTTTAGTTCTTAACTCTAAAACCCCATTAGTGTTTATAGACCATGCCGCAAGGGCGCTTGAAGATTTAACTGGAAGGATTGAAGAATTTAAAAATAAAAAAACGGATAAATAACGAAAAAGTTTATTATTTAAAAACTTTTTCATTAGTTTGAAAACAATTTATTTTTTCTATGTTTAAGGCTTGGCATCTGCTCCCTAATTTTTTTTACTCTTTCTTTATCAGCAGGTGCTATTGCAGCTCCCTGAGTTTTTCCGGCATCAGATAAGACTGTACCCCAAGGATCAATTACCATTGCATGGCCATGACTTTGCCTTCTCCCATAATGAATTCCAGTTTGTGCTGGAGCGACTACATAAGCCGTATTCTCAATTGCTCTTGCTTGTAATAGAATTTGCCAATGATCTTTCCCAGTAAATGCTGTAAAAGCTGCAGGAATCATAATTA
This sequence comes from Prochlorococcus sp. AG-347-M23, assembly GCA_003278855.1. Lineage (GTDB taxonomy): Bacteria > Cyanobacteriota > Cyanobacteriia > PCC-6307 > Cyanobiaceae > Prochlorococcus_A. The sequence goes on along the minus strand of QCCU01000001.1, from coordinate 203,660 downwards.
GCTCTGCACCATTCAAAGACAAATATCTGTAAAGTTCAGGGAACCTAACATCGTAACAAATAGATAATCCTATTTTGCATAAACCTGGGATATCTACAACAGGTGGATACTCTTCACCAGACAAAATAGTGGAGGATTCCTTGTATAAATTTCCATCTGGCAAATCAACATCAAACAAGTGGATCTTGTCATATTTTGCCAAAATCTGTCCATCTTTCCCAAATAAGGCTGATCTATTAAAAGTATGACTGTCATCACCAGCAGGTACAGGATACCCTCCTCCCAAAAGAAATACTTGATATCTTTGTGACATAGTTTTTAGAAAATTTGCACACTTTTCTGACAATTCAGAAGCTAATCTAAGTTTTTCATCATCTTCTCCTAAAAAAGCAAAATTCTCTGGCAATCCAATTAATTCTGCACCTCGTCTAGAAGCTAATTCAATCTGCTCTTCAGCTTCAGCAAAATTTGCTTCAACATTCGAATTACTCGTAATTTGCAATGCAGCTACCAAAAAATCAGTCAAGACTTTACTCCTAGTGAACTAATTCGTAAATCATGAGGCACGAATCACACCTCTTTCAACTTGAGCTGGAACAATATCTAAGCAATCAAGTTCAGAGCAACATTTAAAATCATCCTCATAATCTCCAAGACTTGTCAATCTTTTGCCATGGGTTGCTGTTTTTAAACATTTCAAAATATCATCTTTCCAAAAATCCCAAAGTGCCAAAGCAGCTTGTAATTCGTCATTCAGAATATTAATTTCGTAATCACAGTTCTGTTTTAGGTATGAGGCCAAAGCACCAGCAGCCAAAGAATCCTCAAGCGAATAAGAACCTTCCCAACCACTACCAAGTATTAAAACATTTTCACTTTTTAATGAAATGATTTTGTCGGCAACTGCTTTCCTATTTGGGAGACCCATAGCAAATAAATGATTAGCATTTTGAACTTTTTGCAATGATTTGGTTCCATTAGTAGTACTCATAAATAGTCTTTTACCATTAACAACTTTTTTTGTAACTGATAAAGGAGAATTCCCTAAATCAAAGCCCTCAATCTTCTTTCCGCCTCTCTCTCCAAGCATTAGTCTCTCTTCAGCTTGCCACTTAATTGCAGATTCTTTTAATAAATCTAAATCTGCAAAAACTTGTATTGAATCAGCTCCATTTTTTAAAGCCCAAGAAATTGTGGTTGTAGCTCTTAAAACATCAATAACAACTGCAATGTCTGGAGTTATTTCTGGAACATCCTTTGCAACGTGATAATAAGTAAGATTAATAATTAAGCCCTTTTTCTGTCCATATTATAGAAAACAGTTACTTAATTTGATTATTTTTTTTTAAAAACAAACTTATTGATAATATATAAATAATTTGTTTTTACAGAAATCTTATCAAGTATTTAATTTGAAAATGAATAATATCCGCACAATAAAAGGTGGAGTTAATTTAAAAGGAAAAGTAAAAGTACCTGGAGATAAATCTATATCTCATAGAGCTTTAATAATAGGAAGTATTGCTAAGGGTGAGACGACTATAGAGGGTTTTTTATATTCTGAAGATCCACTTTCAACTGCTGATTGTCTTAGGAAATTAGGAGTAAATATTCCAAAAATAATAAAAGATGAACCTTTTACGATTTCAGGGATGGGTCTTGATGGATTAAAAGAGCCAAAAGAAATTCTCAATTGTGGAAATTCAGGAACCACTATGAGGTTATTAATGGGTTTATTAGCCGCACAAGAAGGTAAGAATTTCATTTTAACCGGGGACGCTTCTCTTAACGAAAGGCCCATGGGGAGAGTTGGTAAACCGTTATCTTTGATGGGTGGCAAAATTTCTGGGAGGGAAGGCGGGAATAAAGCTCCAATCTCAATTGATGGGAAAAAACTTAAGGGATGTGTTATTGGTACTCCAGTGGCAAGTGCTCAAGTGAAATCGGCAATATTATTGGCAGGCCTCAATGCTTCTGGGACTACATCTGTTATTGAACCAGCATCTTCAAGAGATCATACTGAAAGAATGTTAAAAGCATTTGGAGCAGACATCAGTATTAGAGGAGAATTAGGAAGGAATATAGTTATCAAGTCAGGTGGGGACTTAATTGGTCAGAGAATATTGATTCCTGGAGACATAAGCTCTGCTTCTTTTTGGATGATTGCTGCATCAATTGTTCCAAATTCAGAGGTTTTAATTCAGAATGTCGGATTAAATCCTACTAGAACAGGGATTTTAAATATAATGGATGCAATGGGGTGCAATTATGAGATTTTAGATAAATCGACTATTGCAGGTGAACCTATTGGATCTATTAAAGTAAAGACTTCAAATAATTTAAGATCATTCACTATTGAAGGAGATATTCTCCCAAAACTTATAGATGAAATTCCTATCCTTACTGTGGCTGCCTGTTTTTGTAATGGAGTTTCTGAAATTAAGGATGCACAAGAATTAAGAGTTAAGGAGACAGATCGATTAAAAGTTATGGCACGACAGTTACAAAAATTCGGTGCTGAAATATTCGAAAAAGAGGATGGTTTAATTATTAATGGGCAATCAAAATTTCATTCTGCGGAGGTAGATAGTGAGACAGATCATCGAGTAGCAATGAGTCTTGCTATTGCTTCACTTCTTGCTAAGGGTACCTCAAAAATTATGCGATCTGATGCTGCGAGCGTCTCTTATCCCACTTTTTGGGAAGAGCTGACCAAACTAACTAACTAACCTAAAAATTTTTTTTGTCTGAATTATTTGAAGTTTTAACTAAAGATGGAAGTTACTCTCTAAGAAGTGAGTTTTTTCAAGAGAACTTCCATAGTTTATTGGGCGCATTGGCGGAAACAAAGTCAAAGTTTACAGTTACTTCTAATTTGCAAAGATTTAAGGGCAAATCTCTTAATGTTTTGGATATATGCTTTGGTTTAGGATACAATTCCGCTTCTTTATTAGATGAATTAATTAAACAAAAATCATATTTAAATTTGTATGCATTGGAGATTGATAAAAAGCCTCTTGAATATTCGCTTAGTAATGAGTCTTTCCTTAAATTATGGGACCCAAAAATCAAAAAAATATTTGAATCACTTTATCGAAAAGATTACTTTGAGGATCAATTTTTTAAATGCAGTATTTTGTGGGGTGATGCTAGAGAAAAAATAAACATTATTCCTTCCTCTATCAAATTCGATCTGATTTATTTAGATGGTTTTTCTCCTCAAAAATGCCCACAAGTATGGACAATTGAATTTTTATCCAAAGTCATAGAAAATCTTAATCCTCAGGGTTATTTGATAACTTATTCTTCATCAGCGGCAGTAAGAAAAACCTTAAGAAAACTTGGATTAGAAATCTTTACTATTAAGCCAAGTTTTAAAAACAGAACTTTTTGGAGTCAGGGAACTGTTGCAATATCAAAATTTGATAAGAATAAATTGAAACCTAATCTCAATTTTGAAAAGTTATCTTTAATGGAAGAAGAACATCTCTTAACTAAAGCTAGTATTCCATATAGAGACGAAGGTTTGAACTCAAGTAAAGACGATATAATCAGGAGAAGATTAGATGAGCAATTATGTTCAAATCTATTATCTACAAATCAATGGAGGGAGAAGTGGGGAATGACGAAGTTATCCGTTAAGAGTTAGATTTAAATTAGGATTTCAATTAAACATGTTAAGTGTTGCAATATTAGCGGCAGGCAAGGGCACTAGGATGGAAAGCTCATTACCAAAAGTTTTACATAAAATTTCTGGCAAAAGTCTTCTACAAAGAGTGATTGATTCATGCTTCGAATTAAAGCCTGATAAAATTTTCGTAATTACTGGACACAAATCAAAAGAAGTACAAAAGTCAATCCCAAATGATAAAAAAATCCATGTTGTTATTCAAGAACCTCAATCAGGAACCGGTCATGCTATCCAAGTACTTTGTAAAAAAGCAAAAAAACATGAAGGAAAACTTTTGGTTCTGAACGGCGATGTGCCACTCATTAGGCCTAGTACTCTAAAAAGACTTTTGAATTTACACGATTCAAAAAATGCTGATGTTTCTTTAATTACCACAAAGAAAACAAATCCTCATGGATATGGCAGAGTTTTTTTGAAGGGGGATTTTATAGAGAGAATTGTTGAAGAAAAAGATTGCAATAATCTTGAAAGAGAAAATCCATTAATAAATTCAGGTGTTTATTGTTTTAACTGGGGTAACTTATCAGAAATAATAAATACCTTGCAAAGTAATAATAATCAAAAAGAGATTTACTTAACAGATACAGTATCTTTGCTAAAAAATTCCTTAAGTCTAGAGGTTAAGGATGATGGAGAGCTTCAAGGAATTAATAACAGAATTCAACTATCAGAGTGCGAGGAATGTTTTCAGAATTCAATTAAAGAAAAGCATATGCTTAATGGTGTAACTTTTATAAATAAAGCAAGTTGTTCAATTAGTGAAGAAGCTGAAATTGGTAAAGATGTAATCATAGAGGCTAATACACATTTAAGAGGAAATACGAAAATAAATAGTAATTGCATTATCGGTCCAAATACTTTTATTGAGAATTCTTATGTTGGATTACAATGTGAAATTTCAAACTCTACTGTTTATGATTCTCAGATAATGGATCATATAAAAATTGGCCCTTATAGTCATATAAGACCTAATTCCAAAATATCTTCTTATAGCAAAATAGGTAATTTTGTTGAGATCAAAAATAGTCAACTAGAGGACGAATCTAAAGTAAACCATCTAAGTTATATTGGTGATTCTATTATTGGAAGATCTACAAATATTGGGGCAGGCACTATTACTGCAAATTTTGATGGGCAGAAAAAACATCAGACAAAAATTGGTAAAAATTCCAGTATTGGAGCAAACACAGTTTTTGTAGCACCAATAAATTTAGGGGAATCAGTAACAACAGGTGCTGGCTCAGTGATTACAAAAGACTCTAAAGATAATTCATTAGCGATCTCAAGAACTAAGCAAGTTAATATAGAAAATTGGGGGAAAAAGAAATCTTGATCTAGTTAATTAATTCAATAATTTTTTCAAGTTGCCAACATCTGCTCCCTTTTATAAGAATAGAATCACCTTTTTTTGTAGATTTGTTTATCTCTTGAGGTACATCTTTAATATTATTTAAAACTAAGAATTTTTTCTTATCTTTTAGATAATTGGTGTAAATTTTTTCATTTTCTTTATCGCAAATAAAAAAACATTTAGCTATGTCTGAATTATTTATTAAATTGAATATTTCTTTGTGATACTTTTCAGATTCTCTTCCCAATTCTTGCATACTTCCAAATATGAAAAATTTATTTCTAGGTTTTTCAAGAAGGTTTTTAAGACATGCTTTTACTGACTCTGGCGAAGCATTATATGATTCATCATATATTGTTGTTTTTACTGATTTAAGAATTTTATTCCTTCCACCTAAACTTACAAAATCAAATTTATTAAAACTTGCAAAATCAATGCCTAGCTCTTTAGCAACTGCATAAGCAAATAAGAAATTCGAAGCATTGTGAAATCCTTCAAATGAAATTTCAAAGGTATTTTCTTCAATTAAAATTGTTTTATTCAAAGGATTATAAAATCCTTTCAAATTATCATCATTTTTAAAACTCTCCTTTTGATTTTCTATATTTAATAGTTTTACTTTTATCACTCTACCTTTCCAAAATTCTTTTAAAGTTTTTTCTAGGAATGGATCATTTGCCGGAATTATTACAACTCCTTTTGGATTTAGGAACTTACTAATTTCACACTTTGCATGAGTAATATTTTTTTTTGAGCCTAACAATCCAATATGAGCTGTGCCAATATTAGTAATAACTGCAATATCAGGTTCACTATATTTAGATAAATTCTCGATCTGTCCAAGACCTCTCATCCCCATCTCAAGAACTAAAACTTTATCTTCTATATCTGTAGCAAGAATAGTAAGACCAACTCCAATCTCATTATTAAAATTTGCATGAGATAATTTAATTCTTCCAAGTTTATTTAAAACTCCACCAATCATTTCTTTTGTTGTTGTTTTACCCACTGAACCAGTTATTGCAACAATAGGAATATTTAATTTTTTTCTTTTTAGCAATGCTAATTTTTGAAATGCCTCTGTTGTGTCATTTACAACCCAATAAGGAAAATTACTAGGAAGTATTCTCTGCATCCCTTTTTTAATTACAACAGATTTAACTCCTTTATTTAAAACCTCTGGAAGAAAACTATGTCCGTCAAAATTTTTACCCTTGATAGCTATAAAAAGATCATTTTTTAACAAAGTTCTACTATCAATACTTATATTCTTAAAATTTAAAAAATCTCTTTTCCCCTCGCTCAGATTTCTAATATCCCCCAAAACATCGTTTAATTCTGATAAAGAGAATTCCATTAAAAAATTAAGTCATACGTTTTTTTAAAGATGGATCAGCTGATTGTCCGTAAGAAAATTTTTCAACTTCAGCAAAATCTGGTGATGGTTCTTTTATTCCGCAAACATCCTTATACATAACTTCGTATTCAAGAGCTGATCTTTGCCAACTAAACTCCTGGCTCATGGCTCTTTTTTGCAGTAATTCCCAACTATCTTTGTGCCTAAAGGCTTCCCACGACCTTACTAAAGAAGTATAGAAATCTATAGGTTCAAAGCGATCAAAGCAAAATCCCGTACCATTATTATTTTCCGGGTCATGAGGTAAAACTGTATCAACTAAACCTCCAACTCGCCTTACTATTGGAATAGAGCCATATCTCATAGCAAGGAGTTGACTAATACCACAAGGTTCAAATCTACTTGGCATTAAGAATGCATCTGAGCCACCATAGATAAGCCTTGATAAAGAATCATCATAGGTAAGAAATACTGAGAATCTTCCTGGGTAATCTAATGCCAGTTGCCATAATCCAGACTCTAAATATCTATCTCCAGTCCCTAAAACAGCAATTTGAGAATCTGTATATGCTAATAGTCTTCTTGAAACTTGTAAAAGTAAGTCAACACCTTTCTGATCAACTAACCTACTGACCATACCTAAAAGATATTTTTTAGAATTAACTTCGAGACCCATTTCTCTCTGCAGAATTTTTTTATTTTCTAGCCTATTTTCTAAATTCTTAATACTGAATTTTGCAGGTAAAACTGGATCTTTGGCTGGATTCCATTCATCAAGATCTATACCATTAAGAATCCCCCTTAATTTACCTGAAATGTAATTAAGTAATCCTTCAAGACTCTCCCCGTATTCATGGGTCTTAATCTCATCTGCATAAGTCGGAGAAACAGCATTGACCCTATCTGCGAATAACATTGCCGCAGCCATTGTGTGGTCTCCATGCATATACCAAGGACACCAAGTCATTTTTTCAAGTTTCCACCTCCAAGGGCCTTGGTATTTTAAATTATGAATTGTGAAGACAGTACTAATTTCGGGGTCCTGATGCATCCATACAGGAATCATTCCAGTGTGCCAATCATGGCAATGGAGAACTTGAGGTTTCCAACAATTCCAGGCAAATTCTGCAGTGGCACTAGCAAAAAATGTAAAGCGCCAATCCTCATTTTCGCCTCCGTATATTTGGTCAGAGTCAAATGTTGGATGACCTACTAGGTAAATCACATAATTATGAATGGGATGTTTTGCTTCATATACGGCAAAATCAGTGCCCATTGTATTTGCTCTAAAGACTGGTTCATTCGATACCTCTAAAAGACTCCACAATTTTCCATATCCTGGAATTATTACCCTTACATCGTGACCAAGTTTTATCAAAGATGGAGGCAACGAACCAACCACATCTCCCATACCTCCGACTTTGATCATTGGAGCACATTCGGCAGCGGCAAGAAGAATTCTCATTGATAATTATTTAAAAAAGTTCTTTTGAAAAATAAACTAGGGTGTCCACTTATAGTCAGAGAAGTCTGGTGGACGCTTTTCAAGAAAGGCATCTCTACCTTCTTGGGCTTCTTCAGTCGAATAGAATAATTGAGTTGCATATCCAGATAATTCCTGAATACCCGCGATTCCATCATTCTCCGCATTGAATGAAGCTTTAAGAATACGAATAGCAGTTGGACTATTTCGTAAAATCTCTCTTGCCCAGATTACACCCTCAGCTTCTAATTCTTCAATCTTTGTAATTGCATTTATCAAGCCCATCTCAAGAGCTTCCTTGGAATTATATTTTCTACATAAAAACCAAATTTCTTTTGCTTTTCTTTGACCAACAAGCCTTGCTAAATAACTAGATCCAAAACCGGCATCAAAACTACCAACTCTTGGGCCTGTTTGACCAAATATTGCATTTTCAGAGGCGATACTGAGATCACAAATTAAATGAAGTACCTGTCCTCCTCCAATTGCAAAACCGGGGACTAGAGCAATAACCACTTTAGGCAAACTTCTTATTAATCTTTGAAGTTCAAGTACATTTAATCTCTGCTTCCCTTCATCATTTTTATACCCATTTTTACCCCTTACACTTTGATCACCTCCAGAGCAAAAAGAATAAATGCCTTTCTTGTCAGGTCCCGCACCTGTAAAGAGAACTACGCCAATAGTTTCGTCATTTCTTACGATATCAAATGCGTCAATGAGTTCATCTACAGTTTGCGGCCTAAATGCATTTCTTTTTTCAGGCCGATTAATTGCAATTCTTGCAATTCCCTCATCTGATTTGTGAAACAATATATCCTCATAAGATTTGCATTCTGACCAATTTAAAGTTGTTTTACCAGGTAATACTTTCATGAAATCTAATTATTCAAAAATAGAAAATGATAAATTTAACTGCCAATTATTTTTTCTAGCAGGGCATTTTTTTCACAAATTTCATTTTCCGGATCAACATCAACTTTAATTATTACAGATTTCTTGATAGAAATGCTCCAATAGAATGCCTCTCGTAATTTTTTAAAATTTGCAACGCTTTTAAAGTTTACCTGATAGCCCTCTGCGAGTTTTGGCCAGTTTATTTCTTTTGGCATAAGAAACAGTTTTTTTAATTCATCTTCTTTTAAATTTTTTTTATAAATACGATTAAATATATTTCCGCCATTATTATTTATTAGAAGAATTGTTAAATTCATGTCAATTGAATTTTCAATCAGCCAACCGTTTATATCATGAATAAAAGCCAAATCTCCAGTCACAAGAAGTAGAGGATTTTTAATTCTAGAAATACCTAATGCAAGAGATAAAGTACCGTCTATGCCAGAAGCGCCCCTAAAGCTGAAACAGTTTCTTGTTAAAGTACCATTCTCAGAAAATGTGAGCCAATCTCTAATTGGGCTACTTGCGGAGAGCATTATGGGATTTTCAGCTGGCCAAAGTTTTGGTACAAGGTTTGCAAGCATATACTCAGTAATTTGATTATCTTGAGTAATTTTCTCTTTTAAAACCCCTCTAATCAGCTCGCCTTCCTTTATTAGATCTAAAGCCATTGGAGTAAGAGGCTTTTTGTTTTTTTCGTTAATTGATAATTCTTCTAGCAATTGAGTAGTAAAATTTGAAAGCCCAAAATCATATTCAAATGATTTTTTTATTGGGTCCAATTTTCTATAGTTTTTTTCTTTTATAAGAATTTGTATACCTTCGAAAGTTGTTAAAAATTTCTCCAAATCGATTGAAGATGACATGGGGCCAAGCCTCAAAAGTTGATGACAATTTATTGAATTTTTATTTTTTCTTAAGACTAATTCCCAATTCACAACTAATCCTCTCAAATCAGAATTAACTCCTGAAACAGGATCAGCAAATACTGGCCAACCAGTAATTGCTTGCAATCTTTCTAAAGATTTATTGAAAGAAATTAAATCATTTATTGAACCTTGATAGGGACCTATCAAAATAATGCCGGATTCATCTAAATTTAAACTTTTTGAAATTTCTAAGAATTTGTTTTTATCAGATTTTATTTTAACTTCCTGAAATATATATTTTTTCTTTAAATAAATTCTTTCAAAAACCTCTAAAACATTTTTTTTATTTAAAAGTGAAATATCTAAAGGCTTATCAATAGGAATATTTAAATGAATAGGCCCAGGGAAAGTTGATATTTGTTTCTCAGTAATTCGAACTAAATTCAGGATTTCATTTTCTTGTGTTTCATGAAGTCCATTTAGATTTGTACTTAAAACCCTTCTGCAGACTGAATTCAAAAACTCTTCTTGATTTACTGTTTGATTAGCGCCACAATCTTTTAATCTTAAGGGTCTATCAGCAGTAAGAAATATAATACCTTTACAAGATCGGTCTGCCTCTACTGCTGCTGGCAATAAGTTACTTACGGCAGTCCCAGAAGTGGTAATAACTAAAGAAAGATTACCTGATGCAGCAGAAATCCCAAGAGAGTGGAATCCCGCAGATCTCTCATCTATTGAATTAAAAATATTTACCAGTCCTAATTTATTTAATTCTCCAGCAGCTATCGCTAGGGGTGCTGATCTACTACCTGGACATAATATTAAATTTTGAACTCCTATTTTTATTAAGAGATTTAAAAGTTGTAAACTTCTAAGAAAATTTTTGCATTCAATAGATGATGTCATAATTTATATAAATGCTTTGGGATTTTCCTTATAACTGAATTAAATAAAACATGTCTACAACTCAAGAAAAAAGAAATTCAATACTAAAGGATTTAAAAAATCTTTTAATCTGGATATCTATAGCTTTAATTATACGATGGCAGGTTATAGAGCCAAGATGGATCCCATCCGGTTCAATGCTTCCAACTCTTCAAATACAAGATAAAATTCTTGTTGAGAAGGTAAGCCCCAAAATCACTTCCAAATCAAATCTTTCAAAATTAAAAAATAAAATAGTTGTTTTTAACGTTCCGGAACAATTAATTAATGCTGGTTATGAAGCAGATACTGCACTAATAAAAAGAGTAATTGGAATACCTGGAGATAAAGTAGAAGTAAGAGACGGTAACCTTTACTTAAATGATATCGCTCAAAAAAATTACGTTTTTGACAAAAATATTAATTATTCTATAGGGCCTTTTATTGTCCCAGAAGAGTCATTATGGGTGATGGGAGATAATAGAAATAACAGTATGGACTCACATATTTGGGGGTTTTTACCTTATGAAAAGGTTATTGGTAAAGCTATTTTTAGATATTGGCCGTTTAATAAAATTGGACCTATTCGGTTCCCTGCCCTTAATAATTTAGATTAATGGGTACCTGATGTTGTAGGGTTTTTATATCTTGAAGTTGTAGAAATGTTTAATCCAGAATTTCTTGCTACTGAAAATAATGATCCAAATGATGAGAATGATTTAATCCAATATTTGCAAAAACAATCTCCAGAAGTTTTGCAAAGAGTAGCAAAATCAGCTAGTGAAGATATTCAAGAAATTATTAGACATAATGTTCAAGGTCTTCTTGGAATGCTTCCTTCAGATCAATTTGATGTAAAAATAACATCTTCAAAAGACAACATTGCTAATTTATTATCTTCTGCAATGATGACAGGATATTTCTTAAGACAAATGGAGCAAAGAAAAGAGCTGGAACAAACTCTTAAAAATGATGAGAACATGTCTATTGAAGAATAATTGTTTTTAAATATTTACTTCTTCAGGAATTATTCCTAGTTCAAACAACTTTTTATATAAACCCATCAGAAATTTATTATCCTCAGGAAGTTTGTCCCATTTTTGTGAATTAATTTCATTAATTAATTTTTGACAATCTTCTATTGTAAATTTTATAGGGGCCGTAAAGTGAGCTGGAATTAAATATTCCATATCTTCAAAACACTTGATATTTTCTAACCATTTGAGTAAAACTTCTTTTGAACGCGGAAAAATTAATTTCTGTAAAACTGGTGCAATTTGAATCTTAGGAGTATCTTTACCCATTATTTCAACAAGAGAAGATTCCCAATCTTCGTCCCATAAAAAGGGATAAATACCGAAATGAGATCTCCAATTCCTCAGATCTTTTTTGAATGAATACTTAAATATTTTTTTTAGAGGTGGAATATTTAATTTACCTGGTTTTAAAAAAGATGAAAACAAGACTAACCTTTTCCATCCTTTTTTTCTATGTTCGATGGAGTCAATCAAAGGTTCATCTCCTCTCTCTCTAGAATGAAAAAGAAGTGGAGTTGGATCAAAATCAAATATCTCAGGGGGAGTGGAGTCTATTCCAACTATTGCATCTGTCACATGAAGTGTTTTAGTTGGATAATGGAAACAGCTTATCTCCTGATATCTTCCAAGTCCTAAATTCAGAGGGCCTAATGAAGACCATTTAAAGTAGTTTGTATGTGGAGTACCTTCCTCAAAGAGTATTCTTGATCTTTTTGATGGAATTCCTAAGAAATCTAGTGGTAGATTTATGGGGAAACTCCATTGTCCAGGACAAAGCCAAATTTCTGCATCTTTAAAAGTTCTTGAAAGAGCTGGCAGTCCGATTTTATGTTCTAGTCCAGAGGCACTCGGTAGAATTATTGTTTTTACTTTGCCATGAATCGCAATTAATTTTTCTAACTCATTTATTAATTCTTTTGTCGGAGGCAATGGATTTATTAGCATCAATCCATTATCAACCTTTATTACAGTCATTCTTATTGGAACCGCAACATAATAAAGTCCCTGTATTTGTTCCAAGGACCATATTTGATCAGGAATTAATTCTTTTAAAATTGTTTTCTTTTTTCCATAAGGATATAAGGGGAATAATGGCCACCAATTCCACTTTTTATTTAAAGTTTCATCCACCACAATCATTTATACCCAGCAAATAATTTCTTTAACTTAAATATTCCGTATCTTGGAGCGAATAAAAAAGCAAATAAAAATATAAAAGTTTGTGCCAAGACAATTGATCCACCTGTTTCAAGATCAAACCAAAAACTTACATAGATTCCTATTAGGCTTGAGATGATTGCACTTAATACTGAAATTACTGTCATATTATCAAACTTATCCGTAAGCAAATATGCTGTAGCCCCTGGTGTAATCAACATTGCAACTACCAAAATAATTCCAACAGACTGCAACCCCACAACAGCTGCCAAAGATAAGCATGTGAGGAGTAAATAATGAAGAAAAAATACATTAATCCCAACTGTTTTTGCATGCCTAGGATCAAAACAATAAAGCATTAAATCTTTTCTAAAAATTGATAAAAGGATTACTACCAATAAAGAAATGAATATAGTTTGTTTTACATCTGAAAGGGATATTCCTAATGGACTACCAAAAAGAATAGAGTGCAAATCAATATTACTTTTAATCTTAGAAACCAATACGATTCCAAGAGCAAAAAATCCAGTAAATACCAACCCAATAACAGTATCTTCCTTAACTCTAGATTTCTGCTTAATAAACCCTATTAATGCCACAGAACCAACTCCGAAGATAAATGCCCCTAATGAGAAAGGGAGACCTAATGCATAAGCAACCACAACACCAGGCATTACCGAATGTGATACGGCATCTCCCATTAAAGCCCATCCTTTAAGAGTCAAATAACTTGATAGGAAACCACAAACAGCTGCAACTAATGAACTCATTAGAAGTGCTTTTCTCATAAAGCCATGAGTTAAAGGATCTGTGATGAATGAATCTAAAGTTAAAAAAGAACAGAGCTCCATATAAATTAAAATTTAGGATTCAGGTCCAAACAAGAAATCAGGTGAGATCCCTCCAAAAGTGGTTGTAATATTTTCAGGGGTAAACACTTCAGAGGTTTCACCATAAGCTACAACAGTTTTATTTATTAAAAGAACCAAATCACAAAATTCACGGACATGAATCATATCGTGCGTTGATAATAATATGGTTTTCCCCTCATTTTTAAATTGAATAAATAATTGCGAGATAAGTTTTTCAGTTCTTATATCAACACCTGAAAAAGGCTCATCAAGAAGAAGTATTGATGCTCTTTGCGCAATTGCTCTGGCTAAAAAAGTTCGTTTTCTCTGACCTCCAGATAAGTTTCCAATAGGTGTAGATAAATGATCAGTAAGATCAACTCTATCAATAGCATCTTTAACCGCCTGAACATCAGACTCTCTAGGACACCTAAAAATATTCATCGAACCATATCTTCCCATCATCACTACATCCCAAACACTTATTGGAAATTGACTATCAATTCCCTCATTTTGAGGAACATAAGCAATTGTCTGATCTTTTTGAGCAGATCTTACAGACTCTCCATTTATTCTAATTTTTCCCTTTGAAATATTTACAAAGCCAGTTAAAGCATTAAAGAAAGTTGTTTTACCAGCCCCGTTCATCCCTACTAACCCACAAATCTGGCCAGGTTGCAATCTTAAATTAGCATCATACAAAGCCACCTTACCGTTGTAATCTACGCAAATATTCTCTGCCTCAACCCTAAAGTTTTGATAATTGATTGTTTCCATAATTCAAAAAAGTCCTTTTTTAATCAAATCCAAATTATGCTCAAGCATTTTTATATAGGAACTAGCAGGCCCACTATCATTAGATAATGAATCAACAAAAAGATTTCCTCCAAAATTAGCACCAGTTTCGTTTGCAACGACCATTTGAGATTCGTTACTTACAGTACTTTCGCAAAATACCGATGGCACATTTTTTTCTTTAACTAGTGAGATTGTTCTTGCCATTCTTTTGGGAGTAATTTGACTCTCAGCATTAACTGGCCACAAATAAACTTCCTCTAATCCATAATCATTTGTTAGATACGAAAAAGCACCTTCACAACTTACTAGATACCTTCTATCTTTATTTAAGTTATTAATAAAAAGTGAGAATTCTTTATCTATTTTTGATAGTTTATCTTTATAAATTTTTCCATTTTCTTCAAATAATTTCCTTTTGGATGGCCTCAATTCTGATAAAGAATCAACGATAATATCTACGTATAGGATCCCCCTTTTTGGAGAAATCCAGGCATGAGGATTGGGTTTCCCTTTATAAAAATCTTCACTGATAAAAATAGGATCCAAGTCTTCCGCGACAGTAATTCTTTTAACTTTTAAATTAGAAACAAATTTTTCAGCCCATAATTCAAATCCAAATCCATTATCAATAAAAACAAAAGCATTGGAGGCATTTACCAAATCGCTTGGAGTTGGTTGGTAGCCATGAACTTCAACTCCAGGTTTCGTTATTGATCTAACAATAAAATCATTTTTAGCGACATTACTAATTATATCCGCCAAAACAGTGAAACTTGCCAGTATTACTTCTTTAGTTTCATTTTTATTTGATATTCTCTTACAGGAGCCTGAAGCAATAGAAAGCAGAAGTATCAAACTTAAAAAAAAAATATTTTTTTTCATATTTAAAATTTATTCCAAAATTATGAATTAAAAGATAGTTTCATAAGTGGTTTTCTAAGATCAGAAATAAATCCTTTCCAATTTATTTTTTCTTTTTCAAAAGCTTCTTCAACAATTTTCTCAGAATTTTTCTTTATAAAATCCAAATCAGGTTCTTCTACTCCTTTTGTTATTGCCATAAAATCAGCCAAAGAACTTGATAATACTCTTGTTAAATAAGCAGCACTGACAGCCTGAAATGTTCCAGAGACAAGCCAATTTGGGCCATGTAATTTTGTTATGCCAATTAGAGTCTGTCCGCTCCATTCAATAACTCCCTGAGCAATTGCAGTCTTTAAAATCTCTTTAGATACTTTTTCCAAAATTTCTGGAGACCAATTACATCCCCATATTGACTTAATTTCTTTAATCATTAAAGAATTTAATACTGTCATTGCCATAACATCAATTGATGGAATAGGAGATAAGAAAACAGTTGTTGCGACAAGAATTTGATTTTTTCTTTGTATACCTTTTAACTGCATTCTTCTTATACCTTCAATTTCAGATTGCCAGTCAGCATGAAGTTCTTTCAAGAGTCTTTTTTTTGTATTTTCAATATTTTTAGATGAACTTATGAAAAACTTTCTTAAAGAAAAAGGTATATTTGTTATTTCACTCTTATTCACATCAAAAGTGATAATTTTGTTTATAAAGTCACTTGAAATTTGAGACTTTAGATCTTCTATCTGATTTTTGGCTTCTATTTGGTTGGAAGTTAAAGCCACCAACCAGATTGGCATGTTTTTAGGAAACTTTTCCAGCCACAAAAAATCATTTGCCGACAAAGGCAAGTTTATAAAATACAAGATTGCATCACTCTTCAAAGCTTCTTCTGGAATAACTTGAGAAAAATTATATTTAGGCAGTTTTTCATATAAATCAAAGTCAAACTTTTCTGCTTTAAAATTACTTTTCAAAACAGATTGAAAACTTTGATAATCTTTTTGTCCAATAAAACTTATTTTTTCTTTTTCACATCTATTAAGAATCGATTCAAGAATTTTTTGTCTTTTTGAATTCTGTTTTTCTAATTCATTTGTTGTTTCAAGTTCTTCAAAAAAATTTAAATCTTCATTACATAGATTTATCCAACCATCTAAATTATTTGGCTCATTAAATTTAGGCTTATCATTCTTCAAGTAAAAATATCCCCCCAAACACAACGCAAAAAATCCTATTGAGCCTCCTGCAAAATGAATTAAGTCACTAACAAACCATTCCCCAAAACCTAAAAATAATAAGATTATAAAAAGATTTTTTTTTGGAAACTTTATAAAATCCTTTAAAAGGTTGTCTTTACTAATACCAAACACAATATTTTATTTTTCTAATTTTATTTTAATGCAAGTTGTGAATGAGAAAAGCAAAATTTCATAAGTCGTTAATCAAAAGATAAAAATTTAAGGCTTTTAAAAAGACTTATTGCATAACAAGATGCTAAGTTAATAGACTATTTAAATAACTTAAGAAACATCAAGATGTCTAATTCAAATTTCAGCAATAATCCTGGACAAGAAAATTACAGAGGTCGTTCTAACAATGAAAGATCTAATTTCAGAGATAGATCAGGCGGCAGAAGAGATGGAGGAGGATTCCGCATAAGATTGAGTGATAACGAAATGAAAGCTGTTAAATCAATACAAGAGACTTTTCAATTAAGATCTACCGTTGCAGTTTTGGGTTTCTCTGTTAGAACACTTAGCGACATGATCAAAGACGAAAAATTGATTCAATCAATCACAGAATATGCAAAAAATAATAAAAACCCTTCTCCGATTAGACAATCTCAAAATCCTTATGAAGAAAAGATAAAAACAGCACCTGACCCTTTTGCAAGACCTGTAAAAAGTACACCAACTGAAGAGATCCAATCTAGCGAAGTAGAAGAGGATGGCAAATAAAAAAAGAATTCTTTCAGGAGTTCAACCAACTGGTGACTTACATATTGGGAATTGGCTTGGGGCCATAAATAATTGGGTTACGCTTCAAGAGCAATATGAAACATTTCTATGTGTAGTTGATTTGCATGCAATAACAGCCTCATATAATCCCAAAGAATTATCTAAAAACACTATTTCTACTGCAGCTTTGTACGTCGCTTGTGGGATAGACCCTAATATATGCTCAATTTTTGTCCAAAGTCAGATTTCGGCGCATTCAGAACTTTGTTGGATATTAAATTGCATGACCCCAATAAATTGGATGGAAAGAATGATTCAATTCAAAGAAAAATCCATACAACAAGGTAATAATGTATCTATTGGATTATTTGACTATCCAATACTTATGGCTGCAGATATCCTTCTTTATGATGCTGACTTCGTACCAGTAGGTGAGGATCAAAAACAACATCTTGAACTTGCCAGAGATATTGCACAACAAAGAATTAATGCCAGATTTAGTAAGGATAAAAATATTTTAAAGATCCCTCAACCAATCATCATGAAGAATGGTTCAAAAATAATGAGTTTAATTGACGGTTCAAAAAAGATGAGCAAAAGTGATCTCAATGAGGGTAGTCGCATTAACTTATTAGATCCTCCTGAAATAATCACAAAAAAAATAAAAAGAGCAAAAAGTGACAGTTCTATTGGAATTGAATTTAACAACCCTGAAAGACCAGAATCTAAAAATCTTTTGATGATTTATTCAATATTATCGGGCAAAGAAATTTCTCAATGTGAAAATGAATTCTCAGAGACTGGATGGGGTACATTTAAAAAATTAATTACTGAACAACTTATTGAATCACTAGAACCTATTCAGGATAAATATAAATTATTAATTAATGATCCGCATCAATTAAATAAAATTCTAAATGAGGGGAAGGAAAAAGCTGAAGATTTAGCAAATCAGACTTTAAAAAGAGTTAAATCAAAATTAGGATTCTTTGAAATGGAGAAATAAATTATGCCAATAATTTCCTTGCCTGATGGTTCAAAAAAGGTTTTCGAAAACCCTGTCACTATCCTAGAAATTGCCCAGAGTATTGGCTCTGGATTAGCTAAAGCAACAATTGCTGGAAAAGTAAATGATGTTCTTCTTGATGCAACAATTCCTATAAATGTAGATTCCAAAGTTGTAATCATCACATCCAAAGATAAAGAAGGAATTGAAATAATAAGACATTCCTTCGCTCACCTTGTTGGTCATGCAGTTAAACAAATTTATTCTGATATTAAAATGGCGATTGGGCCTGTAATTGAAGATGGCTTTTATTACGATATTTTTTCTGAATACAGATTTACTCCTGAAGATTTAATAAAAATCGAAAATAGAATTAATAAATTAATAAAAACAAACTATGACGTTGAAATTTTACAAGTTTCTAAAGAAGAAGCAATTAAAACTTTTAAAAAAAGAGATGAGACTTTTAAATTAAGAATAATTGAAGAAATTCCCGAAGAAGGTCTCATCAATTTATATAAGCACCAAGAATACATCGACATGTGTAGAGGGCCGCACGTTCCTAATACTAAACATTTGAGACATTTTAAATTACTTAAATTATCAGGTTCATATTGGAGAGGTAATAGTGAGAATGAATCATTACAGAGAATATATGGAACTGCATGGGCAAAAGAAAAAGAACTCAAAGATTATTTAACAAGAATTGAAGAAGCGGAAAAAAGGGATCATAGAAAACTTGGTAAAAAACATTCACTATTTCATATACAAGAAGAATCTCCAGGAATGATTTTTTGGCATCCAAATGGATGGACAATTTACCAAGTACTGGAAAAGTACATAAGAGAAATACTCAAAAAAAATGATTATTTAGAAATTAAAACCCCACAAGCTGTTGATAAATCTCTTTGGGAAAAATCCGGTCATTGGGAAAAATTTAGAGACGATATGTTCACTACTGCATCAGAAAATCGAACTTATGCAATAAAACCAATGAATTGTCCATGCCATATACAAGTATTTAATCAAGGTTTAAAAAGTTATAAGGATTTACCTATTCGCCTTGCTGAATTTGGTTCTTGTCACAGAAATGAACCTTCTGGTGCACTTCACGGCTTAATGAGAGTAAGAAACTTTACTCAAGATGATGCACACATATTCTGCACAGAAGAGCAAATTCAAGAGGAGGTTTCAACTTTTATAGATCTTGTTTTCGAGGTTTATAAAACTTTTGGTTTTGATGAAATCATTATCAAGTTATCAACCCGTCCTGAAAAAAGGGTAGGTAGTGAAGAGATTTGGGATAAATCGGAGGAGGCTCTTACCAAAGCTCTCGATAATAAGAACCTAAAATGGGAACTCCAACCAGGAGAAGGGGCTTTTTATGGTCCAAAAATAGAATTCTCCTTAAAAGATTGTCTTAATAGAGTCTGGCAATGCGGCACTATTCAGGTTGATTTCTCAATGCCTATTAGATTGAATGCAACTTATGTAGATATTGATAATGAGAAAAGAAATCCAGTTATGCTTCATAGAGCAATTTTAGGATCCTTTGAAAGATTTATTGGAATCTTAATTGAACAATATGAGGCAAAATTCCCAATTTGGCTTGCACCTTTTCAAATAATTTTATTGAGCATTACAGATAGAAATATTGAAAAGTGTTTAAAGTTTAATGAATTAATAAATAATAATGGTTACCGATCAAAAGTTGATGTGAGGAATGAAAAAATAGGATATAAAATAAGAGAGGCAACTCTTGGGAGAGTTCCTTTGATTGCAGTTATTGGAGATAAAGAAGAGGAAATTGATTCGGTCGCTTTAAGAGCTTTAGATGGAACAAATCTAGGAGTTTTCGACCTACCTAATCTATACAAATTAATGAATGTATTAATAGAAAAAAAAGGGAGAACAGAATAGTTTCGAATAGATGAATTTTCTGGCATGTGATTTAGGAGGTACCAAAGTTCTATTGGGAATATTCGAAAGAGTAATAAATGATGATTCGCCTAAATTGTTATTCAAAAAGAAATATTTATCTTCTGATTGGAATTCTTTTGAACTTATTTTAGAAGATTTTCTTAAAAATGAATGCAAAAATATTACCCATCCTACTTCTGCATGTTTCGCCGTAGCTGGTCCTTTATCTAACAACAACGCAAAAATCATTAACTTGTCATGGAATATTTCAGGAAATGCTTTACAGAACAAATTTAATTTTAAAAGATGCGAGATAATAAATGATTTCGCTGTACAAATTTATGGAATACCTTTTTTAAAAAAAGATCAATATTCTACTATCCAAAATGGATCCTATTCTGAAGGTGCTAATAATGATTTGCATGCCATTGTTGGAGCCGGGACTGGTTTGGGCATCGCAAGAGGCATAATATCAGAGGGGAAGGTAAAAGTTTTAGCTAGTGAAGGTGGTCATGTTGAATACTCGCCAAAGTCAAAATTAGAATGGGAATTGAAAATTTGGCTTAAGAATTATCTAAAAGTTGAAAGGATATCTTGTGAAAGAATTATTAGCGGCAGTGGTTTATCGAGAATTGCCGAATGGCGACTAAGCAAATCTGATGCCAAAAATCATCCTCTACAAAAATATTTAAAAGAAATTAAAGTTTTTGATGCAAAGAGAAAAGAACTCCCTGAAAAAATTTGCAATCTTTCTAGAGAAGGAGATCAGCTAATGATTGAAGTTGAGAGGATTTGGTTAAGTGCCTATGCCTCTTTACTGGGAGATGTTGCTCTTCAAGAATTGTGCTTTGGCGGGTTATGGATTTCTGGAGGAACCGCATCAAAACATTTCAAAAACTTTAAATCAGATTTATTTTTAAAACAATTTTTCGACAAGGGAAGATTAAAAGATATTCTTAAGACAATACCTATGAAAGTAATTTTAGATGAAGAGTTTGGACTTTTTAGTGCAGCCTGTAGAGCAAAAATGCTTTTAAAAACTTAAAAACAAAAAATGTCTATTCCTGAAGTAGGTAAAAAAATAAAGGTGATAGTGCCTTCTACAACTGCCAATTTAGGGCCAGGATTCGATTGTCTTGGAGCAGCATTAGATTTGTATAATGAATTTATTTTTACAAGAATTGAAGGTGGTGGAGATAGATTTGATTTGATAATGGAAAGTACAGATGGGAATCATTTAAGAGGAGGACCTGAAAATTTAGTTTTTAGAGCAGCTCAGAAAGTATGGGAGAGCGCAAGTATGGATCCTTTTGCACTTGAAGCAAGAGTTAAGTTGGCAGTGCCGCCTGCACGCGGGCTTGGAAGTAGTGCTACAGCAATAGTTGCTGGATTAATCGGAGCAAATGCAATAATGAACTCTCCATTGTCCAAAGAAAAACTCCTTGAACTTGCCATTGATATAGAAGGTCATCCTGATAATGTAGTCCCCTCTCTTCTGGGCGGGCTTTGTTTGACAGCCAGGACTTCTTCTCAAAGATGGAGAATCATTAGATGTGATTGGCACGATTCGATTAAAGCTGTTGTAGCAATACCTGCAATTCGTCTAAGCACAAGTGAAGCAAGAAAGGTTATGCCCAAGAATGTACCCATATCTGATGCCGTTACAAATATGGGGGCACTTACTTTGTTACTAAACGGCTTAAAAGCAGGTAACGAGGAACTTATAAAAGAAGGAATGTTTGATAAGTTACATGAACCCTACAGATGGAAACTTATTAAGGGTGGATTAGAAGTAAAAGATGCCGCACTAAATGCAGGCGCTTTAGGATGCGCAATTAGTGGAGCTGGTCCAAGTATCTTAGCTTTGTGTAAAAAAGAAAATGGTAAAAACGTCAGTCAAGCCATGGTGAAAGCATGGGAGAAGTCAGGTGTAGCTAGTAGAGCACCGTTCTTAAACGTTCAAACAACGGGCAGCCAATTTAGCACTATCTCTGCTAAGTAGTTTTACTTAGGCATTTTTAATGTTATAGTCTCAAGCTAGTACAACTTCAACTAGAATAAAAAAATTATTCATTACATAAATGAATTTAGAATCTTTTCCTTGGCTATCATCTATTGTTTTACTGCCTTTAATTGGGGCACTAATAATGCCTTTCTTGAGTTCAAAAGAAGGAGAAGATAATTCACTACCTAGAAATATCTCATTAGGTTTTTTATTTATAGATTTTTTACTAATAACCGGCGTCCTTTTTCAAAAATTCAATACCTCAGATAGCTCTTTACAACTGGTAGAAAGAGCTTCTTGGTTGCCATCTATAGGCTTAGAGTGGTCTCTTGGCGTAGATGGGTTATCTGCTCCTTTAGTAGCTTTAAGTGGGTTAATTACATTTTTATCGGCTGCTGCTAGTTGGAAAATTAAGAAAAAATCTAATCTATATTTTGCTCTTTTATTAGTACAAGCATCAGCACAGGCACTAGTTTTCCTTTCCCAAGATTTCCTATTGTTTTTCTTGGCATGGGAACTTGAATTAGTTCCGGTATATCTTCTTATTGCAATTTGGGGAGGGAAAAAGAAATTATATGCGGCAACTAAATTCATTCTTTATACAGCTTTAGCTTCTTTATTAATACTCATAAGTGGCTTAGCACTTGCCTTGAGTGGTGATACTTTTACTTTGAATATTACCGATTTAACAAATAAACATGTAACGGGAAGCCTAGCTTTATTATCTTATTTGGGATTTTTAATTGGTTTTGGAGTAAAACTTCCTATCTTTCCATTGCATACTTGGTTACCCGATGCACATGGAGAGGCTAATGCTCCAGTTTCAATGTTACTAGCTGGAATACTCTTAAAAATGGGAGGTTATGCTCTCTTAAGATTCAATGTTCAAATACTACCTGAAGTCCACCTTCAAATTGCACCTGCGTTAATTATTCTTGGAATCATTAATATCATTTACGGAGCTCTTAATGCATTTGCCCAAGATAATGTTAAAAGGAGAATTGCATGCAGCTCTGTGAGCCATATGGGTTTTGTTCTATTAGGGATTGGAGCAGTAGATGCTCTAGGAATAAGCGGAGCAATGCTCCAGATGATAAGTCACGGACTCATAGCTGCAGCCATGTTTTTTGTTACGGGCTCGTTCTATGAAAGAACAAATACTCTTTCGATACCAAATATGGGAGGCTTGGCAAAGGTCTTGCCAATAACTTTTGCTTTTTTCTTAGCAAGTTCTTTGGCTTCTTTAGCACTGCCTGGGATGAGCGGATTTATAAGTGAAATAACTGTATTTTTAGGAATCACTAGTCAAGAAGGCTTCAGCTCTATTTTTAGATCAATAACGATTCTTATTGCAGCTATAGGTTTAGTTCTGACTCCAATATATCTATTGTCAATGTGTAGAAGAGTATTCTTTGGCCCTAGAATTCCTGCACTAGCTACAGTTAAAGAGATGAATGGTAGAGAATTGACAATAGGGTTCAGCTTATTGTTGCCTACTTTAGTGATAGGGTTTTGGCCAAAAATTGCGATAAATTTATACGAATCTTCAACGAATGCTCTCAGTCAGCAGCTTACTCTAGCTAAATTAGTCGGGTCAATACCAACTTTAGTTAATTAGATTACTTTAATAAATGGATACCTCAATTTTTAAATATGGAGAATTACCAGAATTTAATAAATTTACTCCTGAAAGCATAAGTAAACAATTCCCAGTAGTACTACAAAAGATAGCTGAAGATTTTAAAAACATAGAGAAAAATTTATCTAACTATTTGATTCACAACGATTTAAATTGGGATAAAGTAATAAATCCTTTAAATGAAGTCAATGAAAATCTTAGATGGAGTTGGGGAGTAATAAGCCACCTAAATGCAGTAAATAATTCTGAAAGTCTTAGAGCTATATATTCAAAATTTCTTCCAGAGATTATTAGCTTGAGTAACAAATTCGGACAAAGTAAAATAATTTATAATTCACTAGTCAAGCTTAAAGAGACAAATGACTTTGATCAAACCAAAAATAGAATTTTAGATAAAGAGATTCTTGAAATGCAACACAGAGGCATTTCACTACAAAAAAATGATCAAGAAGAATTCAACAACATTTCAGAAAAGCTTGGAAAGCTATCAACAGACTTCAGCAATAATGTTCTTGATGCTACTAATAAATGGTTTTTATTATTAGATAAAAAATCTGAAGTAGATGGTCTTCCTGAAAGAGTTCTTGAATTGATGGCAATTTCTGCACAAAATCATTTAAAAAAAGTTGAAGAAGTCGATATTAAAAATGGTCCTTGGAAATTAAGTCTAGATACTCCAACTTATACTTCATTCATGACATATGCCACCGACCGTAACCTTAGAGAAAAACTATACAAAGCATTCGTTGGTAGGGCGTCTCGAGGAGAAAATAATAATTCTCACTTAATTGAAGAGATATTATCTCTTAGGACTAAACAGGCTAATCTTCTCGGTTATAAAAGTTGGGCAGAACTTAGTTTGTCAACGAAAATGGCGAAAGAAATTAAAAATGTTGAAGACCTTTTAGAAGAATTGAGAGAACCAGCATTCAAAACCGCAAAAATTGAATTAGAAACGCTTGATAAGTTTTCTAAGGCTAATGGGTTTTCAAAATCACAGAATATTGAACCATGGGATATTAGTTATTGGTCCGAACTTCTTAGAAAGGAAAAGCTAAATTTGGATCAAGAGTCTTTGAGACCTTGGTTCCCACTTAATGATGTTTTGAAAGGTTTATTTAAATTAAGTGAAAAGCTTTTTGAAATTAAAGTAGTCGAGGCGACTGATGAGGCACCTCTGTGGAATGATGATGTTTTATTTTTTAATATCCTCAATAAAGAAAATAACAAAATAGCATCATTTTACCTCGATCCATATTCAAGGCCTGAATCAAAGAGAGGAGGAGCTTGGATGGATGAATGTTTGAATAAAAATAATGTTGGCAAAAAGACCCTCCCTGTAGCTTATCTAGTTTGTAATCAGACTCCACCATCAAAAGATAAACCTAGTTTGATGAGTTTTGAAGAAGTTCAGACACTGTTTCATGAATTTGGTCATGGTCTTCAACACATGCTTACTACTGTAAATCTTCCTCAAGCAGCTG
Source organism: Prochlorococcus sp. AG-347-M23 (assembly GCA_003278855.1). Classification (GTDB taxonomy): domain Bacteria; phylum Cyanobacteriota; class Cyanobacteriia; order PCC-6307; family Cyanobiaceae; genus Prochlorococcus_A. Next base: position 178,362 of record QCCU01000001.1, on the reverse strand, counting down.
GAATCAATAACGTTGAATGGGATGCAGTCGAACTTCCAAGTCAATTTATGGAAAACTGGTGTTTCGATAAAAATACACTTATTAACATTGCTAAGCACTACAAAACAGGAGAAAAATTATCCGATGAGAATTTTAAGAAGCTCCTGAGGAATAGAACTTTTAATTGTGGGATGGCTACTCTTAGACAACTACATTTTGCAATTACAGACATCAGATTGCACAGTAATATTGATAAAAACGAAGGTAAAAAAGCAGATGAAATAAGAAGAGAAATTGCAAAACAAACTACTGTTATTGAACCAATTCCAGAAGATCAATTTCTTTGTTGTTTTAGTCATATATTTGCAGGAGGATATTCTGCAGGATATTACTCATATAAGTGGGCTGAAGTTCTTAGTGCTGATGCATTTTCAATGTTTGAAGAAGCTGATCTAGAAAACTCTGAAGATTTAAAGTTAATAGGGAAAAAATTCAAAGATACAATACTTAGCTTGGGTGGTAGCTTACCCCCCCTAGACATATTCAAACTATTCAGGGGAAGAGAGCCAAAAACAGATTCCTTAATAAGACACTTAGGCTTATCTGAAGCTACATAATAATTTCATCGATTATTTTATCCACAACAGATTTATTTCTTACAAGATTTCTATGTTTATATACTTTTACTGATATTTTTTTTCCAAAATTTAAATTTGTCCACCAGCCAGGGAAAACCATCAAATCCCAATAAGTAAAGAAATTTATACACTCAATATCGTCAAGAAAAAAATCATTATTCGCGAGTCCTCTCAAAAACTTACTATTTATTTTCATTTCTGATATACCTTTAAAAGGGTATTTAGGTATTAATTGAGCCATCAAAGTTCCTTTGTGAGGGGACCCTATAGATATTAATCTTCTTGTTCTTTTATATCCATTAAATTTTTGAAGCCAGTGCCTACCAATTATTCCTCCCATAGAAAATCCCAAAATATCTATTTCTTTTTCTAAACCGTATTTTTCTAAAATTAATACGTTTAATTTATTAGTCAAATCAAGTATTGAAGTCATTCCATATGAATGCTCAAGAGTTGGGGCAAAATATTCAATGCCAATATTATCAAGTTTAGGGGTAATTGAAGAAAAAATACTTGAAGTATTCCAAAGACCATGAATCAATACGATAGGATTTCTTCTTTCCAATACTTTAATTATTTTCAAGAATTCTTACTATTGAAACCTTTCCATCGAATCCTGTGATTGGAGGGTTGCATTTTGTCAAAATAATTTTAATTTTAGAAATCTTAAATTCCTGATCAATGATTTCTAAAATTGCGTTGGAATATTTTTCGATTGTATAACAATATATTTTCTTTGATTGATCTTTTAAAATTTGAACTAATTCCGAATAGTCAACTGTTTTTTTTATATCATCATTTATTGTACATTTTTCAAAATCAGTCCACAAAAATATATCTAAAATAAATAGTTGTCCTAATTCCCTTTCTTCATCAAGTACGCCAACCCTAGCCCAAAGTTTAATATTCTCAATTTTTAAAAAAGTTTCCATCTTTAAAAGTTTTAAAGATCTTTATGTGTATAGATAGCCTTTCCTGATGAAAAATCATCAACTATATTCCCATCACCCTTTAGGAAATATTTATAAGTTACCAAACCTTCTAGACCTACAGGTCCCCTTGGGGGAAGAGTTTGAGTAGATATACCAACTTCAGCTCCGAATCCATATCTAAAACCATCTGCAAACCTAGTAGAGCAATTATGAAAAACACCTGAACTATCAACTACATTCATAAATTTATTGGCAGTATATGAATTTTCAGTAATTATTCCATCTGTATGTTTTGAACTATATTTTTGAATATGTGCGATTGCCTCATCGAGATCATCAACAATTTTTATCGATAAAATTAAATCCAAATATTCAGTTTTCCAATCTTCTAGACTAGCCTCATACTTTAACCCTAATTCAACTGATCTCTTATCTCCAATTAATTTAACATTATTAGAATTAAACAATGGGATGGCCTTTTCTAAAAAAGCTGGTGCGATATCATTATGCACTAATAAAGTTTCGATAGCATTACATGCTGCAGGATATTGAATTTTGCTGTCTAAAGCGACTGATAAAGCCATCTCTAGATTTGCCTCAATATCTATAAACAAATGACAAATTCCATCAGCATGGCCTAACACAGGAATTCTTGTATTCTCTTGAATAAATTTAACTAATTCATTACTTCCTCTTGGAATTATTAAATTAATGTATTTCTCAAGATTTAACATCGCCATGCTATCTTTTCTGCTTGTTAATAAACATATTGCATTTTTATCAAGACCTGATTCATTTAAACCTTCTTGCAATGCCTTGACTATTGCTTTATTTGTTAAATTAGCTTCACTACCACCTTTTAGCATTACTCCATTACCTGCTCTTATTGCTAATGAACTAATCTGCATCACGGCATCTGGCCTTGATTCAAAAATAACCCCTAAAACTCCGATTGGCACAGTTTTTCTTTCTAAGATCAATCCCTTTGAAAGCTCTCTTTTAATTTGAACTTGATTTACAGGATCAGCTAAGTCTCCAACTTTTCTTACTCCTTCAATTCCTGCATTTAATTTTGATTTTGATAACTTTAATCTAGAAAGTAAAGCCCTAGAAATACCCTTTTTTTGTGCACTTGAATAATCCGCATTATTAGCATCTAATATTTCATTAGAATTTCTTTCTAGATAATCAGCCATAAAATTTAAGGCTTTAATTCGATTTTGATTTTCAGTCTGACTTATTTCTATTGATGCCGTAAGAACTTTATTAGCTTTTTCTAAAAGATCATTACCTGGTTGAGGAACTTCAAAGATATTAGCCATAATATTTTTTAGTTAATTTAATAATAATTCAAATTAAAGATTCTTTAAAGTAAATTTCTCTCAATTTAATATCTAAAAAATAACTGCACTTGACTTTTCCAATCCCCATTGGAATCATAAGAACCTAATAATTCTAAGTTTGGATTTGCCTGAAAAGTCAAAATTCCTAAAGGTGAAATATCATCTCTACCTGGAACGGTTTGAAAGGCAAAATTTATCGCATCAGTAATATCAAGCCCTATTTCGGCTACCCAAGCTTGAGAAGAAAATTCTTCATTAGAAGATGATTGATCATCATTTTCTATATCTAAATTTTCATTAGAAAAAATATTATTTAATGAATCATTATTTTCTATTAACGCTGGATATAAAGAAAACTGAAATCTTTCACTAAATGCATCAGCATTATTTAGTTGAGAAATAAATGCTCTATTTATTAAATTTGCAGAGTTACCTCCAATTAAACCAATTATTTGTGATCTGTTATAACTTGGCGTACTCCTTAATTGGATTCTTCTATTTTCATCAGCGAAAGATAATTGATCTAAAAATCCTTCATAAGATGCTTCAATTTTGATAAGCCTAGTATTACCAATTCCAAATGCCCCATTACCAACTGAAGTATCATCCACAGCAACATCACTTGAGATGTTTAAATCCTGATTATTTTCACTTATAGGTATTATTGAGTCTGGAACTTTACTGACTAGAGAAAAATTAATAAAGGGAACCACACCACTTCTCGAAGCAAATAAAATATAATTGTCTTTATTTTTATTAAGTTTAAACGGGGTAGTATATAGATTTGCTCTACCTTTCTTAAGGTAAATAAGACCTCGAGCATTTAAATCTTTCCCTACTTCGCCATTTATAGTAAGGTCTAATTTAGTATCTAAATAAGCTTGAATTATCTCTGAATATTGAAGTTTAAATTCAGGCCCAAGTTTTAATTTAAGATTATTAAAACTCAAATTATCCAAGTAATTTGGCAAAGTTTCTCCTAAAAGAACCGAATTCAAAATTGTTTCATTTGAAATTATTTCAATATTTTCATTATTATTCCAATAGAGTTCTGGCCAATCTTTTTTATCTTCTTTTTGTATGAGATTATTTTCTTTTTTATTATTTTGATTGGTGCTATTAAAATTAATAAATCCATTATTAAAAGCTAGAGAACCTCCCAAAACAGGACTTTCAAATGATCCGCTTAAATCGATATCTGAATCTACTAAAAAATTAAAATTATCTTTCTTTAAAGTAAATCTATTCGTTATCAAATTAATTTCTGCCTTCTCAGAATCATTCTTACTATAAAAAGGCAAAGACCCCTTTATAAAAATTTTCCCAGAATCTTCAGTCTTTGCTTGTAGATTATTGATCTCTAAAGAATCAAAATCAAAAATTATTATGGTATTAATATCCTTTATTATGTTGTTGAAAAAATCAATTTCAGAATCTTTAATTACGACAAATCCATTTAATAGAGGTTTATTTAAGGTTCCTTTTAGAATCATCCTAAGATTCACATCACCTTCTTTAAAGGTAAAGTATTCATCAGCAAAAATATCTATTAACTCAATAAATTTTCCATTCCCAATCAATCTTAGATCTAAGTTATCTAATTTATTTATAGGTATTGAGCCTTCAATATTAATTGGAATTTCAGAATCATTTATTAGAAGTGAAAAATCAATATCAAAAATAGAATTATCAAATTCAACTAGTCCTTTATTAAATATGATTGTGTTATTTTTAATTGATGAATTATTGGAAGAAATTTCACTAGAGAAAGATTTTGTATCAAGATCATAAAATAAAGTCATATCTAACCCTCCAAGAAAATCTCTTGGTTTGTTTAAAAAGATATTTGCAGTACTCAATGGTAATTTATTAATTCTTAAAGAACCCTTCCCTGTTAATAATCCTCCTTCCAAATCAATAGAAAATTCCTCTTTATTACCCTCATAGTCATCTTTAGGTACATCAAGATAACCATTTAATTTTGCATTCAATTTATAGTTGACTGGTCTATCGCCCTGAATAGTAATTTCCGCGTTGTATCTACTTCTAAATTTATTTAAATATTTTTGCAAATTAAATTTGTCCTCTAGCACATTACTATTTTCAATAAAGTTTTTTATAAAGTCGAGCCTTTCTTTAAATGATTTATTATCATTGTTTATTTCCAAATCATCCAATATATTTGATTTACTTATTGGAATAACTTTTTTATTATCAAAGTTAAAAATATCAACAGCGGTAAGGATAGTCCAACTAGTGCTTACATTCTTGAATTCTGAATTAATAAAATTATTTTTGTTTGAATCATATTCGACTTCAATGACTCCTCCATCAATTGGATACAAGGAAGAATTTATATAAAAATAATTATTTTTTGCGCTGAAATCAAATAATGAATTAGCTAGATTAATATTCCTATATTTACCTAAACTCCAAGCAAGTCTCCCATCAAGGGATGACTGATCTGACGAAATTGATCCCTCACCATTAATAATTCCGTCAATTCTATTGAATTGATTTTTGTTTAAAGATAATTCAAGCTCATCAAGAGGAAAATTATCCGCTCGCCAGTTATAACTATCGTCCTCACTGACTATACCTAAAGTCCCTTTATTTGAGTTAAAAACTCTTATAAAATTTGCATTATCTAGTTTAAGATCAGAATCAAACTTAATTGAGAGAAATGAAGGGATTGGAGAATATCTATTTTTCATATTTAGCAGAAATTCGTTATTTTCATTTTTAATATCTCCCTCCCATATTTCTCTAATGCGGATGCCTTTAAAGTGAGGATAATCAACATTAAAGTTTATAGAAATATCAGGATCAGTAATTTTTCCTTTTAATTCCCCTCTAGCAGTAATGAAACCCCTTATATCATTTTTTCGGAAAATATTTAAATTAGATAATTGAGTTCTATTTATTTTGAAATTAGAATCTATATCGCCAAAATTAATGCCTCTTCTATCAAACCAATAGGGCATATTACCCGATAATTTGATATCTGGATTCAGGCTATTAACATATCCAATACTTCCTTTTAAATCAATATTATTAGAACTTTTTTTAAATGGGATATTTAGATTAAAATTCGAAGTCAAAGTTCCGTAATTTAAGTTTTCGGAGTTTCCCATTAAATTATTTTCTTTACAAATAAACCAAGTTGAATCTGAATTTATATTCTCCGCGAAATCTTCAGGTTTTATTTTTAAATTAGTAAAAGAAAATCTTCCTTCACAAAATGTGCGCTTTGATGATTTATTAAATTTAAAGTTAGATTTAAAGGTACCCTTTTTAAAGCTAATTTTTCTATTACCAATAATATATTCAGAATTATCAAGATCTAAACCCTTAGAAAATAAATCCAGTTTTAAAAAGTCTTGATTTAATTTTGTATTAAATTTAAATTTTAAAAAACCTTTTTCATCAAAATTTGCATTTATATTTGCAATGATTTGTCTATTTCTTGACTTGTAAATAACATTACCTTTTACTTTTGTTTTTAATCCTGCATTATTAAGCTTCAGATCTGAATATTTATTTAAATTAAAGTTCAAATCATACTTAGATTTTGATTTTTTTTTAATTCGATCATCTTTATAAGATTCGTCCCTTTTGAAAAAATCTCTATCTATATTTATGGTGGCTTCCTTAGGACTTATTTTTACAATCCATTTTTGTTTTAAAAAAGATCTAAAAGGCATAATGCCAACATATACATTATTGGCTGTAATTTCAGAATCTATATTGTTTTTATCATTAATTTTTGAATTACCCAAAGAAATACCTAGAAATCTAATCCCGACATAATCACCTAAAGCAACATTTTTATCTAAAAGATTCTCAATACTTTTTTCTAGTTCTAATTTCCTAGAACTATAAGTTTCTTTTAAAAAATTATTTAATAAAAAAGTGCCTAAAAAACCTAAAGGTAAAAGCATCCCTACCAAAAGAATCTTAGTATTTAAATTTAGAGATCTAATTTTTTTCAAGTTAGAGCCCAAAAATAGAGTAGGCTTACAAAATATAAGAAATTAATCAGGTCAAAGCCACTAAATGTCTTTTTTTGAACTATTAGAGAACACACCCAAATTTTTTGGATACTTCGGAATATTTCTTTTTATTTGCACCATAACAGCTTTTATCTTTAATTTTGGCTTTAAATTTCGAATAATTGGAGCAACTATCTTTTCATTATTACTTTCTTTAAGTAGTTGGGCATTTATACAAAGTTATAGCGAAAAAGTAGTAATAGAAGATGCAAAATATCTTCCAATTGTTTATGACAATGGGTTCGATTTGATTATTGCTAAAGCAGATGATGACTTTCCAGAAGAATCTATCGAACCAACTTTAGAACAATTATCGGAAAACTTATTGAAAGGGAGCCGATCGGGTGCAAACGTAAAAATAAAGATAAGGAAACTTGAAAAAATTTCGGATAATGTAAGTAAGCCAGTCGTAATAGGAGAAGTTCAAAAAAATGTCAAAATGAATTTGTCTCTAAAAAATGAAAATTAAAAAATTTTTAGACTTTTTGCCAAATAATTTTAGACATGAGAAATCTTTTTTTATTCGAAATAATCTAACTGACTTTGAAAAATTAAGTAATCTTTCAGACTTAGATATAAATGAGATTCAAAGAAAATCTGCACTATGTACATTGAATAATCTAAAGAAAATTAGGACTATAGCTATTTTTAAAAAAGAAATTGGAATTTCTCCACCGCAAGCATATCTACTTTTACATTGCGGTATATCTTCTCTAAAAGCATTATCACTATCTACTCCTTACGAATTAGAACGCAAAATTGGGAGATTAGAAAGAATTCTTAGAGTAAAAACTGAGACGGATACAACTTTTACTCTATTAAAAGAATGGATTAAAAAAGCTAGTCAAATAGAAAAATCTATTTGAAATCTTGGATAAAAAAATTTTTTAATGTAGAATTTAGAAAAAGTCAGTGGTAATGAAACCTTTGTTATTCTTATTATTTTTGTTTTCCAACTCTATATACCCTGTTTTTAGTCAATCTAACTTATTGGAAAGTGTAAAAAAGAATCCAAACGAAGCTAAGAATTTATGTAATAAGTTTAGAGAGTTTAATTCAAAAGGTATTTCAGCTAGTTCAGATAAAGCCATAGATTATGTCTCAAACAAAAAAAAGTTAACTCCCGTTAATGCAGAGATCTTTTCTATTTACGTCATTGGGCTGCACTGTCCAGACATCATCTAAAGCCTAAATGTCTGGTTCAAGATGGTTTGATAAGTCTCTAGTACTTAGAGATGGAGTAAGGCTTATATCGAGAATCTGGTTGCCTGATGGTAATGGGCCATGGCCTGCATTGTTGATGAGACAACCTTATGGCAAGGAAATAGCTTCAACTATTACCTATTCCCACCCTGAATGGTGGGCTTCTAAAGGGTATATGGTAATAATCCAAGATGTTAGAGGTATGGGTTCTTCTGAAGGAGTTTTTAATGGTTTTTCTCAAGAAGCTAGCGACACTTCAGAAACACATGAATGGGTAAGATCTCTAGAAGAATGTAATGGAAAACTTGGCTTATATGGTTTTTCATATCAAGGATTTACTCAATTAACTGGCGAGTCAAATTCAAAGCCGCCCGATTGTTTATCTCCAGCAATGACTGGGATGAACATTAAGGATCATTGGTGTTCAGATGGAGGAGCATATTGGTGGCACAACAATATTGCATGGGGGCTTCAAATCTCAGCACTAAAAATGAAAAGAGAAAATAAATTTTTTGAGTGGGAAAAGATAAGATTGGCCTTAGAAAATAAAAGTTATTTAAGGGAAGGAATTGATACTTTAAAAAAATATGATCCTAGTAGCTTTGTTTTAGAATGGCTTGAAAATTTAAATAATGCAAGCCCATTTGAAGAATTTAAACCAATATCAACATGGATTAAACAACCTATGTTAATTATTGGAGGGCTTTGGGATCCACATTTAAAAGGTGCCTTTGATCTTTATAAACAATCTAAAGAAGCTGGTGGAAACCCAGAAATTATTATTGGGAATGCGACACATCTAAATTGGTGGGAGGGATCACAAGAATCTTTATTAAAATTTTTTGATAAATATTTAAAATCAGATGAGAAATTAAATTCAAAGAATTTAAAAGACGAGAAAAAAATATGGAATATTTCGTTAAATAAATGGGAAGAATTGGATAATAAATTTCACCCTGAATTTATTTTTGGACTAAAAAGCGATGGTACAGCGAATATAGAGGTTGAAGATGGAAGTCTGACCATAAATTCGAAAGGCTCAGGATGGTTCATAATTGTTAGTGACCCATGGAGACCTACTCCATCTGACGGTGGACATTTAGGTCCAAATCCAGGAAGCTTTAATAGAAATATTATTGATAAACGCCTGGATGTAGGTGTTTTTCAAACTAATTATTTTGAAGAAGATCAATATTTCACAGGAGTTCCCAAATTAGAAATCCTTGTAAAAAGTGATCAGCCCAATTTCGATATCTGCCTTGCTTTATCCCTAGTTGAAGAAGGTAATGAGAAGGTGAATCAATTTTCAACAGGATTCTTAAGGGTTAAAAACTCCAAAATAAGTGAAGAATGCATTTATCAAATAACAATGCAGCCAACAAATATTTGTTTGATTAAAGGAAGCAGACTTCGCTTATCAATATCTGCAGCAGCTTATCCAGCTATTGGAGTTAATCCTGGATTTGGGGAAGGAAATATTGGGGCACCTTCAGCAAATCATAGAATTATTACTCTAAGTTTCAGCCTTAATAAAACATTTATGAAAATGACCCCTTTTTTTAGTAAATAATTATTTTTTTGGTTAATCATTTGATATTATTAATCCTTAATATCTACCAGTCATGATCGAGACAATTCAAGCAGACTGGATTAAATCAGAAGCTATCAACCTAGAAAATTGTTGCAATGATAATCCATTAAAAATATTAGGTCCTCATTTTTACGAAGAACAATGGGTAATAAGGGTATGGATCCCTGAAGCTGACGAAGTAAAAATAAATTATAAAAATAATACCTATAAGGCGGAAAGCATAAATCATAAATGGCTTTTTGAAGCAATCCTGCCTGAAAATCCAAATTCTGATTACGAAATAAATATTTCACGAGGTGGGATTACACATACACAACATGACCCTTGGTCATACAAAGAAGAGTGGATGGGAGAAGTTGATAGGCATCTTTTTGCAGAGGGTAATCATCATCATATTTGGGAAAAAATGGGAGCACATATAATTGAAGAAAATAATCAAAAAGGAGTCATGTTTTGTATTTGGGCTCCAAATGCAAAATCAATCTCGATAATTGGAGATATAAATTCTTGGGATGGAAGACATCATCCAATGCAAAAAAGATTAGGGGGAATTTGGGAATTATTCATGCCAATAATGCAAGAGGGAGACACCTACAAATATGAAATAAGAACACAACAAGGGCATATTTATGAGAAAGCCGATCCATATGGTTTCCTTCATGAAATCAGGCCTCAAAATGGTTCAATAGTTTCAAAATTGAAAAGCTTTAATTGGAATGATAGTTCTTGGATTTCAAATAGAGATTCTTCCAGTCAAATTAATAAGCCAATTTCAGTTTATGAAATGCATTTAGGAAGTTGGCTCCATGAATCATCAGATAATAAATATCTTGAAGACAATGGTGAACCAAGAGACCCAGTGGCTGCTGCGGATTTAAAACCTGGGACAAGATTATTAACTTATCCAGAATTAACAGAAAAACTCATCCCATACGTAAAAGAGAGAGGATTTACACATATTGAACTAATGCCAATATCTGAACATCCTTTTGATGGCTCATGGGGATACCAGGTTACAGGCTGGTATGCACCAACAAGTAGATTTGGCACCCCAAATGAATTTAGAGAGTTTGTGAATAAATGTCATGAAGAGGGTATAGGAGTAATTCTTGATTGGGTACCTGGTCATTTCCCAAAAGATAAGCATGGTTTAGCATTTTTTGATGGTTGTCATCTTTATGAGCATGGAGATTCACGCATAGGTGAACACAAGGAATGGGGAACCTTAATATTTAATTACAGCAGAAACGAAGTAAGAAATTTCTTAGTAGCCAACCTAGTTTATTGGTTTGAAGAGTTTCATATTGATGGCATAAGAGTAGATGCTGTAGCTTCAATGCTTTATAGAGATTATCTACGCCCAGACGGGGAATGGATACCCAATGAAAATGGTGGGAATGAAAATATTGAAGCCGTTAAATTTCTTCAACAGGCTAATCATGTACTCTTCCAACATTTCCCAGGTGCACTTTCAATAGCTGAAGAATCAACAACTTGGCCAATGGTTACCAAACCAACTGATATGGGAGGGTTAGGATTTAATTTGAAATGGAATATGGGATGGATGCACGATATGCTCGATTATTTTGAGATAGATCCCTGGTTTAGGCAATTCCATCAGAATAGTGTAACTTTCTCAATAACATATAACTATACAGAGAACTTTATGCTTGCTCTAAGTCATGATGAGGTTGTCCATGGGAAGAGTCATCTTTTGCATAAAATGCCTGGCGATGACTGGAAGAAATATGCAAATACTCGAGCTTTACTAACTTATATGTGGACCCACCCTGGTAAAAAAACTATATTTATGGGAATGGAATTTGGACAAAGACAAGAATGGAATGTTTGGGATGATCTGCAATGGGAGTTACTAGAATTTGAACCTCATAAAGGTATCAGAAATTTAATAGATGACCTAAACGTACTTTATAAAAATGAACCTGCGTTATGGAAAAATGACTTTGATCCTTATGGATTCCAATGGATTGATTGTAATGACAAATCTAATTCGGTAATAAGTTTTATGAGAAGAGAAAACGATACCAATGAGTGGCTTGTTGTAGTTGCCAACTTTACACCTAATACTCATGGTTCATATAAAGTAGGTGTTCCTGTAGAAGGATTTTATAAGGAGATATTTAATTCAGATGGATTTAGATATGGAGGCAGTAATAAAGGAAATATGGGAGGTAAAGATACTATAAATTACAATATTCATGATTATCAAAATGCTCTAGAACTTGCTTTGCCCCCATTAAGCGTGAGTATCTTCAAACATCAATCAAAAAAATAAGAAAGCTCATTTAACTTAGTGCATCATAATAAATGTTCATATAACGCTTTTGCTCAGCTTAGCATTGTAAGATTTTTAAGTTGGAATTTTAAAATTTTTTTTTAAAAACATATTGAATTCAAAAATGGGTGAAAATTTACCGCTCCTACTTTCTGCCGCATTAGGTAAAAAAGTAAATAGGCCTCCAGTATGGATGATGAGGCAAGCAGGAAGATATATGAAAATCTATAGAGATTTAAGGGAGCGTTACCCAAGCTTCAGAGAGAGGTCTGAGAATCCAGAACTATCATATGAGATTTCAATGCAGCCTTTTCATGCTTTCAAACCTGATGGTGTGATCCTTTTTTCAGATATTCTCACACCTCTTCCAGGGATGGGCATAAATTTTGAAATAATAGAAAGTAAAGGTCCAATAATTGAGGACCCAATAAGAACTCTTAACCAGGTAGAAAATTTAAAAAAATTAAATCCTTGTGAGAGTTTAAGTTTTGTTGGGCAAGTTCTTTCTTCGCTAAAAAAAGATGTGAATAATGAGGCAACAGTTTTAGGTTTTGTTGGCGCACCTTGGACTCTTGCTGCATATGTAGTTGAAGGGAAAAGCAGTAAAAATTATTCTTTAATAAAATCAATGGCTTTTAAAGAACCAGATTTACTTCATAAACTTCTTGATCATTTTGCAAAATCTATTGGTGAATATCTTAAATATCAAATAAAATCTGGAGCTCAAGTAGTACAAATTTTTGATTCATGGGCAGGCCAACTAAGCCCACAAGATTACGATATCTTTGCTGGGCCGTATCAAAAAAAAGTTGTTGACATTGTAAAAGCAGAATACCCTGAAACACCAGTAATACTTTACATTTCAGGAAGTGCTGGAGTTATAGAAAGGATGGCAAAAACTGGAGTAGATATAATCTCATTAGATTGGACAGTAGATATTGAAGAGGTTTGTAAAAGAATCCCTAGTGGGATAGGAATTCAAGGTAATGTTGACCCTGGCATTTTATTCGGAGACAAAGAAACAATAAAAGAAAGGATAGATAATACTTTCAATAAAATTAAAGACAGGAAATATATTCTTAATTTGGGTCATGGAATTTTACCTGGGACTCCAGAAGAGAATGCTCAAACATTTTTTGAACATGGGAAAAAACTCACTTACTAGTCAAAGTCTTGGCATATAAAAACTTACTAATCACAGGTGCGAATGGATGTGTTGGCCAATATTTAGTTAATTGGTTTTTAAAAAACACAAAATTCAGACTTTATCTTATGGTAAGAGATAAAAGTAAGTTACCAATTTCTGTTCAAGAAAATAAAAAAGTCAAGTTAATGGTCTGTGATATCAGGGAATCACATAGATATAAAAAGGAAATTAGTCAAATTAATTACCTAATACATACTGCTACAGCTTGGGGAGATCCAAAAAGAGCCTATGAAGTAAACATTAAAGCTTTTGAAGAATTACTTGAAATGCTTGATATTGAAAAGTTAGAAAAGATTATTTATTTTTCAACAGCTAGCATTCTTGATCCCCAAACAGAATTAATGAGGGAATCATTGATTTATGGAACAGAGTATATTCAAACAAAATACGAATGTTTCCAGAGACTTAGAGAAAGCTCATTTGCAGAGAAAACTTTCGCCGTTTTCCCTACCTTGGTTTTTGGAGGAAATCTTGGAAAAAAAAGTAGATATCCTGTAAGTTTTTTAACTAGTGGATTGAAAGAAATCGCGAAATGGCTTTGGTTAGCAAGATTTTTAAAAATCGATTCTAAATTTCACTTTATACACGCAAATGATATCGCTCAAATTTGTGGATTTCTAATTAAAAATCATAAAGAAGAGCAATATAAAGGCTTTAGAAAATTTGTCCTAGGTCAAAAATTTATTTCAATTGATCATGCCATAATTACCCTTTTAAAAAGAAACAATATGCGGAGATATTTTGCGATACCTCTTACAAAAAAAATTCTAAAAATATTATTAAGAATTCTTCCCATCCAAACCACCCCTTGGGATAGCTTCAGTATCAAGAAATATGACTTTAATCATGTTCCCATCACTAATCCCGAGACTTTCAAACTTAAAAGTTATGCGAAATCACTAAATGATATTTTGAAGTTATCAAAGTTACCAAGCTGTAATAACAATTAAGATTCTCACAGTAAGGCTCCCAAAGCCTTGTAATATATATAAATAAGCAAATTTTAATTATGTTACGTTCAATCTTTGCAGGGTTATTCGCAATAGTTTTAACTCTAGGTATAGGAATTTCATCAGTTTCAGCTAAGACTGTTGAAGTAAAACTTGGTACAGATGCCGGAATGCTTGCATTTGAACCAAGTACAGTGACCATTAGCGCTGGTGATACAGTTAAATTCGTCAATAATAAATTAGCTCCTCACAATGCAGTTTTTGATGGACATGAGGAATTAAGTCATGCAGATCTAGCCTTTGCTCCAGGAGAGTCTTGGGAAGAAACATTTGATACTGCAGGGACTTATGATTACTATTGCGAGCCTCATAGAGGAGCTGGAATGGTAGGTAAAGTTGTTGTTGAATAAATCTTATAATTTTTAAGTAATTTTTTACTTAAAACTTACTGCAATCACAATTATATTTTGATTGATGAAAATAGTTCCAAGCGAATTCTCAAATTCTGCTTGGAGCTGTTTTATTTTGGCCAAAGAAATTGCTTATAAAAATCATCAACAAAATGTAGATTCTGACAATTTATTTTTAGCTCTTATAAAACAAGATATTCTCACTAAAAAAATCTTAAAAAAAAATAATGTAAATATCAAAGAAATTGAAAAAGAAATAATGTCTTCGTTAAATTCGAAGGGAAAAATGAAAGATAAACAAAATAATTTATATATCGGTGATACTCTTCACAAAATATTTTTGAAAGCGAATGATATAAAAAATACTTTAAATGATGTAGTGATATCAACAGAACACTTAGTTTATGGTTTCACTTATGATGATAAGTATGGATTTCAAATTTTAAATCAAAAAGGCATTCCAGAATTTCTTGAAACTATAAAGAAAATGAAGTCAGATCCAGCAGTAAAAAACGAATTTGATACTTCTAATGAGTCTTTGGAAAAATATGCTATTGATCTAACCCAATCGGCACGAGATGGAATTTTAGACCCAGTTATTGGTAGGGATGAAGAGATTAGAAGAACAATTCAAATATTGAGTAGAAGAACTAAAAATAATCCTGTCCTTATTGGAGAACCTGGAGTTGGTAAAACGGCCATTGTTGAAGGGTTGGCTCAAAGAATTATTAATGGCGATGTACCTTCTGCCCTACAAGATAGGCAACTAATTTCATTAGATATGGGTTTACTTATAGCTGGGGCAAAATATCGTGGAGAATTTGAAGAAAGAATAAAAAATGTCCTGAAAAAAGTAAAAGAATCAGACGGTAAGATCATTCTTTTTATAGATGAAATTCATACAGTTGTTGGAGCTGGTGCAAGCGGAGGTTCTTTAGATGCAAGCAACCTATTAAAACCAATGCTTGCAAGAGGAGAACTTAGATGTATTGGCGCTACAACAATTATTGAACACAAACAAAATATAGAAAAAGATCCTGCTCTAGAAAGAAGATTTCAGAAAATAAAAATTGATGCTCCTTCAATAGATGATACTGTATCAATATTAAGAGGATTGAGAGAAAGATACGAAGTTCATCATAGTGTGAGAATTTCTGATAATGCTTTGGTTGCAGCTGCCACCCTTAGCGAAAGATATATTAACGATAGATTTCTTCCTGACAAAGCAATAGATTTAATCGATGAAGCAGCCTCAAGATTGAATATGGTCATAACTTCCAAACCTGAAGAAATTGATGAAATTGATCGAAAAGTTCTTCAGTTTGAGATGGAAAAATTATCTTTAAAAAGAGAAACAGATGATTTTTCCATAGAAAGATTAAAAAAAATCAATAATGAACTTATCTCACTTAAAGATAGACAAGAAGAATTAGGCGCTCAATGGAAAAAAGAAAAAGATGAAATTGATGAGATTAGCACCATAAAAGAAGAAATTGAATCTGTTCAATTGCAAATAGATCAATCCAAAAGGAGTTTTGACCTCAACAAAGCAGCAGAATTAGAATTTGGAACTTTAAATTCTTTGCAAAAAAAATTGAGAGAAAAAAGTGATTCCCTAGTAAATTCCCAAAAAAATGGAGATACAAGTCTTTTAAGACAAGAGGTAACTTTTGATGATATTGCAGAAGTTGTCTCAAAATGGACCTCTATTCCAGTACAGAACTTAAACCAGTCAGAAAAAGATAAACTTTTGAGCCTCGAGTTAATCCTTAAAGAAAAAATTATTGGTCAAGATAGGGCAATTAGGGCTGTTTCAGATTCCATTAAGAGATCAAGGACTGGTCTAAATGATCCAAGCAAGCCATTAGCCAGTTTTCTATTTTTAGGTCCAACTGGTGTTGGAAAAACAGAGCTAAGTAAAGTAACAGCCAAAATTATATTCGATTCAAATTCTTCAATTACAAGACTTGATATGTCTGAATATATGGAAAAGCATTCTGTAAGCAAAATTATAGGCGCGCCACCTGGATATTTAGGTTTCGAATCAGGGGGTCAACTAACTGAAGCTGTACGCAAAAATCCTTATTCATTGATACTTCTTGATGAAATAGAGAAAGCTCACAAAGATATTTTAGATATTCTCTTACAGGTTCTTGATGATGGAATCATTACTGATGGTCAAGGTCGTACAATCAATTTCAAAAATTCAATCATTGTTCTCACAAGTAATTTAGGAAGTCAATCAATAAATGATTTATCAGTTAGAAAAGAAGAGACAAATGAAATCAAAAAAGTTGTAGATAATGAAATTAAAAAATTTTTCAAGCCTGAGTTTTTAAATCGACTTGATGAAATAGTTATTTTTAATAATTTAAAAATAAATGACATAAAAGAAATTGCAAAAATCCAGCTTCAACATTTAGAAAAAAGACTTAACAAAAAAAACTTAAAATTCAAAATTACGGATGAGGCAATTAACCAACTTGTCGAAAATAGTTTTGATCATACCTATGGTGCAAGGCCTTTAAAAAGAATTATTCAAAAACAAATTGAGACAAAAATTTCAATTAATATCTTGAATAATCATTACCTAAATAAAAACGAGATTAATATTTACCTGGTTAATGGAGAGATAGTTGTTGATTAAAGATCTAAATTAAAGAATCCTATGTTATTTGAAATTTAACAATTTTAATCTAAAGATTTGAACCAATCAGGAATTTCCTCATAACTTGCTTTATTGGATTTATTTTCTTTTGATTCTGTTTTCCAACAACATGTTCTGCCCTTATCCTTATCCTGTAAATATGCATTAGCCCATCTCCAAATTAATTCAGAGGTGAACTCCATTCCCACGTTATCCATAATTCTCAGATCTAGAGCATCTAAGTCATGTAATTTTTCCCAGTAATTCAACAAAGGGTCATCTTTATTTATTAAAAAAGTATGGTCAAATTGCTTCTTTAGTCTATTTTCTAGGGGCTTTAGACTTGAAAAATCGACAACAAAACCATTTAGGTCTAATTTTTTTGCTGTGAACCAAAAGGTGAATGACCTTGAATATCCATGCACAAATCTGCAGTGGCCTTCATGGCGCCATTGCCTATGTGAACAAGGAAAATCCTCGTAACTTTTGCTGCATGAAAATTTCAGAGAATGAATATACATCAATTAACTGTTAGGATAATTTTAATAAAACACATTGAGTAGGATTTAACATAACGAACATAATGACTTATTCAACTAATTTTTCGATAGAGGATCTACGCTTTGATAATTATGGATTAATCCCTGCAATAGCACAAGATTGGCTTGACGGATCAATTCTTATGTTTGCTTGGATGAACAAAGAATCTTTAACAATAACACTCGAAACCAAAAACGTTCATTATTGGAGTAGATCTAGATCAGAAATTTGGAGAAAGGGAGCTACAAGTGGCAGTACCCAAATACTTAAGGAGATAAGATTCGACTGCGATAATGATGCACTAATTCTTTTAATTGAACAAAATGGTTCAGGAGCATGTCACACTGGGGAAAAAAGTTGTTTTTTCAACGAAATCCAAATTAATCAAAGTGATAAAAAAGAGAAAAAAACAAATCCCTTCTCAAATATTTGCTCTGAATTATTTAATACAATTAACGAAAGATCAAAAAATCAATCAGAAAAAAGTTACACTAATCATTTATTAACAAAAGGCAGTAATACTATTTTGAAAAAAATAGGAGAGGAATCTGCAGAATTTATAATGGCTTGCCAAGATAATGATAAAAATTCAATCTCAAATGAAGCTGCTGATTTGATTTATCATATGCAAGTAGCCCTTATGCATAAAGGTGTTGAATGGAGAGATGTACTTGCCGTCCTTGAATCAAGAAGAAAAAATTAAATAATTAAAATTTATAATTTATAGTTAATAATTTATAATTTTTTAAACTAAAAATTTGAAAAAAATGTTAAAAAACAAATTAATAATTATTAATTAATTATTAATTAATTATTACATGTGTGGCTTATTACTGAATTAACTATAAGTTGAATATATCAACTATGAGGTAAATCGTGAGTTCATTAAGCGATTTTCTTGGTGAAATAGGTCGTCATCAACTTTTGACTCCTGAAAGAGAACTCACAATGGGCAGAAAAGTCCAAGAAATGGTTATGCTTGTTAATAGATGTCAAGAGGCAGGAGGGAAAGGTCCTGCTTGTGAATATTCCGAAGCTGAAAGAAAAAAGATCAAAATTGGTGAAAAAGCTAAAAACGAGATGATAACAGCTAACCTAAGACTAGTTGTTAACCTTGCTAAGAGATACCAAGGGAAAGGATTAGAATTACTTGACTTAATTCAGGAGGGGACATTAGGTCTTACAAGGGCAGTAGAAAAATATGATCCATCTAGAGGTCATAGATTTTCTACATATGCTTATTGGTGGATTAGACAAGGTTTAAATAGAGCATTATCAACTCAAAGTAGAACAATAAGAATCCCTGTTAACATTAATGAAAAACTCACAAAACTAAGATCAGCAAAATCAAAGCTTATGCAACTTAAGGGTATTCCACCCAGTAGTTATGAGCTCGCAGAAGAAATGAAAATAACCAAAGAGGAAATTGACGAACTCCTATCTTGTGAATTGAGAAGCATCACTGTTAGTCTCCAAGGTACTGTAAAATCAAAATCAGATCCTTCCGAGTTAGTTGATATTCTTCCAAGTGATCAAACTCCGCCAATGGAATTAGCCGAATTAGCTGAAAGGACAGCCTCGGCGTGGAAGTTATTAGATAAAGCAAATTTAACTGAGAAAGAAAGAAAGATAGTAAGCTTAAGGTTTGGGTTAGACGGCTCAAATGAATGGAGAACTTTAGCTGAAGTTGCAAGACATATGAGTTGTAGCAGGGAATATTGCAGACAAGTTGTTCAACGTGCTTTAAGAAAACTTAGAAAAGCAGGAATACAGAATGGATTAGTTGATAGTATTAGCTAAAAATCCCATTTGAAATCTTAATGCAATAAATAAGGATGACAGAGAATTATAAAAACAAAGAAAAAATTTATGATGCTGAAGTTTTAGAGAGTTCAACATTTGATGAGAATATTATTATCAAGATTCTTATTAAAGCAGGAAGAACAATTGCTAAGCCAGCTTTAGAAGTTTTGGAGATGGCTTTAGATCCCTTTACTCCAGCACAAGTAAGAGTTTCCTTGATGGCTGCCCTAGCTTATTTAATCATGCCATTTGACCTCTTCCCTGACTTTATGCCAATCGTTGGTTTTAGTGATGATTTTGTCGCCCTCACAGCAGTACTTAGTATATGGAGCAAATATATGACTCCTTCAATAAGAGCAAGAGCAGAGACCAAGCTTAATAAGTTATTTCCTTTTTATTAAATGAGTAAATTATCTCAACAGGAAGAAAAAGAGCTCATGTCATTCATTAAGGATTGGTTGAAATCTCATGGATTTAACCAAAAAGATTTAGCAAATGAATTAAAAATTAAATCAAGCAGAACCTCTGAGATTATTCTCAAAATTAAAGAATTACATAAAAAAGGCGGTATGTTCAACATTGCAAAAAATCTTATAAAGATTGAACAAAATTGGTTAAACAATATCAAAAATGATTATCCAGAAACAAAACAAGCACCACCATATAATCAATTAGATATCGACTCGTTAGTAAATCAAATAAATCAAGATACTAGTGAATAAATATTATTTAAAATATTATATTTTTATATAAAAATAATATAACCTCTTTAAAACTAGCCATTAAATAAATATCGTTTAACATCCAAATATGATAAATAAATAAATTATTAAAGCAAAAAAATTATGTATTTTCATTTAAATTAATTCTTTTTCAATTAATAGTTAATAATTACTAAATTTTTTACGTAAATCATATTTAAAATGCCTGAATCCAGGGATAAATATCATAATTAATCCATATACCTTTTTCCCAATATATATCCTCCTCAATGAGATATTTCAACTCGTTTTCATCATTAGCATTGAAAATCCCAAACAAATATTTAGTACATTTTGATGGCCCTAATGTAACAAGAATATCGCGATCCTTTAAGTTTTTAAGTCTATTAAGATGTTGTTCACGAAATGGTTCCCTTTTAGAAATTGCATCTTCACAGTACCTTCCAAAAACAACAAACTTTTCCATTTTTAAATATAAATAATAGAATAAATATATACTCAATAATTGCATATATTACACGCAAATTGCTATGTTATTTAATACAACTTTCTTTTAATTAATTATGCTAACTGGTAGCGATCTCCTTGCAAAAGTTAAAGAACTTGGTGATGTTAGCAAATCTGACCTAGTTCGCTCCTGTGGGTATGTATCCACCAAGAAAAACGGAGGTGAACGCTTAAACTTTACTGCATTTTATGAAGCACTTTTAGAGGCAAAAGGGGTTAATCTTGGTGATTCTGGAGTTGCGGGAATTGGGAAAGGTGGAAGAAAACTTAGTTATATAGCCACAGTTCAAGGCAATGGGAATCTTCTGATTGGGAAAGCATATACAGCACTTCTTGATTTAAAAGCAGGTGATGAATTCGAAATTAAGCTCGGAAGAAAACAAATCAGATTATTACCTACACAAGAATCTTAAAAACAAAAATAAATTGTTCATATCATTTTTAATTAATTTTCTATAATTAATTCTTTTTATTAATAGTTTATTTTTGTATTTATTTTTTTTGATCAGCAGCTAAACGCATTTCTTTACAAAATTCACCAACATGATCAACAACATCTTTTTCAGTTGAACTAGAAATTCGTTTTACAAATGCACTCCCAATAATTACTCCATCTGCTCCCCACTCACGAACTTTATTAACATGTTCTGGAGTGGATATTCCAAAACCAACCGCAATTGGATTACTATTTAATTTTTTTAATTTAGCAATAAGATTTTCTACTCTATTTTCCATTTTGTTTCTCTCACCAGTGACACCTGTGACACTTACTAAATAGGTAAAGCCTTTTGTATGATTTGATATTTGTTTCATTCTTTCAAAAGGAGTAGTTGGAGCTACTAATAAAATTAAGTCCATAGAATGGTTGCTGACTATTTTAGAAAACTTATAAGCTTCCTCTAAAGGGAGATCAGGAACTATTAAACCAGAAACGCCAGCATTAAATGCCATCTCACAAAACTTTTCAAAGCCAAAACTTAGTAATGGATTTAAGTAAGAAAAAAGGATGATGGGAATATTTAGTTTACCTTTTAAAGACTCTAAAAGTTTAATTACTTTTCTTAGGCTAGTACCTGACTTCAAGGCGCGAGAGGCCGCTACTTGAATAACAGGTCCGTCTGCAAGTGGGTCACTGTAAGGGATACCTAATTCAATAAGATCAGCTCCATTTTCTTGTAACTTTAATAAGATCTCAGAGGTTATTTCAATATTTGGATCTCCAGCCATTATGAAAGGCATTAAAGCAAATTTTTTATTATTTTTTAACTCACAAAACATTGCTTCTACTTTAGATAAAGATTCATTTTTAGTAATTTGCATTTTGTTATCTTTCATGATTTTTGGATATTTTTCTATAAAAATTTATGGATTTTTTTCTAAATCTTCCATTAGTTTTTGCTGCTCTTCCTTTGACAATGAGTTGAATTTGATTTCTAGTTTATCATTTACAATTTTTTCATACTCTTTTCTATAACGCTTCCTTTGTTCCATAAAAGTCATTTTCCCATTTACAACTCTATAAACATAAGATGTTACCCAAGTAATAACAATCAAAATCAAGATACAACTTGAAAGAGTAGTGGCCGTAAAATTGTCAATACCAAATTGTGGTGCAAATTTATAACTAATTAATCCTATTAATGAAAGAAAAAAACCTATTTGTACAACTTTACCTTTAGTCAATTATTTACCCTTTTCCACTTCCTTTTAGTCTGAGATTTAAAAATGGAGAAAATAAAATTAATCCTGGAAAAAAAAGAAATACAAGGCCATAAATTCCTAATCTTTCAAATTTGCCCATAATATTCCATCTATTATTCATCCAGTAAAATAGTAACAATGGGATAACCAATAAATAGGTAGAAATAATTCCGATATAAGCAATTAAAGTAGCGAATGAATTATTGAAAAAACTTTCCATTTTAATTTATGGTTGCTTAGTTAAAACATAACAACTATTGGAAGTTATCGTCAGAACTAAAATAAATAATAATGGGAGTGGGGGGACTTGAACCCCCACGAGCTAAATCGCTCGACGGATTTTAAGTCCGGCGCGTCTACCAATTCCGCCACACTCCCAAGAGGAATTTGCGCTTTTCTAACTGTAGCTGAAAGTAACCCATTAAACCAAGAAAAATTGGAATATTTACACTTTTAATCGTCAGATTAAATCTAATTTTTTTAATTTACTATTCCTTCTACTTGCCATTGTAAAGTTTCACCTGCATGAAATGGTTTTATTTGTCCGACAATATTTTTTTCTTCAACAACATCAATATATTCTTTAATTTTGTTAGGTCTAGAAACTAATTTTAATTTTTCTTTATTTGGTGGAACATTATAAAAATTAGGGCCATTCAAACTTGCAAACTTTTCAAAATTATCTAGAGCATCCTCCTCTTCGAAAACTGTTAAGTAGCTTTCTATTGCTACTGGGGAATTAAAAATGCCTGCACATCCACAAAAAGCCTTCCACTTCCTAAGGTGTGGAGCAGAGTCAGTCCCCAAGAAAAAACATTTTTTACCACTTGTTGCCGCTCTCCTTAAAGCGAGTCTATTATTTTCCCTCTTAGCAACTGGTAAGCAGTAAAAATCGCTATTTAAGCCTCCAAAAAACATTGCATTCCTATTTATATGCAAATGATGCGGAGTAATAGTAGCCCCAATATTATTTTCTTGCACAAAATCCACTGCGTATGAGGTGGTTATATGTTCTAGAACGATTTTTAATTTTGGAAATCTTTTGGTTATTTGAGTAAGTTCTTTATCTATAAAAACTTCTTCTCTATCGAATACATCTACTTCGGAATCAGTTACTTCCCCATGAATTAAAAGAGGCATTCCAGAATCTTGCATTAATTCAAAGATCTTATAAAGATTTTCTATTTTCCTAACTCCATGACTAGAATTTGTTGTGGCATTAGCAGGATATAATTTTGCTGCAAAAAAAACATTATTTTTAAAACCATTAATTAGTTCCTCTTTATCAGTGTCATCTGTAAGGTAAATTGTCATTAATGGTTCAAACTTAGAACTTTCTGGTAGCGTTTCAACAATAGATTTCCTATAAGAAATAGCGCTATTGATTGATGTTATGGGAGTTTTAGTATTTGGCATAACAATGGCTCTTCCAAAATATTCAGAAGTAAACTGAATGATATTTTTTAATACAAGACCTTCTCTTAAATGTAAATGCCAATCATCAGGTTTTATTATATTAAAAGTCTTCAAAATTTTTTCTATTTAATCAATTTTAACAGCAAATTAAAATTGACAATAAATTATAGATATTCGAGGATAGTTATTAACAAATGAAAATTTTTATTATTTAAATTAAATCTTAAATATGAGTGATTTTTTATTTCCAATAATAGAAATAGTTTTAGGCGTAGTTCTACTTTTTGCTGGAGGAGAGTTCTTTATTCAAGGAGCCATATTTTTATCTTTAATTTTAGGAATACCTCAAATAGTAATTGGTTTGACAGTTGTTTCTCTTGGAACAAGCTCTCCTGAGTTGTTGGTAAGTTTGAGTTCAATTTTAAAAGGCAGTGATTCGCTTGCGGCAAGCAATGTAATTGGAAGCAATATTTTTAATGTTCTCGTTGTTTTGGGCATAAGCTCATTGATAACACCTCTTAAAGTAAAAAGCAGAATAGTCAGAAGAGATGTGCCTCTTTTGATGGCAATTTCTTGTGCAGTTTGGGCTATGTCATCAACAGGCTTATTAACATTGCAAGCAGGGGTATTTCTAATATTTTGTTTAATCTTAAATACAATATGGGAAATCAATACCATCAATGAGAAAGGAGAGGAGACAAAAGATGCTGAACCAGAGATAGAAGAATTAAAAGATAACCATAAAGGGAAAATGAATATTTTACTAAAGTTAATATTGGGAATATTTCTTTTAAGCTTTGGTTCAAATATTTTAGTAAATGGTTCTCAAACGCTCGCTACTCTTTTGGGTGTAAATGAAATTGTTATTGGTTTAACTATCGTCGCAACTGGGACATCTTTACCAGAATTAGTAACCTCAATAATTGCTGCATTTAAAGGCAAAACAGATCTTGCGATTGGGAATGTAATAGGAAGTAATTTACTGAATCAACTTTTAATCCTTGGAAGTTGCAGTATTTTTTCAGGATTTAAAGGTTTAGTAATTGAACAGAGTCTAATAAAAGTTGACTTACCTTTTATGGTTTTAACTACCTTTGCATGCTTACCAATTTTCTGGAGCAAAGGAAAAATCACAAGAATTGAAGGATTTATTTTGCTTAATCTTTATATTTTCTACATTCTCGATAAGATACTTTTCCTGAATGGATTTAACTTCCTTTTTGAATTAAGGATAGGTTTATTT
Source organism: Prochlorococcus sp. AG-347-M23 (assembly GCA_003278855.1). GTDB lineage: Bacteria > Cyanobacteriota > Cyanobacteriia > PCC-6307 > Cyanobiaceae > Prochlorococcus_A. The sequence continues at coordinate 153,182 of QCCU01000001.1, read as the reverse complement.
ATTTACTTTGCATTACTTATAGTATTTCTGATTGTTCAAGAAAAATTAAAATTTTCTAATTCATAATTTTATCCATACATAGTCACAAATTCTTCAGATATAGTTGGGTGCAAAGCCATAGTAATATCAAATTCTTTTTTTGTTATCCCTGCATTTAATGAAATTGATACCATTTGAATAATCTCAGACGATGTTTCTCCAAACATATGACATCCTAGGACTTTGTCAGTTAGCTTATGAACTACAATCTTTAACATACATTTTGATTTATTCTTTTTAAAAGTATTAGACATAGGGGTGAATTTGCATTTGAAAATTTTTATATTTTTTTCAGAGTAAATCTCTTTAGCTCTTTTCTCACTTAAGCCAACTGTTGAAATTTCTGGAATAGTAAAAACGGCCTTAGGGATATATTTATAATTTACTTTTCTTTTTTTGTCATTAAAAAAATTATCCGAAAAAACTCTCCCTTGTTCTATTGCTACTGGTGTCAAGTTTGGCTTATTTATGATATCCCCAACTGCAAAAATATTTGCGTTGCTTGTTTGATTAAGTTCATCGACTTCTAAATATTGGCCATCCATCTTTAGATTTAAAAAATCTAAATTTAAAGGCAAAAGATTTGGTTCTCTTCCTGTAGCAATAAGAATATTATTAGTTAGGAGTTTATCTCCCGAGTCTAGGTTAGATTCCAGATTTCCATTTACTTTTTTGATAGAGTTTAATTGAGTATTGGGGATTATATTGATTTCAGTAAAAGTAGGTGATTCTTCTAGGCATGAAGAAAGATCCTCATCAAAACCATTAAGTAAATGTTGACCTCTAATTAATTGAGTTACTTCAGTACCTAAATTTCTGAAAATAGAAGCAAATTCACAAGCAATATATCCACCTCCTACTATTAATATTGATTTAGGAAACTTTTCCAATTCAAAAATATCATCACTAGTCCATGCCAAATTTATCCCAGGAATATTTAATTTCTTTGGTTTACCTCCAACTGAAATAAGAATTTTTTTTGAACTTATTTTGTTTTTAATTTTCTTTGTGTTTGAACAAATAATTTCTAATTCATTTTGAGTAACAAATCTTCCTAAGCCTTCAAAAATAGTTATGTTCAACTTTTTTAAAGAATTTCTATGTAAATTACTTAATCTAGAAACCTCCTCTCTAACATTCTTCAACAAAATATTTGATTCAAAATTAATACCTTCATTTTTTAATCCATATCCTTCAGAAGAATCCATATTTTTTTTACTTTTAGCTGCATAAACCATCAATTTCTTAGGCACACATCCCCTTATCACGCAAGTTCCTCCTATTTGATTTGCTTCTATGATTGCGACTTTTGCCCCATAACTAGCCGCACGTTTAGCCGCCGCGAGTCCTCCAGATCCAGCGCCAACAACAATTAAATCAAATTCAAATTCCAAGACTTTTTTTAATGAATTATTATAACGTTAGTTTATAGCTTCAATTCAAATAATGTATGAGATTTTGACATGGGATGATTTAAATAAATTTGAAGTTGAAGATCTTGATAGAGTCCATGGTATAAATAATTCCTACACAAATTTAAGATTATTTGGACATAGTGAAAATGATGTATTAGTTACTCTCTATAGGGATAGGCATTCTTGGTGTCCTTACTGTCAGAAGATATGGTTATGGCTTGAATTTAAGAAAATTCCATACAAAGTCAAGAAAATAAATATGTTTTGTTACGGCCAAAAAGAAAGTTGGTTCCTTGAAAAAGTCAGATCGGGGAAATTACCTGCAATTGAATTTAAAGGGCAAGTTATAACTGAAAGCGACGATATCATTGCTTTTTTAGAAAATGAATTTGGACCACTTGGATCTTTTATTACATCAAGTCACCTTATCAAAATCCGAGAGTTAGAAAGAGAAATTTTCAGATCCTGGTGTAATTGGCTCTGCCGAGAAAGCTTTAATTTTATAGATAACTCTTTTAGAAAAAAAAGATTTAAAGAATCTATTTCTAAACTCGATGAAATCTTAAGTAGCTCAAAATCAGGGTTTGTTGATCCATCAGTTTCTAACACGGGTGATATAGAGCCTGGTGTTGGAGATATAATTTTTATTCCCTATATGGAGAGAATGAATGCATCACTTATTTATTATAAAGGGTTTAATTTAAGATCTAATTACCGTCATGTAGATAATTGGCTTACACTTTTTGAGGGGACAAGTTCTTATAGAGGCACTCAAGGAGATTTTCATACTCATTCTCATGATTTACCCCCACAAATGGGAGGATGCTATAGAGAAAGTAATGAACAACAGATTACTTTCTCAAAGCTAATAGATACTGGGGAGGGTTTAGGTAAATATGAATTAAACCAAAATTATGATTCAAAATATTATGCAACAATTGCTCTTAAAAGAGTGATCAAGCATAAAGACAATTTACTAAAAGTAAACCCTTACAATAAAGAATCCTTTGACGAATCATTGAGATCAGCTTTGAGCTATATGATCACAGGAGAAGTATTAATCCCTAAAAAACTTTCAGGAATCTCTTTAAGATACTTAAAAAATAGAATCTCAGTTCCAAGAGATATGCCAATCATTTCAGCGAGGTTATTAAGGCAATCATTAAATAGAATTGAATCCCTCAGTGATATCAATGAAATAGATAAGTTGCCGTTAAGACATAGATATGATCAAGATCCTATAAATTTCATTTCTAGTTAATAGTAAAACTATAAATTTTTTCTTGAATCTATTTGAAGTAAATCTCTTATTTTTTGAACTTGACTTGCAATATTTGGATCAATAGATAATTTTTTTTCAACTTGTTCAATAGCATACATTACTGTTGTATGGTCCTTGCCCCCAAACTCATCTCCAATTCTTGGTAGGCTTAGATCCGTCCCATGCCTCATAAGATACATACCTATTTGTCTAGCTTGACTTACTGGTTTTCTCCTACTTGAACTGATCAATTCATCAGTAGAAACTTTAAAGAAATCTGACACTTTATTAATAACTTGCTTTGGAGTAACAACTACTCCAACACTATTCGGATCAAGCATTGGTGCAATTGATTGGACTGTCATTGGCAAGCCTGTTATTGATGCAAATGCAACAGCCCTGGTAAATGCTCCTTCCAATTCTCGAATGTTCGAAGTGAATCTTCCTGCTATAAATTGAATTAAATCTCTTGGAAGACTCATCCTCTCTTGTTCTGCCTTTTTTTGAAGGATGGCTGTCCTCGTCTCAAGATCAGGTGGTTGAATATCTGCCGTCATGCCCATTGAGAATCTAGAAATTAATCTCTCTTGAATTCCAGACAATTGATTTGGTGGCCTATCACTTGCAATAACTATTTGACTTCCTGATTCGTGAAGAGCATTAAAAGTATGAAAAAATTCTTCCTGAGTATACTCTTTGCCTTCTAAGAACTGTATATCGTCTATTAAAATCAAATCTACATTTCTATATTTATCTCGAATAGCTGTCATTCCATCTCTTCGAATACCACTAATAACATCATTAGTAAAAGTTTCTGTAGATACATATTTAACTTTTGCTTCTGGATCTATTTCTACTCGATAATGGCCTATTGCTTGCATTAAATGAGTTTTACCGAGACCTACTCCACCACAAATAAACAATGGATTAAATTCTCTCCCGGGCGATTCGGCAACTGCTAAAGCCGCTGCATGAGCCAACCTACTATTTGGACCTACAACAAATCTTTTAAAGACATAGCGTAAATTAAGACCGTTGGGATTTTTAGATCGATTTTTTGAAGAAATATCTTGACTATTATTAGGAAATGATTTGGTTTTATGATTCACAATCTGTTCATCTAGGTTCTCTTTATTTGTTGAATCGCTGCTTATATTTGTTTCAGATTTAAAAACAACTTTCACATCATGACCGCATATTTCTTTTGCAGCCTTTTCGATAGTTTGACAATAATTCTTTCTTAACCAATCACTGGAAAATGTATTTGGAGCAATTAAAGTTAATAAGCCATTTTCAAAACGATTAAATTTAGCAGGCCTTATCCATGTCTCAAATGAAGGCTTACTTAAAGTTTTTTGAAGTGATTGTTGAACTTCCGCCCAAATAGGATTAATTGCTTGCAAAATTTTATTCTCTAGATTATTAATCTAGTTGGAATTTAATAATTGGCCATTAGGAAATCACAAGATCACGACAAATTTAAAATTACTTAACAAACCACGATACAAATTTATAAGAAAAAAAATTTTTTATAGGCATATAATTATTTTAAATCGCAATACATTTTTGGATAAAGCATTACTTATTATTATGGCAAAATGGCATGCTTTTGGAAGATGCAAAACAAGATTATCTAAAGATATAGGTAAAAATAATTCTGCAAAGGTTCAAAGTGTAATGACCAAACACACTATTTCAGTCGCAAAATTTCTCCAAGAAAATAAACTTATTGATATTTCTATTGCTATATCTGGTTTGGGGGTAGGTAACTGTAAAAAATGGACTAGAGAATTAGGCATCAAAAAATTTAATTTACAGGGGAAAGGCTGCTTGGGAGAAAAAATGAAAAGGCAAATAATTATCAACAAAAAATTTTGTACAAGAAATAAGATCAAAAATATTATTTTTATTGGTACTGACCTTCCAGATTTATGCCATCAAGATTTATTGAATACTCTAAAAGAGCTTCAACAAAATGATCTTATTTTAGGACCATCTAATGATGGAGGATATTGGCTTATTGGTTTATCAGAAAAAATAATGTCATCGCATATATATTTACCTTTTATAAACATAAAGTGGGGGACAGATAATGTTCTTCAAAATACAATTGAAAATTTTGCTACTACAAAATTTAAATATAAGTTTCTAGATAAAAAAATTGATATAGATACAATTATTGATATTGAAAATAGAAATTAATCGACTTGTCAAAAATCTCAATTATTATTCCAACTATTAATGAAGCTAATAATTTGCCATTATTGCTTTCAGACTTGTCAAGTATTAAGAAAGATGGCGAAATCATAATTGTTGATTGTGGAAGCGAAGATAAAACTATTGATATAGCAAATATTTATGGAGCAAAAGTATTTATATCCAAAGAAAAGAATCGAGGTCTCCAATTAGATATTGGAGCTAAAAATTCAAAGGGAGAGTGGCTCATGTTTTTACATGCAGACACAAGATTAACTCATGATTGGTTTGAAAAAATAGACTCATTTTTAAAGGGAAACAAGAAAATTATTTACTATTTTGAATTCAAAATTAATCACAAAAAGATAATTTATAGAGTCCTTGAAATTCTCGTGAATGTTAGAAGTAAATTTTTTAAACAACCTTATGGTGATCAAGGTTTAATAATTCATAGAACAATCTATTTTAAGAATAATGGATTTAGAAATATACCTTTGATGGAGGATGTAGATTTTTTAATGAGATTAAACCAAAAAAAAGATTTAAAACAATTAAATTTTCCTATTTTTATAAGTTCAAGGAAATGGGAAAGAACTAATATTTTTCTCCAAGCAATTAAGAACTGGCACTTTAGAAGAAGATGGTTAAGAGGCGAATCTTTAAAATCTATATATTCTGACTACTACAAAAAATGATTAATTTGCATACCAAAAAGCACATTTCGACCCTCTAGGTTCTAAAATCCAACCTTGTCTTTTGTAAAATGAAACCACTTCAGCATCAGCAAAAAGGGTTACTTTAGAAATGCCAATATTTTTCAATTCTTTTAGGACATATTTCATTAACTCTTTCCCCAATCCAAGTCCTTGATAGACAGGGTTAATAGCTACATCCCAAACTGTTGCTTCTAGAATTCCATCGCCAGTGCATCTTGCAAATCCTACTAGTCTGGGAAATTTATCATCATGACGCCATAACCCAACCACCAAAATACTGAAATCTAAAGCTCTTTTTACCCTCCTTATAGGTCTTCTGCTCCAACCAACAGTTTGCAAAAGTTGATCTAGTTCTATTAGATCTAAATCTTTATTTTTACTACATACAAATATTTCTTCTTTAGTTGTTTGAGTGAACTCATAAGAATTTAAACCATAGAGATCTATCAGCTCATCCATTGATATACTTTTTGATTTTTTTATTAACGATCCTTGGTTTCTAAAAATCATTAAAAATTCACGAATCCCTTTTGTTGAAGCTCAGAGAGCTGAAAATACAAACCCTTTTTCAGTCTTAATTCACTATGTGTTCCCTCCTCAACTAATGATCCCCCTTTTAAGACTAAAATCTTATCAGAACTTTCAATAGTTGCTAATCTGTGAGCTATTACTAATGCTGTTCTTTTTGACAGAATTCTCTCAAGATCCTTCTGCAAAGTAGCCTCTGTTGAGGGATCCATAAACGCTGTTGCTTCGTCCATTATTAAAACAACAGGATTTCTAATCGCTACTCGAGCTACAGAAAGAAGTTGTCTCTCTCCAGAAGAGAGATTTCCCCCTCTTTCTCTTAGTGAGGTGTTCAAACCTTCTGGTAATTTTTTTAACAAATTATCTAACCCTAATTCGTTGCAAAGATTTTCTAATTCAAGATTGTCTAGATTCGAATTTAGTTTTAAATTATCTGCTACATTTCCACTAAAGATAAAGGTATCTTGCAAAACCACTCCCAACATACTTCTTAGAGTTGCAATAGGAATATCTTTAATATCTATATCATCGATTAAAATCTGACCCGATTGAGGTTCATACAATCTACATAACAGTCTAATTATGGTCGTCTTACCTGAACCAGTTGGGCCTACAAAAGCCACATGCTCGCCTGGATTAATTTTGAAAGATAAATTCTTTATGATATGTTCTCCTTCGTTGTAGAAAAAATAAACATTCTTGAACTCAATTTTGCCCTTAAACTTTTTATTTACATTTTTTGTATTTTCTAAAAAATATTTTGAGGAAGTAGAGTCTTTAATCTGTATTTCTTCATCCAATAATTCGTTTATTCTTTCTACAGCTGTTAAGCCTCCTTGTATCTGAGTAAATCTTTCTGCAAGCTGCCTTAAGGGTTCAAAAAGTCTTTGAGAATATAAAATAAATGTTGTTAATGTACCTAAACCAATATTTCCAGAAGTAACAAGATATCCTCCAACGGCCAAAACCAAGGAAACCGCAGCAAGAGAAATCCATTCTATAAATGCCGAAATACTACTGTCATAAAATATTGTTCCATTAACTGCTTTCTTGTAAGCAACTCCAGTTTTAGAAAATTTCTTGCTATTAAAAGCCTCTCTTCTGAACATCTGAACAACTTCTAAACCTTGAAGATTCTCTTGAAAATCAGAGTTGAGTTGAGACAATTCTTCCCTTACTTGATAATTGGCTCTTCTATAACGTTTTTGAAGCCAAATAATAAAATATGAAACTGGGATTTGAGTCAAAAGTAATAAAACGGCAAGCCCTCTATCAATTGAAAGCATTGTTAAAGAAATCACAATCAGACTGACGAAGTCAGCTATTACTCCAACTGCCCCACTCCCAAAAACCTCTGCTAAAGCATCAACATCATTTGTTAATCTCGTTAATAATTTCCCTACAGGCATTTTATCGTGAAACTTAAGAGATAAAGATATTGAATGATCAAAAAGTTCTCTTCTTATTCTTGCTGTCAAACGTTGTCCCACTGCTTGGATATTGTAAGTTTGGTATCCCTGCAAAACTAATCTGAATAGAACAGTTATAAATAAAGTTATAATTATTGCATTTATTGATTGCCCAAAGAAAGTCTTACTTAGCCAAACATCTGTAGTTTCATTCTTAAGAATGGTAATTGCTTGACCAACTAATAATGGTTGAATAGCTCCAGAGAAAGAAACAGGTAATAAAACTATCAAGATAAGATATATTGTTTTTTTATCGTTAGTTAAATATTTACCTAACTTTTTAATCCTTCTAAAATCTTTAAAAAACATTTAGCTAATCTTCTATAAACCATTAGTTGATTCTATTGATAAAATAGTATCTCTGAGATGATTATCATCTAACCTCATAGATAAAGGATTTCCAATTAGTCTTGCAGTCGAGTAATAAAGATCATCTATTTTAATTAAACCATTTTCTTTAAGAGTCTTTCCGGTTGCCACCAAATCAACTATTGCCTCTGCCATACCTGTAATAGGACCAAGCTCGACTGATCCTGTCAAATGAACTATTTCTACAGGAATATTAAATTCCTCAAAATAAGATCTTGCTGTTTTTATAAATTTACTTGCTACTTTACAATTCGCTGGAAGATCAGTTGGTTTTGAATAATTGCTATTTTTCTTAACCGCCAACGACATATGGCAACCACCAAATCCTAAATCTAATAACTTTGCCACTTTTAAATCAGATTCTCGTAAAACGTCATACCCAACAATACCCAAATCAGCCTGACCATAACTTACATAAACAGGAACATCTCCATTTCTTACTAGTAAAGCTTTTGCCCGTTTGCAATTTGATTCAAAGGTTAATGATCTGTTGTTTTCGTTCAACGCATCAGAGAAATCTAACCCAGCTCTTTTAAAAGTTGAAATTGAATCTTTTAACAGAGCTCCTTTTGGTAAAGCTATAGTAAACATAGATCAATTTCTTCAAGGACTCTTTATTCTAAGTTAGCAATGGAATTTAATAAAGCTTCCAATATAATCGGACTCAGAGTTTTAAATGACAATGTCATTTGGTTGTGGGTAAAAGATAAATCCGTTGTTGTTGTAGATCCATCTGTTCACGAACCAGTAATTAAATATATAGATGAAAATAATTTTCACTTAAAAGCTATTTTGCAAACTCATCATCATTCAGACCATATTGGAGGGACGAAGTCTCTTATTGAAAGATGGCCAAAAGTAAAGGTGATTGCATCCTCAAGAGAAAAAAAACGAATACCTTTTCAAAATGTATCTGTAGAAGATGGAGAAACTTTGAATATTTTAGGTGAAGAAGTAAAAATAATTGAAGTATTAGGGCATACAAGCTCACATATTGCCTTCTTTTTGAATGGGAAAAATCCTATTCTTTTTATAGGTGATACATTATTTTCTGGAGGCTGTGGAAGGATTTTTGAAGGAACTTATCAACAAATGTATTCTTCACTAGAAAGAATCAAATCTTTACCAAAAAATACTCTTATATATTGTGCACATGAATATACTAAGTCAAATATTTTGTGGGCATTGAATCTCAAGCCTAAAGATCAAGATATAAAAAATAAACTTTCGGAAGTTGAAGAAAAACTTTCTCTTAATGAATTGACAATTCCATTTTTACTTGATGAAGAGATGAAAATAAATCTTTTCTTAAGAGCAAAAAATTTAGAAGAATTTACTTTTCTAAGAGCAAATAAAGATTTATGGGTTTAAATAGATAGGTATCTTCTTAAATAAATGTCCTCAAAACAAGTAATTAAAACATCAAATGCTCCAGATCCAGTCGGACCTTATAATCAAGCAATAAAAGCTGGGCATTTTATCTATTGTTCTGGTCAAATTGCTATAGACCCAGCTTTAAATGAGATAACATGTTTAGGTGATATTGAGAAGGAAACTATTCAAGTTTTAAAAAATCTCGCAGCAGTTCTTAAAGCTGGTGGAGCAAAAATAGAGGATGTAATAAAAACGACAATTTACTTAACTGACTTAAGTAATTTTCAAATTGTCAATGAAATATATAGTGATTTTTTCAATGTAGAGAATCCTCCTGCAAGGGCCTGTGTGGAAGTTTCATCTTTACCAAAAGGAGTTTTAGTTGAGATAGATTGCGTCGCATTTCTAGATTAATTTCTAATTATTGAGAAATTTGAAATATAAACCAATTTTGCACCATATTTGTATAGATTATTAGTTGATAATTCATCTTTGATCTATGTCAGCAGCAAAGCTAAATATAGATGAACTAGAAGCAGGTTATCCTTTATTTTGCAAAGCTCTTAGACTATTAATTCTAAAAGGTAACTCAGTTAAAGATATAGAAAAGACAGTGTGTTGGAGTCATCTCGAAACTTTAAATAGATGTCTACCTGGTAGATATAAAGCCCCAACATATTTAATGGCCTTAATCAAAAGAGATATTGCAAAGCCAAATAGTTATTAAAAAGGACTAATCTTCTAAATAATATTTATCAATATCCTTTGAAAAGTCTTTTTCCATGTCTGATATTTCTTTATTATCTAAAAAAATTGAAAGACTTACAAAATTCTTACCGAAGCTGATATTTGGATAGATATCTCTTTCTTTACATAATTTCTCAATTTTCTCCATGAATTTACTAATTTTTGAGTACTGTTTAAATTCAAATCTTTTTTCAATCCTCAAAGGTGATTCTCTTTCATTCCACATTAAATTATTTATTCAAGACTAATTACACTATACCTTTAATAAAGTTTCTCAATAAATTTTTGAAGTTAAAATTTTTAGTCAATCTCCCAATAATCAATAATACCTCCAATTGTTAAATCGGTTTGAACTTCTGGATTAGGGCATGCAAATCTAGCGGCAGAGCCACTAGAAGTAAAAACCCAGTTACCTTCTCTTGCTCCAACTGGATCAACAGCAACTACTTTCTTTCCTTTATTATTTTCTAAAATTCGTAAATTCATATGACCTAAGCCAGCGACTCTTTGAGTGCATACCATCCTTCCAAGTACCTTCATAATTTCCACAATTTATATCCTCCTTTTTTATGACTTGTCAGGATCCCAATGATCAATTATTCCAACAATCGTTAAATCGCTTGGATATGATTTACTTCCCGCTGCTTCCCTAGCTGCAGAACTTCCAACACAAATAACCCAATCTCCTGGCTTACAGCCAACAGCATCAACTGCAACTTTACTTGAAGAACCATCTAATACAACCTGCAGATGTTTATGTTCAAAACCAGGAATCCTATTGGTAGAAACAAGTGGTTTTACAACCTTGCAAATTAACATAATTAGTGAGCCTCCTCTGTTTTTTTATCTAAAGACATTCCAATAATTTGGGCGGAATGAATGTTGTCCCTATCTCTAATAGTAGAGCAAGTGTGTAACAACCCTTGATCAACTAAATTTTTATATCTAATTGATATCGCATTATTAACTCTTTCACAATCATTTATTGCCCTCTCTTTTGCGCCGGGGACTTTTCCAGAGTAATCAAATCTTATTACTACCGGAATAGGTAGATCTTGAGAAACATTTAATCCAGTAAAAATCTTCACTCCTACATCTAAATCTGGAGCCCCTTCTTCGACTGTATCTAAATGAGCAAAATAAGTTAAATTCCTGAGATGTACTTCTTTGAAACCTATACCTACTCCAATAAACCTCTCTGCATGTCCAATATCTTTATAAGAACCATTATGAAAACTCTTAACATAATCAATTTGAGAAATATTATTGACAATTAATTTATACGTAAATTTTTCCAGTCCACTGAGTTTATCTTTTGAAGATTGCTTAGAAATTGTCTGGCAAATTTCTCTTTCTGCATCCTCTCTTGAGAAATTTATTGTTGAATTATAAATTTCTAATGTAGAAATAGTTTTTTCTAAATCTATAGCGCCATCGCTAGTTGATAAATGTATTTTTAATGAATCAGTGTCTGTATCAAGTCCAATTAACATTAAATCCACAGAAGCTCCGCAGCAAAAGCTATTCTCTACAGCCTCTTTGAAAGCATATAATTTATTTCTACCTTCTGCTGCAGCTAACTCGTCATTACTCCCATGAGCTGCGCATCCCTGATGCAAAGGATCTACTGAACTAAAGTGATAAGTTACAACTTTTAAGTACCTGGTATCTTTATGAGCTTCATTAGGAACATTCTCTCTATATCTTTTATGTTCAGTTTTTACCCATCGATTAACGGTATTTTCAATATCAAACAGTGCTCCAGCATGGGATCTTCTTCTTACTGAACTAAAAGGTATTCTCATTACATAAGCAACTGAATGAGCTAATCTTCCATCTGAACAAGGAGTTATATCAAGTAAATGTATTCCACAATCTAAGAGGAATTTTTCAAAGTCTTCCGCATCCCTACTTCCAGCGGCACCTTCAAGTGGATCATTGTTAAAAAAATTGTCGCTTAGTTTCTCATGCTGTTTGAAAGCACACCATGCATATAAAGCTCTCATATCAAGAGGTTTAACCCAAGATTTATCTAATACATGTAGGGGTAAATCTATTCCCAAATTTTTTCTTGATATTTTCTGTGCCTTATTTATAAAATCTTCGTGATGTTGAATTCGAGCAATTTCCTTGAGAGTTGGAACAATTTCATCAAAATCACTTTTTATTTTGCTTTCATACCTAAATAGATTTTCATTTTGGATATTATTGGTTAATTTATGAGACTTTCCAGAATTTCGGAAATTATTTGATTCTTTACTTTGCGTATGGACATTTTCAGTAAAAGTTTTCATTGGAGCTGTTGGCCCCAATGTGAAGTTCTTGGCTTTAGCCAGTCCTCTTAAAGGCATTATTTACTTAACCTCTTGCACCACCTGAAAAGGTAACAAGTTGTCCTTCACGAGTATTTCCACTAGATCCAGTTATCAAGAAATCTGGTTTTTCTGTTTCCTCATTTCTTTTAACATCCATAGGGGGCATTGCGCTCATGAATCCTGCTCTTGATGGATTTCTCTTTCTAGAAGAAGCTCCCTCTGTACCTGTTACCTTATCGCCGCGATCCCAATCATCACCAGTTACGTTTCCTACTGATTGACCTTCACCAGTAATCCTTGATGCGACTCTTTTTTCTGGTGTTTTTGCAGCACGGTCTGCCTCTTCAATTTCCATTTTTTGTTTATAAGTAATATTTTTATTCGGTTCAAATCTAAATTTTTCAGTGCCAGTGACCTTATCAACTGCCATATCAAAAGGCCCTGTTACCTTTGAACCATTTTCATATTCATTACCTGTAACTCCTTGAGTATTTTTTTCAGAATATTTATCTCTTGATGGAGATTTAACAGAGAATTCGTTCCAAGAGTTAGCTGCCGACTTTTCCGGATTCGCATAAGCCGCATCATGTGGAGGATTATCACAAGCTTGTGAGAGCTGATCTCCACCAACATAGGGAGTACCTGTTAGATTTTTACAAGCACCTTTCTTAGCACCTGTCATTACTCCGCCAATTCCTGGTTGCTGTCCTGTAAGTCTGGCATTTGAATTATTTCCAGAATTAACTGTTGCTCGGGATTTCATATCTTCTGAAATCACAGTACTACAATTTTCATTAATCTGATCTAGGCCTGCGTATGGTGTTCCTGTTAACACTTTGCATGAACCTGGTTCATCTCCAGTTACTATTTCTGATCTTCCTGTCATAGTGCCGCTTATTAAATTTGACTTTGAAGAAAGGCTTAAACCTACTTTTCTGGCTTCTGGTTTTGGTTTTGAACCGCAAAACTTCTCATATTGTTGAGATCCTATGTACTCATCGCCAGTTACATTCTTACAACTCCCATGTTCATTGCCTGTCATATGGTCTGATCTTCCAACCCCTGTACCAGTTACATTATTCCCATTAAGAGTGTTGTAACTGCCTACTTTTTCAAATGCTTTACCTTTTGGATTTGGCTCAGAGCCAAGATATTGATCTCCAGTTAATTGTTGTCCAGAACCTGATTCATCTCCAGTAACTAGGGTTGATCTACCAGGAAGTGATCCAGATACTTTTAATCCATCGGTTGTAGTGCTGTGTTTAACCTTTGAAGGATTTTTTGGGACATCACCACAATACTTCTGTGACTGATTAGAAGATACATATTCAGTACCTGTAAGGTTTTTACAAGTTCCTGGCTCATCGCCTGTAACCCTATCAGATCTACCAACTTCATTTCCAGTTACTTTATTACCTGATGTTGTAGAGGTAACAGTAGATCTAAGTGGTTGTTTATAACTTGGTCTATCTTGACAAAATTGATCAATAACTTCTGATCCCATATATTGGGTACCAGTTACAGTTCTGCATGTACTTGCTTCATTACCTGTAGTTTTTACAGATCTATTAGCTTGAGTTCCAGTAACTATTTGACCTGAATCAGTTTCACTTTTACCAACTTTCCAGCTAGCATCTGCAATATTTTGTTTGGCACCATTTTTATTTGGACCACATGGTCTACATTTACCATTACCTTTTTTGCCTGTGGCACCAGTTTTACTTCTTAGCTCTCTCACTCTCTGAGAAATTTCTCTACTACTTAAATCTGGGTCTCCCCTTCTAGCTAAGGAAGCGGCACTAGTATTTTGTTTAGTTGCTGATTTACCATGTTTAGATTGAGCTTCTCTTCTCGCTAAAACAATATCTCTACTTGTATTAGTAATAGGCTTTCTCTTCTGATTAATTCTTCTTTTAACGTTTGGTTTTGATGTTTTAATTTCTGTATTATGTGAATTTTGAACTTCTTGATTTTCGCTTGTGGTAGTTTTAACTGTGTTTACAGGACTTTCTTTTTTAACATCAGTACGGGTTCTATCAGATGAAGTTATAGCTGATTTCCCATGGGTAGACATTGCTTTTCTTCTCTCTATTACTAACTCTTTACTAGATAAAGTTGTTGAAGAATTTCTGTTTACTTGAGTTTTTGGAATATGTTTTGTAGCTGGTTTAGAAATATTATTATGAGAAGACTGAGTCCCAGAAATCTGTATATCTTGAGAAGATCGAACTCTATCTTTGGTAGTTGAAGAATAAGCAGCGGCTTTTTTACCGCTATCACTCATCGCCTTTCTTCTTTCTAGTGCAATCTCTCTACTGGTTTTTTTTGACATAATCTTCAAATGTGAAACTCTTTTGAAAAACTTTCTCCAAAACATTTTTTTGGAGAAAGATATTAACTACGATAAGTAGCTTTAACGTCCTTGGAAAACTACAAAAGCTGTTCCTTGACTTTGAGTGTAAGCATCGTATCCGATGATTCTTACATGATGATCAGGGTATGCTCTATGGCATGCCTCTAATTCGCTCACGATCAAGTTAAGATCTTTTTCCCCAAAAAATGGGAGTTTCCAATAAGACCAATAAGTTTGCATACATCCACTAGGATGAACATGCTCAATAACAGGACTCCAACCTTGAGCAATTATGTACGCAATTTGGTCATATATTTCTTCCTGGGTCATCGGTGGTAAAAAACCGAATGTTTCCAGGGTTGCAACTGTTTGATAGTCGCTTACTGTGCTCTGGAAAGGCATAATTAATCAAAATGTGAATGAAATTACTCGTAAAAACGAGATTTTAATAAGTTTGAGGAGAATAAATCTCCTCAATTCCGAAACTTGAGTTAACCCTGAACATCAAGCTTGTCGACAGTGTCAAACTCAAACTTAATTTCCTTCCAAGTTTCTAGAGCAATAGCTAATTCAGGACTATGCTTAGCAGCTTCCATAAGAATGTCTCTACTCTCTTTTTCGATTTCGCGACCAGCATTACGTGCTTTTACACAAGCTTCTAAAGCAACTCTGTTAGCTGCAGCTCCAGCGGCTGAACCCCATGGATGACCATGTGTTCCTCCACCGAACTGAAGACAAGAATCATCTCCAAAAATTGCTAAGAGTGCAGGCATATGCCATACGTGAATACCACCTGATGCGACTGCAAATACTCCTGGCATTGAACCCCAATCTTGATCAAAGAAGTTACCTCTTGATCTATCTTCAGGAACAAATGACTCTCTTAAGTTGTCTATGTAACCAAGAGTTGTTTGACGATCACCTTCTAGTTTTCCAACAACTGTTCCAGTATGTAATTGATCTCCTCCGGAGAGTCTCAAACATTTTGCTAGAACCCTGAAATGGATACCGTGTTTTGGATGTCTATCAATAACAGCATGCATCGCTCTATGAATATGAAGAAGCATGCCATTTTTACGACACCAGTTTGCTAATCCAGTATTTGCAGTAAAACCACCAGTTATATAATCATGCATGATGATTGGCATATCTAGCTCTTTTGCAAATTCAGCTCTTTCGTAGAGTTCTTCAGGAGTGTTAGCAGTACAGTTTAGATAGTGACCTTTAACTTCTCCAGTTTCTCGTTGAGCAAGTTTAACTGCTTCTGCAACAAACTCAAATCTTTCTCTCCAACGTTGGAATGGCTGAGAGTTTATATTCTCGTCATCCTTCGTTAAATCAAGACCACCTCTAAGGCACTCATATACAACTCGACCATAGTTTTTACCAGACAATCCTAATTTAGGTTTAATGGTACAACCAAGAAGAGGTCTTCCATATTTGTTTAGACGATCTCTTTCAACTACGATTCCATTTGGTGGACCGCCGCAAGTTTTGATGAAAGCGATTGGGAATCTAATATCTTCTAGACGTAAGTGTCTTAGAGCTTTAAATCCAAAAACGTTTCCTACTAGAGATGTTAATACGTTTGTAATAGAACCTTCTTCAAAAAGATCTAAAGGATATGCAATAAAAGCATAAAAAGCTTCAGGATCTCCAGGAACGTCTTCGATTCGATAACAACGTCCTTTATAAAATTCTAAATCTGTAAGTAACTCGGACCAAACTGTTGACCAAGTACCTGTTGAAGATTCAGCGGCAACAGCTGCTGCAACTTCTTCTCTGGGAACACCTTCTTGACCTGTACATTTGAAACAGGCTAATAAATCGGTGTCTAGGGGTACATATTCAGGAGTCCAGTAGGTATCTCTGTACTCCTTTACCCCTGCATCATACTTCTTACTCATAAGGATAAATTTAGGTCTGTGTAGGGAAAATAATTATTGTGCAAAATTTACAAATTTTGCTTTACTTAATTAGTCCTTTTGACCAAGAAATTCACCGTTACCAAGAGCAGGTTCAACTTCTCTATGAGGACGAGCAATAATGTGAGCTGCAACTAAACCGTCACCAACTCTTTCACAAGCATCAGCACCAGCTCTTACAGCTGCGTTAACTGCGCCTGTTTCGCCTCTAACTAATACTGTGACATAACCGCCACCTACGAATTCACGACCAATAAGGCGAACTTCTGCTGCCTTTGTCATTGCGTCTGCTGCTTCGATTGCAGGTACAAGTCCGCGTGTCTCGATCATGCCGAGAGCGATACCCATTGTTTCTGTAGCCATTGTCTACTAAATACTAAATGTGGAATGTTCAATTCGAAGAATGCTTCATTAAGTACTTATAAGTCAAGCGTTTTCGACAAAATCTCCATTAATGTTTTTTCTATCATTCATAAGTTAAACTTATCACCCTTGGTACTATTGATATGTCAATACTTATGCAAATTAGTTAGTGCATCAAAACATACTGTTGTGTTAAGAAAAAATTTACATTATGTTATTTCCGTACGAGGCAGGCCCTGTCTACACAGGTGTGGAATGTTCAACCTTTCCTGTCTCCGTATCAAGCTTTGAAGTAAGATAATATTCACAATAAATTTATTTGTTATTTTGAACCTTCCAGTTCTAACTATTGCTAGTGGCAATCAAAGAAAAGTATCTGAAATTTCAGAGATGCTGGATGTTTTGTCTTTAAAGGTTCAGAAGCAACCAGAATATTTAAATGTCGAAGAGACTGGAAACACATATTTTGAGAATGCACTTCTAAAAGCAAAAGCAGCTGCTTTAGAAACTAAAACTTGGGCATTAGCTGATGACTCGGGTCTTGAAGTAGATGTTTTAGATGGTCGGCCAGGAATTTATTCTGCTCGATATGCCAAAACTAATGATGAGAAAATTAAAAAATTAATTAATGAACTTTCTGATAGTCCTTATAGGAGTGCAAGATTTATAAGTTGCATGGTTTTGTGCGATCCCTCAGGAAACTTAGTTAAAGATACAACAGGAATATGCTGGGGAGAAATTCTTAAGAACCCCAAATATCCAAACGGGGAATTCGAATCTATTTTTTGGGTAAAAGAGTCTAACTGTGTTTACGGTGAGCTCTCACAATCACAATTAAATAAATTAGGTAGTAGAGGTAAAGCTGCCAAAATTATGTCCCCTTACCTCAAAAAAGAAATTGGTTTAAATTAGAAAATTATCAATAATTTGAAATTTCATCAATTGCTCTTATAGCAGCGGCCGCTGCTTCTTCTACATCTCCTTCTTTCCCAGCGAGAGTTAATCTACCGAAAGCGCCAACTGCCTTTACATCAACAACAGTTATATTTGATGCTTTTTCTGCTTCATTTGCTGCTTTTAAGACATACCCAGCTGGTTCAGTTTCTAATATAAACATGCTCATTCCAGATTGAATCATTGATCCACTTCTGTTTTGTCTATTAATTAAAACAGCATGATCTGGAGTAATTGCTCGAATAACTTCTGTCCAACTCGTTGAAGGTTTGGTTCTTTTTCTAACTTCACTACCAATAGCATCTAGAACAACATCCCCGGAATGCAAAACAGTACTTTGATCTTTATGGTAAAGAGCAAGAGAACCAAATGCTCTTTCAACGATCATCTGTCCAAGCCTTACATTACTAGCCTTTAAGGCAATATCAGTGACTCTATGCACGGCCATCCCAGGTGAAACTTCCATCCATAGGCATGAATCTCCAGGGATTGGTAAAAAACCTCTACTAACAGTTCCCATATATGCCGCCAATTGAGGCTGAAGAGAATCTAAAAAAACATATGTTCTTAACTCAATTTGTTCTACTTGACTTGCTTGTCTGGATACCAAAGACTTTTCTGAGTCAGTTGTAATAAAACAGCTTGCACCACTAGCCTGAGATTGCACCTCAGATCCTGTGACAAGAGAACTCCCTTTCTTTCGTTCCCCTCTGTTTAAACTAGAAGTTGGTTCCATTCACGCGACTATAACGGATAATGGTTCATTTTTTCCATTAAATTTACTTGCATGCTTCCCACAAAACGATAACTTCAAGTAAAAGATATGCATATTTATGGGAACTTCTCAAAAAAAAGAACCAAATGTTTCTGGTACTGAAAAAGAATTAACTCCTGATCAAACTCTTGGATTAGTCAGCCTAAGCTTGATGCAAAAATTATCTCAGAAAGATCCATCTTTTAGTTGGTTAGAAGAAGATAAAATCGAGAAGGTAAATCTTAAGAACCTTAGAGATAGATTGGAGTTAACGCAATTAGCTATAAATACTGGAGCTCCTTTAACCACTTCAGAAGTGACAGCTTTAATTGGAGCAAAGCCCGGAAAATCTAAGTTAGAAAGAGCAGGATTATTAGCAACGAAAATAGCTAGAAATGTATGGAAAATCTCTAAAACAAGTCAAGGAAATTCCTTCTACAGAAATTAAAATACGCCCAAAAAGTTTTTTTCATAATTCCCATTTAAGTATTTAAACATTCATATAAGTTTTTTAAATGTGTTCATTTTGTAAGAGAACTTATTAATTACTTTCTTAAATTAAAAAGTTTATGCAAGCTTGAAATATAAGCTCTTGAAAATTTTTAATGAGTAAAGTTGAATTTAACAAGGAAACTGGACCGAGAGAAGTTTTTTGCGGTTTAACTTCAATAGTTTGGCTCCACAGAAGAATGCCTGATGCGTTTTTTCTGGTAGTAGGTTCAAGGACATGTGCTCATTTAATTCAAAGCGCTGCTGGAGTTATGATTTTTGCTGAACCAAGATTTGGGACGGCTATTCTTGAAGAAAAAGATCTAGCTGGTCTTGCTGACGCTCATGAAGAATTAGATCGAGTGGTTAATGATCTTATTGCAAGAAGACCAGAAATAAAAACTCTTTTTCTAGTTGGATCTTGTCCAAGTGAAGTAATTAAACTAGATCTTGCAACTGTCGCAGAGAAATTAAATAAAAGATTTTTAGGTCAAGTAAGATTCGTTAATTACTCTGGCAGTGGGATAGAAACAACTTTTACCCAAGGCGAGGATGGCGCCTTAAAAGCTTTAATTCCATTAATGGAGTCATCAAATGAGGAAAAATTATTATTGGTTGGGACTCTCGCAAATAATGTAGAGGATAGGTTTAAAAAGATTTTTAGAAATTTAGGAATTTCAAATATTGAGAGCTTTCCACCACGGCAATCAACAGAATTACCAAAGATTGGCAAAAATACAAAAGTATTATTAACTCAGCCTTATTTAAGTGATACGGTACGAGACCTCAAACATCGGGGTTGTGAAATAATTTCAGCTCCATTTCCTCTAGGTATCGAAGGCAGTACAAAATGGTTTTTAGCTGCTGCCAAAGCTTTCAACATTAGTGAACTTAAAGTTCATGAAATAATTTCGCCTTTAATCAATAGAGCAAAACTTGCTCTTGATTCACACAAAGAAATACTTAAGGGGAAAAGATTATTCCTTCTTCCTGAATCGCAACTAGAGATATCTTTGGCAAGATTCTTGCATAATGAATGCGAAATGGATCTTATAGAGGTAGGTACTCCTTACCTAAATAAGGATTTAATGAAAGAGGAGATTAATTTATTACCTGATAATACAAAAATTGTTGAAGGGCAACATGTAGAAAAACAATTAGATCGAGTGAGAGAATCTAATCCAGACTTAGTAGTTTGTGGCATGGGTTTAGCTAACCCACTTGAGGCGGAGGGGATTAGTACTAAGTGGTCAATAGAAATGGTATTCAGTCCAATTCATGGAATTGATCAAGCCGCAGATTTGGCTGGTCTCTTCTCCAAACCTTTAAAAAGAAATCAAATACTAACTTCAAAAACTTTAGTAACGCATTAAAAACTATGGAATTAACTCTTTGGACGTATGAAGGACCACCACATGTTGGTGCTATGAGAATTGCCTCGTCAATGAAAGACATTCATTATGTGCTTCATGCCCCCCAAGGAGATACATATGCAGATCTTCTCTTTACCATGATCGAGAGGAGGGGGCAAAGGCCTCCAGTAACTTATACAACTTTTCAGGCTAGAGACCTTGGAGGCGATACAGCAGAATTAGTGAAGAAAAATATTAAGGAAGCGGTTGAACGATTCAAACCCAAAACTCTTTTAGTCGGAGAAAGTTGTACAGCAGAACTTATCCAAGACCAACCTGGAGCACTTGCAAAAGGGATGGGGTTTGATATGCCGATTGTTAATCTTGAATTACCTGCTTATAGCAAGAAAGAAAATTGGGGGGCCTCAGAAACCTTTTATCAACTAACAAGAACCCTTTTAAAAGAAAAAGTAAGTTCTTCAGACAAAATAAATCCCCTTAGGTGGAGGGAATTAGGTAGGAGACCAAAAGTTAATATACTTGGCCCTTCATTACTAGGATTTAGATGCAGAGATGATGTAATCGAAATCCAACGCATCCTTTCGGAACAAGGTATAGATACAAACGTAGTTGCTCCATTAGGTGCTAGTCCTGATGATATTGAAAGACTAATTGATGCTGAAATTAATATCTGTCTTTATCAAGAAATTGCTGAAGCTTCATGTGAGTGGCTTAAACGGAACTTTGGAATGGAATATACGAATACTATTCCTATTGGAATAAAAAATACAATTGAATTTATAAATGAAGTTCATGAGAAATTAGATCTTCCTTTAACGAATAAAGAAGAATTAGAAAATAAATCAAAACTTCCTTGGTACTCAAAATCAGTTGACTCTAATTATCTAACTGGTAAAAGAGTTTTTATTTTTGGTGATGGAACACATGCAATTGCAGCAGCCAAAATTGCTAAGGAAGAATTGGGTTTTGAAGTAGTGGGTCTTGGAACATACAGCAGGGAGATGGCCAGGCAAGTAAGAGCTACTGCAAAAGATCTTAATGTAGAAGCTCTGATAACTAACAATTATCTAGAGGTGGAAGATGCCATGAAAAAGGCCTCCCCTGAACTAGTTTTAGGGACCCAAATGGAAAGGCATAGTGCAAAAAGACTTGGCATTCCATGCTCAGTAATTAGTACTCCAATGCATGTTCAAGATGTTCCTGCAAGATATAGCCCTCAAATGGGATGGGAAGGAGCAAATGTGATTTTTGATGACTGGGTACATCCCCTAATGATGGGCTTAGAAGAGCATCTCATTGATATGTTCAAACATGACTTTGAGTTTGTTGATGGTCATCAAAGCCATTTAGGACATACAGCGACAAACACAAATAACATTTTAAATTCTGATGAGAAAAAAGAAAAAAATTGTAAGGAAGGAATTATTTGGACTGAATCTGGTAGAGCTGAATTAACAAAGGTTCCATTTTTTGTAAGAGGTAAAGTTAAAACAAATACTGAAAAATACGCAATCTTGAGAGGAATTCCAGAGATAAGCGATGAAACTCTTTACGACGCTAAAGCATATTTCAGTTAATTTTTACTAATAAAATATAATTAAGTCATGAGTATTTTCACTCATAATCTAATAGATTTAATGCTAAAAATTCAGTTATAAGAACATATTTCACACTTTTAATACAATTAAATACATATTTGTTTAGAAACATATTTCATGTGTATTTGCGCTGCAAGAATATAAATAATAATGTGTTTTAAGCTTTAAATGACAAGTACTATAAATAGACCTCTTGATGGAGAAGGAAGCGTTCAAGTAAAGCAAGATCCAAAAATAAATATTGAGGAAGGGGCTTTAGTTATTGCCGTCTATGGGAAGGGTGGTATCGGAAAATCAACTACATCATCAAACCTTTCTGCAGCATTCTCAAAATTAGGTAAAAAGGTTCTACAAATTGGATGTGATCCAAAACACGATAGTACTTTCACTTTGACGCACAAAATGGTTCCTACAGTAATAGATATTCTCGAAGAGGTGGATTTTCATAGCGAAGAACTGAGGCCAACCGATTTCATGTTTGAAGGTTTTAATGGCGTAATGTGCGTTGAAAGTGGAGGTCCTCCTGCTGGGACAGGGTGCGGGGGTTATGTAACCGGTCAGACAGTTAAACTATTAAAAGAACATCATTTACTAGAAGATACTGACGTTGTTATTTTTGATGTCCTAGGAGACGTCGTTTGCGGAGGATTTGCAGCTCCATTACAACATGCAAATTATTGTCTAATTGTTACTGCTAATGATTTCGATTCAATATTCGCTATGAATAGAATTGTCTCTGCAATTAAAGCAAAAGCAAAAAATTATAAAGTCAGATTAGGAGGGGTAGTCGCAAATAGATCAAAAGAAACAGATCAAATTGATAAATTCAATGAAAGAACAGGTTTAAAAACTATGGCCCACTTTAAAGATGTCGACGCCATTAGAAGATCAAGACTAAAAAAATGCACCATTTTTGAAATGGAACCTACTGAAGATGTTATTGAAGTTCAAAATGAATATTTATCTCTTGCCAAAAATATGCTTGAAAACGTAGAACCTTTAGAAGGTAATCCGCTTAAAGATAGAGAAATTTTTGATTTATTAGGATTCGATTAGTCTTAATTAATCTAATCCAACCAATTGGCTTGTTAAATCATATGTTTGTTGAGAGGTCTTCGTATCAATTATTCTTTTTGACAACTTTTGAGAAAAAGCTTTTCTACCAGTTTTCTGACGATTTCCCCAGCTCCAATGGACTGATGGTTTAGCAAATTCTTTATAAGTTGCCACTTGAGCGACTCTCTCTCCTGCCAGTCTTTGTGAAACATATCCTTTTGTTATGAATTTTTGAAATATCGGGAAAAGGAATCTAAATAACCAAGGTGTGTCTCTAAAAAGTTTTGTATCAGCAACACATCCAGGATATAGAGAATTTACAATAATCTTCTCTGCAGAATATCTTTTTGATAATTCCTGAACAGTCACCATATTGCAAAGTTTACTATCCTTATAAGCCTTACCAGGTTTAAATTTCTTTCCATTCGCCATACTTATTGGAGATAAAAAACCATTTTTGAATCCAGATAAATCTCCCAAATCAGCCGGGGCAGGAATGGGAATCCTTCCTCCAAGTTCTGAATAATTAGCCGTAACTGTCCCTAATACTGTAATTCTTGGCTTGAATACACTTGATTTGCCATTTAAAACAATTTCTCTTTCAGAAGATAAAATATTTTTTATAAGTAGGTTTATCATAAGAAAATGCCCAAAATGATTTACTGCCATGGAGTTTTCAAACCCCTGAGCAGACCTTTCAGGTCTCTTTAGCCTCGGCTTATAAATTGCTGCATTACAAATAAGAGAATTTATTGGCTTCTTAAATCTTTCTAATATTTCATCGCAACCTTTTCTCACATCATTCAAGTTAGAAAGATCTATTTCTATAAAGTGAACATTTTCAACTTCCTCTTTTGTCAATAATTCCTCAGCTATTTTTATAGCTCTTTTATTTGATCGATTAACTGCTATAACCTCCCATCCAAATCTTAAAAGAGGTTTTAGAGTATTTAATCCAACTCCTGAAGTTGTTCCTGTTATAAGGACTAAACCCTTAATGTTCTTACTCACTAGCAAAAAAGTTAATTGAAAAATGAAAAGTAGGATGATTCAAGCTCATCCTTATCAACGCCATATTACTCTGATAATGTCCCTAGAAATTATTTGATCCTGATCCTTCATAAATCTTTGCTCACCTTCAGAAGAAAATAAATCATCAAACTTATCTGTTAAAAGATTAAATCTATATTTTTCGTACAAAAATGATTCCTCAATTTCCCTTAATCTGGTCAACCTTACTTTAGAACTATAGCCAAGCTTAATCAGGCTTATTATTGCTAAAAGGGAAAAGCTAATTTTTATAATTAAAAAAATCAATGATACAAAATTATCCTGTTTCTGTTGTCTTTTTAGAAATACAGGTCCAAAATATTTTTTGATGAAAATACTATTTTTATAAAAAGATTTTGACAAATTAAGTACCTGATATTTTTACTGAATAAATCAATTCAGTCTTACATTATTATTACCTTATAAATTTTAAATTTTCTAATAGACTTTAGTTCCTACCTAAACTAATTCCTAGTCTTAATGCTAAAACCCCTGCATGCATAACAACTATTAGGCTTAATGCAATAAGATTTATTGTTTGAGTTGGCTCCATGGTAAAAAAATTATTTTCTATATTCTCCACCGAAAAGAGAAGATTTGAAACACTATTACAAAATGATGTTACGTAATTAACAAATTGAAAGAAAAAATTTATTGAAAATTATCATATATAAACCTACAAAGTTAATTTTGGGAATTGAAAATCAGGCTTTAATTTTTTCAACAAATAATTTACCTGGATTTGATCAAATGGCTTTAGATTTAAATTCTTTAGATCAGACAATTTCGAATCCCGAAATAATTCTCACATTGAGGTTCTACTATTGGACTGGGGATTGGCTATCAATTGGCTTTCACCAAAAGGAGATTCCTCTTCATTGGAAGAATTTATTATCAAATGGGGAAATTAATATTGTTAGACGTCCCTCTGGAGGGGGAGCTGTTCTACATTCAGGAGGCATAACATATGCATTAACATTTAAAAAAACTTACTATAAAGTCTTAAGTTATGAAATGGTTAATAATTGGTTAATTAAAAGTTTTGGAGAATTAGGTCTAAACTTACAATATGGTAATTTACGAAAATCAAGTATTAATACGAATTGTTTTGGGACTTCATTAATTTCCGATTTAGTTGATCAGGATGGGTTTAAGAGAATAGGTAGTGCTCAATTTCGTAAAAAAGGTGCATTCCTTCAACATGGAGAAATTCAAACAAATCCCTCAAGAGATTTGTGGTTCAAATTATTCAAAGAAGAAGCTCCACCAAAAATAAATTTAAAACTAACAAATGATGAAATAATTCAACATTTGAGAAATTCATTCCTGAAAAATAAATCAAATATAAATTTCAAAAAAATTGCCATAAATAATAAAAAATAAAAATTTTTAATGGCAAGATTTTTTAAAGATCTCCTTTCTGCTTCATTGAATTAATTATTCTTGGCAATTCAATTCCTAACGGATAATTATTTTTAAAGTTTAATTTGTTAACAATATCTGAAGGCAAATTAAAACCTAATTTATTCAAGACAAAGTTTCCAATTTTTGACCTATCAATTATCCCCAAAGGGATATTTGCAGCATTTAGAACCAATAAAAAACCTTCATTTGTTTCTTCAAGTATTTCTATAGTTCTCCATAATTTATCGTTATAAGATACACTTTCAAAACTATCGATTGGTTTCTTAAAATCTCCAATAAAGTTCTGCTCCCATTTTTTTAAGGAAACAGTTTTTAAGATATTCTCATCAACATAACCGTTCCATCTACCATTATTCGTAACAAAAAAATATTTATCCGATGCGTCCTTCTTATTTTTTATTAACTTATTAAATTCTGAGAAATTTGAATCGTATTCAATTTTTCTCAAAGGTTTTAATTTGATCTCAGAAACTTTACTAAATTTAAGTATGTTTTCAATTTTAAAAAATTGACTTTCAGATTTTGAAGAATTAATTCCAAACAAGCCCAAAAAAGAAAGAATAAAACCAAAGTAAAAGTTAAATCTAAATAAACAAATTATCCCAAAAAATAAAACAAAAAAAGATAATAATAAATTTACTTTATTAAGGAAATTTCTTCCTTTATTTTTACTCCCTGAGAAATACCAAATAATACTTTTTAATAAATTCCCTCCATCTAAAGAACCAATTGGAATCAAATTTAAGAAGCCTAAGAATAAATTAAATATACCTACTCTTGAGATTACATTAACTGCTATTTGTTCCTGAGATGGACTGTTATTACTAATTAAAATTAAGATAGATGCTGTAGCGAAACATAAAAGAGGTCTTACAATTGCAATTTTTATATTACCTAAAGCAGTGTGACAATACTTATCTATTTGTAAAATTGCTCCTAAAAAATAAAAAGTAATTTTTTTTATTTTTACACCCTGATTAAGTGAAACAAAAGTATGAAAAACCTCGTGAAAAATAATTGAAGATAATAAGAAAAAAGAAGTTAAAAACCCTATAATCCAAGCTTCTTTATTATTGTAGATATCGCCAGAAGATAAATTGACCTGATTACTTATACTCCATGAGAATAAAAAGAGAATAACAAACCAATAGGGATGAACTTTAAAGGGAATTCCCCATATTTTAAAGATTTGCCAACTTCTCAAAAATAATCTCCGCTATAGTTTAGCAATAATATTAATCTTACATGCAGGATAATGATATGCCCAAGACTAATCCTTTAGTTAAAATTTGTGGACTAACTTCTGAAGAACAAGCCCTTCAAGTCGCTAAATTAGGAGCGAATGCTATTGGCATTATTTCGGTTGAAGAGTCGCCAAGGCATGTCTCAGCTGAAATAAAGAAAAAAATATTTAAAACCCTAGAAAGTTTTTATCCAAAAATCGATAGAGTTACTGTTGTGCAAAATTGTCCTATAGATTTAATTATCAAAAACTTCTTAGGCAACCCAAGTGAAACTATCATTCAATTACATGGAGATGAAGATATTGATTATTGCAAAGAAATAAGGAAAAAAATTCCCTATATAGGCCTATGGAAGGCTTTCAGAATAAAAACGGAAAAGGACATTGAAAAAATAAAACCTTTTGAAGATTTTGTAGATGCGATACTACTTGATTCTTGGAATAAAGAAACTTATGGAGGTTCAGGGAAAAAAATAAATTCTATTTATTTAAAGAATTTGCAATTTAGAAAACCATGGTTTTTGGCAGGTGGAATATCAATTGAATGGATTGATAAAATCCTTACTGACTTCAAACCAGATGGACTAGATATTTCAAGTAGTATTGAAATATCTCCAGGTTTAAAAGATTTAAAAAAAACAGAGGATCTTATTAAGTTGTTAAAAAGTTTTTAGTAATTATTAGTAGCGGACTGCTGTTTTACAAGCTCAAAAAATTCTTGTTTTAAACTTAAATCGTGTCTAAAATCGCCTCTCACAACAGAATTAATCATGCTTGTATTTGGTTCTTTGACTCCCCTCCACTTCATACAATAATGTTGGGCCTTTACAATAATGCCTAATCCTTTAGGTTCGCAAAGTTTTTCAATTTCATCTGCAAGGATCATTACAGCTTCTTCCTGAATATGAGGTCTTGAAAAAACCCAATCAGCAACTCTTGCAAATTTTGAAAGTCCTATGACTTTGTTTCCAGGTTTAATACCTATCCAACACTCTCCTAGAATTGGTACTAAGTGATGTGAACATGAAGATCTGACCGAAATTGGACCAACTGTATAAATTTCATCAAGATTCTTGTCATTAGGAAAACTTGTAACTTTAGGTTGTTCATGATATCTGCCTTTAAAAACTTCGTTTAGATACATTTTTGAAACTCTCTCAGCAGTTTCTTGAGTATTATGATCATTCTCAACATCAATTACGAGGGACTTTAGTAGGTCTTTAACTCTTGAGGCTACTTCTTTTTCTAAAATTTTTAATTCACCAGGATTTATAAAATCAGAAATATTATCGTTTGCACTAAATCTTGTACCAGAATTCTTAATTCTGTCTCTTATAATTTCAGAAATTAGTTTATTAGTAATCTGGTCGTCAAAGTTTCTAATATTATCGTTGGGTAATGTAGAGGTCATAAAATTCTAAACAGAAAATTGTATGCAACTTAATTAACTGTATCTTCCAAAAGCTTAATTGCTAATATACTATATCACATTCTCTTGTTTAATCGGGTTCTGATAATACTAAAAAAAATCACTGTTTTAAGATAAATCAGATAAAGAAATTGTTTAAAAGGCTCCGCCAGAAGGCATTAAAGTCAAGTCTTCGATCAATTGTGATTGAGGTTTATTAGCCATGTAGAGAATAGTTTCTGATACCTCTTTTGAGGAGAGCATGGAAGTTCTATCAAAATCAGAATTGATTGATTCGGAGTCCCAAAGAGGAGTATTGACTGAACCAAGAGTTATTGTGCAAGCTCTTATTGAATTAGATCTCTCCTCCTCCCTCAAGCATTTAGTAAACATAGCTAATGCAGATTTTGAAACACAATAAGCTCCCCATTGGGGGAATGCATTATAAGAGGCATGACTACTAACATTAATAACTAAACCACCATTTTTTCTCATTTGAGGAATTATTGAACTACAAATCTGAAAAACACTTGTCAGATTTATTTGAATAGTTTGTTCCCATTGACCTAATTCCATTTCTGCTAAAGGGCTATTAAATGCGCAACCCGCATTATTTATCAATACTGAAGGGCACCCATACATCTCAATTGCTTCTTTAACACAATGTTCTATTTCTATAGGATTAGACAGATCACATTTTACTAGGTTAATTTGTGATGTAGTGGTCAATAGTTCGCTCTTTAGTTTCTCCATTAAATCCATATTCCTGGAAAGTAAAATTAAATCCCAGCCAGCATTTGCAAAAGTAATTGCGGTAGATCTACCAATACCTTTCGTAGCACCCGTTATAAAAGCTAGTTTCAATTTATTCAGTTTTCTGGGGAATTTCACTATAAATCTCTTCAATATTATTTGCTTCGATAAATTTACCTAAAACCCTAAATTTTTTGTATCTTTCTTCAATTAATTCTTCTTCAGGCATTTGCAATAGAGCATTAAGGTGTTTCTCAATAGCCTCTTTAAGTGTGTTACCAGCATCTAAAGGAGCCCAATTATTCCCACCAGAAGGTTCTGGCAAAACCTCATCTATTATCCCTAGTTTAAGTAAATCTTTACCTGTAATTTTAAGTGCTGATGCTGCTTCTGATGCCTTCGCAGCATCTCTCCACAAAATTGATGCACACGCTTCCGGACTAGCTACTGTATAAACACTGTGTTCAAACATTAGTAACCTATCAGCAACGCCTATTCCGAGTGCACCTCCTGAACCTCCTTCTCCAATGACAGTAGCGACAATTGGAACTTTCAATCCAAACATCTCTCTAAGGTTTCTTGCAATCGCCTCCCCTTGACCTTGTTCTTCAGCTTTTAAACCAGCATAAGCTCCAGGGGTATCAATAAATGTAAGAATTGGCAAAGAGAATCTATTTGCATGCTGCATTAATCTAAGGGCTTTTCTGTAACCTCCTGGTTTTGCCATCCCAAAGTTTCTTACTACATTCTCTTTTGTATCCCTTCCTTTCTGATGCCCTATCATCAACACTGGTCTATTATTTATTGAGCCTATCCCCCCAATAAGTGCCATATCATCGCCACCATTTCTATCTCCATGTAATTCGATCCAGTCATCACAAAACATTTGAACAAAGTCCAGAGTACTTGGCCTTTGGGGATGTCTTGCTACCTGAATCTTTTGAGCAGGTGTGAGAGATTTAAATATTTCTTCTCTTCTCCTAGCAGCTAAGGTTTCAAGCTGTAGAAGCTGTTGACTAACATCTACCTCTGAATCTCGAGCTAATTCTTTAATTTGCTCTATCTGCTTCTCAAGTTCAACAAGAGGCTTTTCAAAATCAAGGAGGTAACGTTTAGCCATAATTTAGACAGTTAATACTTTAGGCTGCTTATCAAGTCCAATGGCGGAAAAACCATGCTTTAAAGAAGCTGCTCCAATAAATTCCATCTTTTCAAGGGAAATGTTATTTCTTCCCCAACTAAAGTTTGTATGACACTTTTCAAATTCTAAAATCATAGCTTCTGCAAAGCAAGCAAACATCTCTCGCTGAGGGTTTTGCATTTCCGCAAGTTCCATCATATTCCAACCAATATCATTGAAAAACTCTACAATACCTCCTTTTAAAACATAAATATTTTCACCCTGAAATTTCTCATCCAGATTTTTGGGGTATCCACCATCAATCATTAAACATGGTTTTTTTAAGTTATCAGTATAAATTTCAATAGTTTTAGGCATACTTGCAACCCAGACAACAATATCCGCCTGAGGCAAAGCCTCATCTAAACTTGTTATGGTGCCACCATCTAATTCTTTTTGTAACAGTGCTAGTGGTTCTTGTTGTCTCGCCACCATAAGAAGTTCTGAAATCCCAGTTTTATTGATAAGCCACCTACAAACAGCACTACCAATATCACCTGTAGCACCAATTACAGCAACAGTTGCTTTTTTAAGGTCTATCCCAATACGAGGCGCATTTATTTCTAGTTGCTTACAAATAACCCAGGCGGTATGAGTATTGCCGGTAGTAAACCTTTCCCACTCTAATGCTGTATTTCTAATTTGTTTATGCTGTAGAAGATTAAAATTCTCGAAAATAATAGAAGTAAATCCTCCTAAAGCGGTAATGTTAATGCCTTTTTTCTGAGCTAGTTCCATAGCATTAAGTACTTTTCTTCTGGCGGTTTTAAACCTAGAAAGCATTTCAGGAACAAAGCACGAATCTATATAAGAACCTTCAATAGATATTCCAGTAGCACTCTTAACTTCTACATTTTCAACAAGCTGAGGAGGAGCAGTACACCAAACATCCAAGTCCCCATCAGCAATATGATCAAAGCCTAGCATCGAAGCTTTTCTTTTTGCATCTTCAAAACTGGTTGAGTGGCCTATTAACCCAAACATTTAAAATTTATAAATGGTTTCTATATAATGTTATGAACAATAGCACAGAGATAACTACTTAAATAGGTTTGATTAATTATTAAAAGCCTTAATTAATTAGAAATGTTATTAGACGATAGCTGCCATAGCCATTCTTGCAATTTCTCTATTGTCTAGACCTATTTCCATCAATGTATCTTGATAAGCAATCATAAATTCTTCCATTAATTCTTCTCTGTCCATAGCTAAAACTGATGCATCATCTGCAACTTCATCTAGCATCTTTTTAATTAACGGAAGATTAACCTTATTAGCTTCCATTAGTTCCTCTTTACAAGTTGATAGATTCTCTTTAAGCCACTCTTGACCGTAATTTAAATGAAGATATTCATCTTTAACCACTCCCTCTGTTATTTTTTTTGCAAAAGGATCCGCAACTCTTATGTAGACGTTATAAGCAGAAATTGCAAATGCTTCAATTAAGATGGCTTGTATTAAAAGACATGTTGTTAAATTTCCTTTTTCAAGAGCAACTTGAAAATTACCATGTAATTTAGAAAAGAATTTTTTAGCAAAATCCATATCAGCTACTACACCTAAATTTCTTCCGCATGCAGTAAAGCCTTTTTTATGCTTCATTTCCATTCTCGCCAATTTAGTTAATTCCTCTAACTCATTTGGAATTAAAGTTGCTATTGAAATGTAATTATCATGAGCCTCTTGCTCTCCCTCTATAACAATTGCATTTATTCTGCTGTATGCATCCTTATAAGAATCTGTAGTGAAGTCGGGTAAATCTAGAGAAATCGGATTAGTCGATTCTTCAATAGTTTTTTTATTTGATTCTAGAGTTTGCATGTCAGTAATCTTTAGCTCATTATGCATGAATATTACATGATTATAGAGAGTTTATTTAAATATCATGAAAATAGTTTCAATTGTTAAGTCACATTTTTTACTTAAACTAATTTAAGAATTGTTTGGCCAATCTGATTGCATCAGATTCATAATCAATTTGAACCAATGATTAATCAATAATTCCTTTAAATTTTTTCCTAAAGACTCATTTGCTCCTCTACTATCTCCAATAACACCTGATTTACTGAAGTCGTCAGTAAGCCAAGCAGTAGGCGCATTTCCCTCTAGACTCCAGCCTTCTGGGATTTGTCCTTTAATGCCCTCATTTGGGCGTTCATCACCTACTAATTCTGGTTTCAAAGCCAGCATCAAACTTGTTTCAGCTAAAGAGGCATGAAGCCCACCCTCGATCTCAGTTTTTGTTAACAATTCACTTAATCCATTAACACCACTCCATAGAAAACAAGGGAAAACTGCCATCTCTGGTGAGACACTTCTTAGCTCTCTTGCAGCTGTATTTAGTAGTGAGATTTGACCTCCATGTCCATTTATTAATATCAATCTTTTAAAACCCATTTCAGATAATTGACCTCCGACTTCCTTAATCATTGAGGTTATTAAATTTGAGGAAAGTGAAATTGTCCCCGCAAAACCTTTATGTTCTGGCGAAAACCCAATATATTGAGTTGGAAGTTTTTTTAATGGAATATCGGCAGGTAATAATTTAAAAACTTCGCAAATGATTTCATCAACAAAAATACTATCTGTAGCGAGAGGCAAATGAGGTCCATGTTGCTCAACAGCACCAAATGGCCAAATCACTGTTGATCTTTTTTCTTTTGCAATACTCTCAATTTCTTGCCAATTTAAATATTCAAATTTATTAGATATTGGTTTAAAGTTCATTAATTTTAATTTTGAGTACTAACATTTAGAGTATGTTAATAATTAATTATTCTTATTTTACCTACGATGGGAGTCAGTAATAAAAATGCCCAAGATAATATCCAATCAAAGGGCAATAAAAAACCTCTTCAGGTACTTCACATAAGCAAGAAAGATACTCAAAAAATAGATAATGAGCAAATCAATTCGCCAGAAGTAACTAAAAAAGAAGATATCGCAATCAAACCGCAAATCATAAAAAATGATTCAATAAAAAAAATTGAGGACAACAATGAAAACTCCAAGGATTTTGATATTTCTCAACAAAAATTAACTCAACAAGACTTAAATCGGCCCCTTAATTTTTCTGAGCAAAACACAGATTATCAATTAGAAAGAACAGTTGATGAATTTGATTTTGATGAAAGTGCTTTTTTGGAGGCTTTAAATGCAAATGAGCCAATTGGGGCTACAGGAGAAACAATTTCAGGTAAGGTTATAGCAATCGAAAGTGATGGACTATATGTTGACATTGGCGGAAAAGCACCTGGTTATATGCCCAAAAAAGAATGTGGTTTGGGTGTAATCACTAACTTTAAAGAAAAGTTTTCTATAGGCCTTGAAATGGAAGTTTTGGTTATCAAAGAGCAAAATGCTGATGGAATGGTAACAGTGAGCTCTAGGGCATTAATTCTCAGGCAAAGTTGGGAGAAAGTATCAAGTTCCGCAAAAAATGGAGAATTAATTAACGTTTTAATTAATGGATTTAATAGAGGTGGGCTTACTTGTGATGTAGATGGATTAAGAGGATTCATCCCAAGATCCCAACTTGAAGATGGTCAAGATTATCAATCTCTTGTTGGAAAAACTCTAAAAGTAGCGTTTCTTGAGGTGAATCCAGAATCCAGAAAATTAGTTCTCTCTGAAAAGAAAGCATCATTAGTCTCTAAACTTACAAGTTTAGAATTAGGTCAATTAATTGAAGGAGAAGTTTTAGCGGTAAAACCATATGGCTTCTTTATAGATTTAGGCGGAGCTAGTGGACTTCTTCATCAATCCTCACTAACAAATGGATCGATTCGTTCTTTAAGAGAAGTTTTTAGAGAAGGGGAAATGATAAAAGCTTTAATATCTGAAATTGACCTCGAAAAAGGTCGCATTGGTCTCAATACAGCACTCTTAGAAAACTCTGCGGGAGAATTAATTATTGATAAGCAAAAAGTTATGCAAGAAGCTACAGAGAGAGCACTAAAAACTAAAGCACTCTTCGATAAAAAAGAACAAGATAAATGAACATTAAAAAAAAAATGGAGTCAAGTCTTAAATTAAAAATTTCAGATTGGGAATTAGACTTTTACTCAAGACCAATTATTGAATCAAATGGAAAAAAAAGGTGGGAATTAATTATCTGCTCTACAAGAAGTTATAAGACACAAGATGTTTTTCTTTGGAATAAAAAGTGCCCTGCTAATGAAGTTAATTCAGTGTGGCTTACAGAAGCGCTAAATGAAGCAATAGGTGAAGCAAAAAAACAAGGGTGGGAGAAACCTTCTTTAGTTCGATTCTGGAGGTCCTCAATGAAATCGATCATTAAGAAATCTCTGGAGGCCGTAAGTATTGAGGCTATTGTAAGTAGGAGAACTTACAATTTATTTGATAGAATCGAATTTCTTGAAAAAGAGATTTATCCAAAGGAAAAAGGTTATGTAAGAGGTGTATTAGCTCCTACTTTTACTTCTAAAATAGAAAACTCTCCTACACCTCTACCAGAAGCAGTAAGAGGTGATGCTTTAACTATCTCTGAAATATCAATTGGCGAATTAAAATCAGCAGAAAATTGGCCTATGGAATTTGGCGATATTTTCCCAATTCAGCAAGAATTAGATGATAATTACTTAGTTCCTGGATTAAGACTTTTCAGTAAAGATAGATCTATGGCACTTTCTGCATGGTTTAGTTGTTTAGAACCTATTAAATTAGTCGTAAATAAGAACCAACTTATACTTGAAGCTTCTGAAGATGATAAGTGGCTGGTAACTGATTTACCAGAAAAAGATGCTATCAATTTGAAAACAAAGTTTTTAGAGAATAAAAAAAATTCTTTTGGTTATCAATTTATTTCCATACAGTCAACGCCGTATATAGAAAAATTTGCAGGATTCTGGATCTTAAGAGATATTGAATTAATTTCATAAATTCAGTTTAGGAGCAGGAACTATTCCTTACAAAGAAATATATTTCTCAAAAGATGAAATTTATATTCAAAACAAAAAATTTGAGTATTATTTATCACCTATTCTTAGTCAAAACAATTTCAAACATGCATATTTCACGAAGTCTAGCTCTGAGAATTTTCTTCAATTATTAGGAAATCACTTTAATGAAAATTCCATAAATTGTATTTCCAATCAAATTCACAGTAATGTGATAGTGCTTGGATCTCATTCGCAAAAAGGAACTAAGACTGATGCAGATGGTCTTGTTGGCAATAAATGCAGTCAAAACTTATGGGTTTACACAGCTGATTGTATGCCAATATTTTTTGCAGATAAAAGGACAAGAACTGTAGCAACCTTGCATTGTGGAAGAAAAGGTTTAGAAAAAAAAATAATAAAAAATCTGGTAAAAATTTTCGATACTTTTGAGACATCTAGAGATGATTTACTTGTTGCAATAGGACCAGCGATTTCTAAAGAACATTACCTAGTTGATAAGATGACACTCAAAGAATTTTATAGAAAGACCGAAAACAAAAATATAACTGTCAAATTGACTAAAACTAAAAAAGATCTTTGTTTTAGTGATTCAAATCACATCAGAGAGCAAAACTTAAATCAACTTGATCTAAAAAGATCTGCCTATAGACAACTTTTAAATGAGAACATCCCTCATACAAATATAGATATTTCAAATTTATGCACATACAAATTCAATGATGAATTTTATTCTTGGAGAAGGAGCAAAACAATCTCGAGACAATGGAATCTTATTTGCTCATAAAGATAATTAATTTGGACAAATTTCACTACTAAAGTTTTTAGCGGCCAATAATTCCGACATCTCCTTAGTACCTTTAATATTAAAAACTTTAGCTAACAAAACATTCTCTTTGATACCAAAAGGTCTTATTTTCACTTTGCTACCCCTTGGGAATTCACTCTTAAGTAGATTAGTTGCTTCAATCTCATCATTTTCATTTACATCTACACAAACTAATCCAATAGTTAAATTTCTATTTTGATCCCCCACCAAAATAGTATTTGAATTTTTAATTTGAAGAATTTCGGCCGAGTTTACTATTACAGGATTAAGAGCAATCAAGCAGACTATAATTAAAATTTTTGATAATTTTTTCAATTCAGAAATATCTTGGTTTTTGAATTATCATAAAGTTAATTTTTTAAAATGACGAATTTCAAAAAAAATTAGTCTTCACAATTGACATATCCAACCATTTGAGCATTACTTTTACCAGGAGGAACCATTGGATAACAATTTTCACCTCTTCTGACAAGGATATTAATCAAGGTAGGGCCGTCATGATCAAGCGCATTTTTTAATTCATTCTGCAATTGTTTTCTATCAGAAATTAAGTACCCTTTAACTCCAAAAGACTCTGCAAGTTTTACAAAATCAGGTTCGCCACAACTCATATCAGATGAGGAATATCTTTCATCATAGAAACTTTCCTGCCATTGTCTTACCATTCCTTGCCATCGATTATTGATAATAATCAATTTCACCTTTAGACCATATTGAGATAAGGTTCCTAATTCTTGAATATTCATTAAGACACTTGCATCTCCTGCAATACAAATTACATCTGAATTAGGTAAGGCTGCTTTTACTCCAATTGCCGCTGGTAATCCAAAACCCATAGTTCCTAAGCCTGCACTACTAATCCATTTTCTTGGAGAATTCCTAAGATATTGAGCAGCCCACATCTGATGTTGTCCTACATCTGTAGTTATATAAGCTTCTGGTGAAAGTTCCCTCACTTTTAAAAGAACTTCCTGAGGATAAATTTCTCCTTCTTTAGGCGGGTCATATAAAGGGTGTTTATGTTTCCAAAAATCAATTTTTTCTAACCAGTTTTTCGTCTGACAAGTAAATTTGTTTTTTAGAAATTGTTCATTAATTTTCTGAAGAGCTTTTGAAACATCAGCAACAATTGCAACATCTACACGTCTATTTTTATTAACTTCTGCTGGGTCGATATCTATATGAATTACCTTTGCATTAGGTGCAAAAGTATCTAATTTCCCTGTCACTCTATCATCGAATCTAGCTCCAATAGCAATTAAAAGATCGCATTCTGTAACAGCAAAATTTGCATAAGCAGTTCCATGCATTCCTAACATCCCTACTGATAAGTTGTCTTTTTCATCAAAAGCACCCTTCCCCATTAATGTTGTAGTAACTGGTATTTGATAATTCTTTGCTAAAGTTTTTATCTCATCATGAGATCCTGAAGATATTGCTCCACCTCCTACGTATAGAAGAGGTCTTTCAGAATCTTCTATTAATTTGATTGCTTTATTGATATCGCAATCATTAATTTCTCCATTTCTTTTAAATCCTTTAGGAATAATCTCACCAGGCAAAACTCTTTGGTAATTAAAGAACTCCTGACCTACATCTTTGGGTATATCAATTAAAACAGGGCCAGGCCTTCCAGATGAGGCTATAAAAAAAGCTTCAGAAACTACTTTCGCGATATCCGAAGGATCCCTGATTACCCATGAATGTTTCACTATTGGAAGAGTGATACCAAAAATATCAGTTTCTTGAAAAGCGTCTGTCCCTATAGCAGGTCTTGGGACTTGACCTGTAACTACAACTAGAGGGACTGAATCCATTTGCGCAGTGGCAATTCCAGTTACCAAATTTGTTGCACCTGGGCCTGAGGTTCCAAAACATACTCCTACTTCACCGGTAGATCTTGCATATCCATCAGCCGCATGTGAACCACCTTGCTCATGCCTAACCATGTAGTGTTTTAACCAACCATCTTGTTCTGCCTTATGAACAGCGTCATATATTGGTAGTATGGCTCCCCCAGGATATCCAAATATAACTTTTACTCCATGAATTTTCAAAGAATCCATTAGTGCATCTGCACCAGTAATCCAAACTGGATTTTCATGTTTTGAACTACCCTTTGAAAAGGATCTCGAAGTAAGGGTCACTAAAGAAATTCAATATTTACTATAAATATTAAACTCAATTAAATACTTTTGCCTCATTTAGAAATGTAATGTCAGAAATGTATTCAAATAATCTTTTTAAAATTTAAAAATTTTCAAATAAATATCAATTTTCTTTATAAGATGCCTAACTTATGTAGAGGTCCAGAGCCTGAAATAAGTTCAATAAAAAGCACAAGAAAAATAATCATTGCAACTCTTCCGTTCCACACCTCTGAACTATTATTCCAACCCCATTGCCACTTCTCCTGAGGATAAAGTTTAACTTTTTCAGGTAATTGAGAAGCCTCCTCTATATTAACTAGAGGCCCTTCTAAGCAGGAAATCACTAGATCACAAAGACCTTCAATAAAAGTAGGATGAGTATTAAGAGCCTTAACTCTCCGAAAATTTTTAATGCCAGCCTTTTCAGCAATCTCTTTATATTCGATATCAATTTCTTGCAATGTTTCGATATGCTCTCCAACGAAACTTATAGGGACAACAATCAGATCATTAACATTTGACTTTCCAAGATCAGCTAACACTTCTTCTGTATAAGGCTTTAACCATTCAACAGGACCGACTCTACTTTGATAAGAAAGTGTATGAGGGTTACTATAACCTAAACATTTTTCCAACTCATTTATAATCAATAAAGAACAATCTTCAATTTGTTGTTTGTAAGGGTCTCCAGCTTCCTCAACATAACTTTTAGGAACTCCATGAGCAGTGAAAAATATATGTGCTTTTGAAGGTGATTCACACAGAGCAATCTGTTCAGAAATTAATTCGACCATAGACTTTAAATAACCTGATTGACTGAACCAACTCCTTACACATCTCATTGGAACCTTCTTAAATTCATCATCAGAATCTCGCAATTTTTTTAATTCTCTAAAGCTCGAACCACTGGTACTTATCGAAAAATGCGGATACAAGGGTATTACAACAACTTGATCTATGCCATCTGCTTTCATATCAGCAATTGCTGATTCGGTAAAAGGATGCCAGTACCTCATAGCGATGTAGGTAGTGGCATTAAACCCTTTGTCCCTTAATTTAGATTGTAATTCTCTTGCTTGTTGTTCAGTTATCCTTCTGATAGGTGAACCTCCACCTATGGAAAGGTAGGCTTGTTGTGAAGTGGTACTCCTAAGCGTACTAATTAACCAAGCTAGGGGTTTTTGAAAAACAGGGAAAGGGGTCCTGATTATTTCTGGATCAGAAAAAAGATTATATAAGAATGGGCCTACATCGTTAATGCGTTCAGGCCCCCCTAAATTCATTAGTAAGACGCCTATTTTATCCATCTAAAATTTATGAAGATTGAAAATAAACATTAAAAACGTCATTATATGGTCAATTATATAAGTAAATGAACGTAATTCAGGAAATTAACAATGTCAATGATAAATTTGCTACTCAAGGAAGCAAGCTTAAAATTGAGAAAAGAGGAGAGAAATTAAATATTCGTGGTTCACTACCCTCCAAAGAAGATAAAAATAACTTTAAGATTCAAAGAATATCTCTTGGTTTAAAGGCTAATATTTCTGGATTAGAAGAAGCCAAAAAAAAATTACAATTAATCAATTTGCAATTGGAATTGAATCAATTTGATTGGATTAATTGGATAGGCAATCCCTATAAAAAGCAAATAAAAGATGGTTTTGAATTCCCAAATAGATTAAATCAATTTGAGGAATTTTTTTTTAAAGAAAAAAAAGGTGATTTTAGAACCAGTACTAGAAAAACTACTTGGAGAAGTTCTTACAAACCATATATGAAAAGAATCCTAGATGTTTATAGTGATCACGAAAATGAAGCTTTAGAGAAAATATTTCAAAAGACACTCGAAAGTTACAAGGAAGGAAGCAGAAGTAGAAAACAATGCGCTACTTCTCTCAGTGTTTTGGCTAAGTTTTTGGACATTAAACTGCCAGAAAATTGGAAATTAAATTCTAGAGGATATGGTCTAAACAAAGCAGGATTTAGGGACCTCCCGACAGACGAATTAATAGAGAAACTTTGGGAGAGGATACCAAACAAATCTTGGAAATTTGTTTTTGGTTTAATGGCTACATATGGATTAAGAAATCATGAAGTATTTTTTTGCGATTTAAGTTCTCTAACTAATTTTGGAGACAAAATTATTAGAGTTTTACCTACAACTAAAACTGGGGAGCATCAAGTTTGGCCATTTCATCCTGAATGGGTGGAAAAGTTCGAATTATCAGAACTTGGTGAAAATCCAACACTACTTCCAAATATTAAAAGAGATCTTAAAATCACAACCTTACAGAATATTGGAAAAAAAATTACAGATCAGTTTAAGCGTTACTCTTTACAAATAAAACCTTATGATCTAAGGCATGCTTGGGCAGTGAGAACTATTTTTTATGATTTACCTGATACTGTGGCAGCTAGAATGATGGGACATTCTGTTAGTTTACATACGCAAACTTATCACCACTGGATTACTAAAAGAGATCAACAACAAGCAGTAAATAATGCACTATTAAAAGTTAAAGAAGCTAAAAATATTTAAAGATTTATAATCATTAAGTAAAAATTAGGTTCATATGCAAGAAAAACCTTCATCTTCCGAGAAAATATTTAATCTCGATAATCAAGCAAAAAAACTTGGAATAGGAGGAAAGATATCCCCAGATAGGGATGAGAGCTCATATAAAAAAAGAATGCAGCAAAGAAAAGATATTCAAGCCGAAAGACTACAAATTAGAAAAACAAAAAAAGGATTATTGATTGTTTTTACAGGAAATGGTAAGGGCAAGACAACTGCATCTTTAGGTATGGCTTTAAGGACGATAGGGCATGGCTATAAAGTGGCAATAATTCAATTCATCAAAGGAGG
The DNA here is from genome assembly GCA_003278855.1 of Prochlorococcus sp. AG-347-M23. Classification (GTDB taxonomy): domain Bacteria; phylum Cyanobacteriota; class Cyanobacteriia; order PCC-6307; family Cyanobiaceae; genus Prochlorococcus_A. The sequence goes on along the minus strand of QCCU01000001.1, from coordinate 112,062 downwards.
CTGGACCACTGGAGAAGAAAAAGCGCTTAAAAATTTGTCTTCAAAAATATCTTGGCATTCATTAGGAGAGGGATTTACTTGGGAAACACAAGACAGAATAAGAGATGAAAAATTAGTTCAAGAAGCATGGCAACTAGCCAAAGAATATATAAAAAACAAATCTTATAAACTTATCATTCTTGATGAAATTAATATCGCTACAAAACTTGGTTATCTTGCACCAGAAGAAATTATCACTTTTTTAAATAGCTTGAATAATAGAAAAAATCATATTGTTTTAACTGGAAGAGGAGCATCTGATTCAATTATCAATTACGCTGACCTAGTTACAGAAATGAAACTAATAAGACATCCTTTTAAAGAACAAGGAATTAAAGCACAAAAGTGTGTTGAATTTTAGTCATGAAAAATTAATATTTAAATTGTCTTTAGACAGGTTTAGAAATGTTTAAAGACGCAAGCAATATCTGAACAAAAAATAAATTTGGTGCATTTACTTGCTAAGGTCTTAAAAGTACGATTATTGAATGACTTACAAAAGAGTTCTCTTAAAACTTAGTGGCGAAGCACTAATGGGTGAAAAGCCATACGGTATAGATCCTGCTATAGTTCAGTCAATTGCAGAGGATGTTTCAAAAGTAATCGAAAATAATGTCCAACTTGCAATAGTTGTTGGTGGTGGAAACATTTTTAGGGGGCTTAAAGGATCTGCGGATGGAATGGATCGTGCGACGGCTGATTATGTAGGGATGCTAGCAACTGTAATGAACGCAATTTCACTTCAAGATGGTCTTGAAAGAGTAGGAGTTGCAACCAGAGTTCAAACAGCAATCGAAATGCAGGAAATTGCCGAACCCTATATCAGAAGAAGAGCCATGAGGCACCTTGAAAAAGGTAGAGTTGTAGTTTTCGGAGGCGGATGCGGAAACCCATTTTTTACAACTGATACTACGGCAGCTTTGAGGGCAGCAGAGATAAACGCTGAAGTTGTTATGAAGGCTACTAAAGTTGATGGAGTATATGATCGTGATCCTAATCAATTTAAAGATGCAAAAAAATATTCCTCTCTCAGTTATCAACAAGTTCTTAGTGATGAAATTGCAGTAATGGACAGTACTGCGATTGCACTTTGCAAAGATAATAATATTCCAATTATGGTTTTTGATATATTCAAAAAAGGGAACATTTCTAAAGCTGTTGCTGGTGAGCCAATAGGCTCTTTAATTAGTTAAGGAAAATTTAATTTTTTTAATTATGAAAGAAAAAGAAATTCAAGAAAATATGAATAAAAGTATTGAAGCCACACAAAGAAACTTTAATACAATTAGGACAGGAAGAGCTAATGCTTCCTTGTTAGACAGAGTAAGTGTTGAGTACTATGGAGCAGAAACACCAATCAAATCGCTTGCCACTATTAGCACTGTTGATTCGCAAACAATTTCAATACAACCTTTCGATATTTCATGTTTACAAGCGATAGAGAAATCTATTTCTATGAGTGATTTAGGTATTACTCCAAATAATGATGGGAAAGTAATAAGAATAAATGTTCCTCCTTTAACAGAAGAAAGAAGAAAAGAATTTTGCAAATTAGCCTCTAAATATGCAGAGGAAGGAAAAGTAGCGTTGAGAAATATTAGAAGAGATGCAGTTGATAAAGAAAAAAAAGATGAAAAAGATGGCCTTATTTCTATTGACGAATCGAGAGATAATCAATCTGAAATTCAGAAAATTACAGATAAATATATTGCTTTAATAGAAACTAAATTGTCTGAGAAAGAGAAGGAAATTTTAAAAGTTTGATAGGATTTGACGTTGTAATAATTGGTGGAGGTTTATCAGGATCTTCGACCGCTCTTAACTTATCAAAGAAAGGATATTCAGTTTTAATTATTGAAAAAGAAAAATCCCAAGATTACAAGCCATGTGCAGGTGGGATGGCATCTTCAATGCAAAAATTTCTTCCTTTAAATATAGAAGATTGCATAGAATCAAAGATTAAGAATGTTGAATTCAGATGGAAAGCTACAGATAATGTAACTGCTGATCTTACTGGTGAATCCCCATTTTGGATTGTTAAAAGAGAAAAACTAGATCAATTATTACTTAATGAATCCTTGAGTAATGGAGTTCAGATAATGAGACCATTATTGATAGAAAAAATCATAAAAAAAAATGATAAATGGGAAATTACTTGCAATAACAAAATAAAATATATTTCAGAATTTCTTGTGATTTCAGATGGGTCCCAATCGAAATGGGCGAGTTATTTCAATTTAGGGCCAAGAAAACCGAAGTTTGCCAACACAATCTCCTTAAGATTGAAAGGGTTAGGAGAAATACCTAGAAATGCAGTTAGATTTGAGTTTGGATTTATAAAATATGGTTTTGCATGGGCATTCCCCTTAAGAGAAAGCTTAAATATTGGTTTAGGTACTTTCATAAATACTAGTCTCTTAGAAAATCAGGCTATAAATAAACAAGTTATCAGAAGCTTCGGTTTTGATGATTTTCCTTATACAACAACCAGTAAAAAACTGAGAATATGGAGTGGCTTCCACTCAATTAATGGTGACAAAGTATTAGCGGTTGGAGATGCAGCATCTCTATGTGATCCTTTTTTAGCGGAAGGAATTAGACCTTCTTTAATTAGCAGTTTTTATGCTGCAGAATACATAGATCAGTTCTTATCAGGAAAAGTAGATGATTTAAATCTTTATACGAAAAAAATTAACAACATTTGGGGGAAATCAATGGTATGGGGGAGGAGAATAGCCCAAGTATTTTATAGATTTCCTAGAACTGGATACCAACTAGGTGTCAAAAGAAAAACAGCTCCTAAACGTATTGCTCAAATATTATCAGGAGAAATGAGTTATGAAGATATTGCAAAAAGAGTTATTAGAAGACTCTTAACAAAAAGTGGAACTTAATTCTTTTTCAATTAAAACTTAAATTTAGTTAGCAGAAATCAATTTATGATTTTTAATCTCTGAATATCTCTTTAGTAACAGCTCTTCCAATTCTTCTATAGCCTTACTGAATCCAGTGATACCCTCACTAAGCTTTTCACTTGCCATTTGATCATCTAACATACTTAATCTGAAATCTTTTTCTTCAAATTCGTAGTCAATAGAATTATTTATTTGGGTACTTACATGTAATTTTCTAACTAACTCTCCTTTTTCTTTTTTCAGTTCCTCAAGAAATTTTGGTGCGATCGTTAAAAGATCGCAACCTGCTAATTCCTTTATTTCATCAAGATTTCTAAAACTCGCTCCCATTACTTCTGTCTTGAATCCCTTTTCTTTAAAGTACTTGTATATTTGTGTAACCGAAACAACACCAGGGTCTTCAGCACCAGCAAAACTAGTTTTACCAGTTTTTGCTTTATGCCAATCCAATATGCGGCCGACGAACGGGGAAATTAAAGTTATTTTTGCATTGGCACAAGTTACCGCTTGGCAGAAGTTAAAAAGTAAAGTTAAGTTGCACTTAATACCTTCTTTTTCCAAAATTTCAGCTGCCTTAATTCCCTCCCAAGTTGCAGCAATCTTAATCAAAATTCTTTCCTTTTCAATTCCAAAATTTTTGTAAAGATTGATCAATTTTCTCGCTTTTTCTACTGTAGCTTCGGTATCGAAGCTAAGTCTTGCATCAACTTCTGTAGATACGCGCCCTGAAATAATTTTCAATATTTCTTTTCCAAAAAATACTGAAACTTGATCAACAGTTTCTTTGATTAATTCAATTTCGGAAAATCCTTGGGGCAATGCATTTTCTGAACTTTCTAAAGCTTTATCAATTAATTTCACATAATCAGGGTTCTTAGCAGCAGCAAGTATTAGCGATGGATTGGTAGTAGCGTCCCTTGGTTGAAATTTTTTTATCGAATCTAAATCTCCAGTATCAGCAACAACAACGGTCATTGAGGACAATTGTTCTAAAATTGATTTCATTTTTAAATAATCATACATACATAAACTAGCTTTTATTTCAGATGAAATCATCAGATAATGAACTAAATATTTATAAAATTGGAAAATTTTAGGGTTTTTTAACAATCATTCCATGATCTTTAATCTTGGGAGGTATTTTTTCAATTACTATCAAACTCTCGATAATTTCTTTGGCAACTGGTACAGCAACAGTTGAACCATATGCATAAGAATTAGATGGCTCATCAACAACTACTAAGACAGCATATTTCGGATCATTAACTGGTAAGGTCGCCACAAAACTGCAAACTTTTTTACTTGTATAGGAACCATTTAAGGCTTTTTGGGAAGTGCCCGTTTTCCCTGCTATCCTGTAACCCTCGATTTTCACTCCAGATCCACTACCTTTATCAACTACGCTCTCCATCCATTCAAGAACAGTTTGTGAGACTTCGTGTGAAAAAAATTTTTTTTGTGGTTTTTTATTAACTCTTTCTTTGAAATTTGAGGTTACATGAGGAGTCACTTCAAAACCACCATTTGCTAGAGCCGCATGAAGTTGAACCAATTTAAGTGGCGAGATTGAGAACCCTTTACCAAAAGAAGTTACAGCAGGCTCAATTGATTGATTTACAAATAAATCTTTTCTCTTTAGTTGGCCAGCAGTTGACTCAAATAAGTCAGTCTCTAAATTTTTATTTATACCTAGATTTTTTAACCAATCCCAATAAATTTTGGGGTCTAAATTTTGCATTATTTTTATCATCCCAACATTACTTGAAACCTGCAATACTTTTGGATAGTCAATGAATCCATTACCTTTTTTATCCCAATTAGAAAGTGTCCATCCTCCAACATTAATTTTTCCAATATCTTCAACAAATCCATCTTTCTGAATTACTTTTTCTTCTAACGCTAGGGCAAGATTAATAGGTTTAAAAGTTGAACCAGGCTCAAATAAATCTTGAGAATACCAACCCCTAAAGAGTCCAGAATCATATTGCCAAAATTTATTTGGATCATACGACGGGACTGTCACCAAGGAGAGAATCCGACCATTATTAACATCCATAACTATGGCAAATCCCTTCTTTGCTTCCCATTTGCTTACTTGCTTTGATAAAGCATTGAATGAAGCTTTCTGCAATTTTGAATCTATAGTTAGACCTAAACTTTTGTAATCAGAAATAAAATCACCTGGGGCTGAATTATCCGGCAGAGGAGTTCCATCTCCTCCTCTTTTTATTAAATTACTTTTATTAAAAACTTTAATTTGATTATCTAAATGAAGCTCTAAACCTGCTGAAGCTATATTCTCATCGTTAACAAAACCGACAAGATTAGAGTAAATCTCCCCTTGTGGATAATATCTCTGCGAATATTTAAACAAATCAAGTCCGCTAATTTGAAGGTTTTTAATCTTTTCTGCCTTTTCTTCGGAAATTTTATCCAAAAGTTTGATACCATTCATTTTATTATTGAATTTTCTCAAGAGTATTTCACTATTTAGATCCAAGATAGATGACAATTTTTCTGTAACTTCTTCAATACTGCGAACTCTGTTAATTGAATCACCAGGAAAATTAAAATATTTTGGATGGGCCCATAATTTATATAGCGGTTTATCGTAAGCAATTAGTCTATTATTTCTATCAACAATTGCTCTCCTTTTTTTTAAGGCGTTAGTTTTAGAAGACTGAATTAATCTAGCTTTCCTTTGCAAATCAGAAGAGTTAAAGACTTGCAATTTAACTAACCTACCAAACAAACAAAATATTAATAGTAAGCTAAAAATATAGAGAAATTTAAATCTTCTTTGATCAAGGGGTATTAGATGAACAATTTTTTTGTATTTTTTCATCAATATCCCCTTTGATATTTGCTATCACTAAAACCTTCAATGAAACTACTTAAATTTTTCTTAAATAAACTTTCTTTTTTTTCTGAAAGTTTATCTAGATAGATTAAATCTTCAGGTTTAGTTTTTCTATATGTATTGATAGACTCAAGTTCACTAATATAAAGTTCCTCAATTTTAGAAATGTAATCAATAAGATTATTATTGATAGCTCTTGTTTTAGATAAGTTTTCAAATGTATTTGACCATTTTCTTTGACTATTAAAAGACAGGAAAAATAAGATGAAAATCAATACCACAAGAGAGACATTAATTGTGTCGAAAATTTGATGTATTAATTTGATAGTAATAATGGATATTTTTTCGAAATTTTTTTTACTTCCATATGAAAAATTTTTTTTTAAATTAAGTTGACTCCCATAAGGTTTCATCTACGATTTTTTATATAAATAAAAGAAGTGTTATTCATTAAATAAACATTTTTTTGTTTGATTCGCAAGTAAAAAATTAAATTCTTTATGTCCTCAATAAGAACAAATTTAAGAAAGTCAATCCATTCCATAAAGAATGCATAATCACTGAGGAAAACAAACTCCCTGAAGTAATTCTTGTAACTGCTAATCCAATCCCTAGAACAAATAATGGCGGCATTTCTCCCAAACTTAAATGGGCTAAAGCAAAGATAAAAGCTGAAACTATGATGCCTGAAATTACTCCAAAATCTCTTGAAAGAGTTGGTAGTAAAATACCCCGAAATATAATCTCCTCAAATAAAGGAGCTAATAGAGTTGTTGTTACAAATAGTAGAAAAAATGATAAGTAATTATTATTATTAAGAACAATTTCCAGCAAAGGGTTACTACCATTCTGATTGTCGATCAGACTATTCATAATTAGAGAGATCAATAAAACAAAAGGAACAATTGTTAACCAACCTCTAATTCCCTGAATAATTGCAAATTTTATTGGCAAGAAATTGAACTGTAAATAATCCTTTTTTAGAGTAAATTCACCATTCAAAGATTTAATTTGATAATAAACAATCCCTAATGGCGGAATAGCCATAAAAAGATATCCAAAGAATATTTTTAAAGATTGAGATAATTCATTAGAGAGATTTTTAGAAAAAAGTTCAACCAAACTAATAGAGAACAAAGGTGACACAACTTCTCCTAAAACAACAAATCCTCCTGCAATTAATAAAACCATATCTATTAACTCTAAATCTAAGGATTTAATTTCTTGCCAACCAAACTTTTTCAAAGATATAGTCGTCCATAATATTTTTAAAGCCAGAATAGAGCCAAAAATTATGGTTAAAAGTGGTATTAGTCTGATGGCTAATATTTTTAAAAACATTTTATTTGAAAATGATTTTGTTATTAATGAACTATCGTCAAAATCAAATTTCCTACTTAAAAGGTGATATAAAAATCTATCATTTTTAAATAAATTAAATTTATCAGAATTTGGTTTATATGAATTTTTATTAGATTTTTTTTCTATCTCATCAATCAGAAATTTAAAGTTTTTATTCTCAAAATCTTTGGATATATTTTTATAGATTGTAAGATCATTTGATTCTGAAGAAAGTATTCTAATCAATTTATTTCTTTCTGTTAGTTCTTCAAACGAGACCTCAGTGAGAGATTTATTTATTTGATCAACAGGATCATTAATAATAAAAAAATTTTTAAGATTCACAGGTATTGATTGGACCGATAGTTCAGCAATTTCTTGCTCTTTTTGACTAATATCAAATGAGACAGATGGTCTATTTAGACTATCTCTTAAGCCTTGCTGCCATACAAAAAAAGTTATGACTATAGAAATAAAAGCTAAGGTGAGTTTTGACTTGGAAATATTTTTAAAGATCATAATTTATCATGTTGCTGGAAACTATTCTTAGTTGTCATTGAAATTCCTTATATTTATGTATCTATTTTAATCACGCCATGAGATGATTAAATTATCTTAATTTTCAAATTTATATATGGCTATACGATTAGTTTTAGTTAGGCATGGACTAAGCAGTTTCAATGCAAAAGGATTAATTCAGGGAAGAACAGACGATTCATTATTAACCGATGAAGGTTACGAACAAGCCCGAAAAGCAGGAAAAGCATTATCAAAAATTAACTTCGACAAAATCTATTCCTCCCCACTAGTGAGAGCTGCAGAGACTGCAAAAACAATTAAAAAGGCCTTCAATAAAGAACAAAATATTGTATTCGACGATAATTTGCTAGAGGTAGATCTTAGTGAATGGTCTGGTCTAAAAATTGATGAAATAAAAAAGAAATTTCCAGAAATTTATCCTATATGGAAAAATGATCCAGAAAATCTTATCTTAAAAAGAAATGACAATAAAACTTATAAGCCAATTCAAGAGTTATTTTTTCAAGCAAGAAATTTTGTAGAAGATATTTTAAAAATTTATCTAGACAAAGATGATGTAAATATTTTAGTTGTTGGACATAATGCAATTCTCAGATGTTTAATACTCTTGTTATTGGGAAAGCCTAAGCAAGGTTTTAGAAAAATAAGATTAGAAAATGCTTCTTTCTCGATACTAAATATTTCAAAGAAAGATAACTCTTTTAAGACTCAAATTGAATGCTTAAATCAGACTTCCCACCTTAATAAAAATATTCCAAATAAAATTGGAGATTCCAGAATATTTCTTATAAGGCATGGTGAAACTAACTGGAATAAAGAAGGTAGATTTCAAGGCCAAATTGATATCCCTTTAAATGAAAACGGAAAAGATCAAGCTAGAAAAACTTTTGAATATTTAAGAAATATTTCTTTTAATAAGGCATTTTCAAGTTCAATGCATAGGCCTTATGAGACTGCACAAATAATCCTTCAAAATAACAAAGATGTAAAAATTGCGAAAATAGATTCACTCGTAGAAATCAGTCACGGATTATGGGAGGGTAAATTGGAAGCAGAAATTAGAGAAGAGTGGCCTGCTTTACTAAAAAATTGGCATGATAAACCTGAAGAAGTAATAATGCCTGAAGGGGAATGTATAAAAGATGTATCAGAAAGGTCAGTAGAAGCTTTTGACAAAATTTGTTTATCTCAAAAGGATAATGATCAAACCCTCATGGTTGCTCATGATGCAGTCAATAAAACTCTAATTTGTAATATCCTTGGGATAAATTATTCAAATATTTGGATGATTAAACAGGGTAATGGCGGCATAACTATAATTGACCTTTTTAAGGATCCCAATAAACCCCCTGTGATTAGCGCTCTTAACATTACAACACACCTAGGAGGAATACTTGATTCAACTGCTTCAGGAGCACTTTAAATTAAGCCTTGTTAAAAATTTATTTGGATGCAGTCAGATTCAAAAAAAGGCTTCATTTACTGAAAAAGCCAACTTTATTAAGAGGCCAAAATCTGAAATATGCTTTACCAATTATCTCTTTTTTATGAAGAAATTTATTTCCAGGCCAATATCTTCCATCCCAGCTATTTGCCCTGTTATCACCTAAAACTAAAAAATGATCTTCTGGCACTTTTATGTTTTCAAATTTACCACAATTATTAAATATGGATAATGAGCACTTATAAGAGACATAGGGTTCAGTAATTAATTTATTATTTATTATTAATTCACCATTAGAGTTTACACTTACAATTTCTCCTGGAAGTGCCACCACTCTTTTAATATAAGCATCGCAAGCTTGATCTCTCAAACCAGGAATAAACGACATTGGAGGAAAACTCATAAAAAAACAATATCTTTTTTTTGGTAAAGGCTTAGATCTTGATGAAATTAATTTTTTGTCAAACGAGTAAGGTGAGTTAAAAACAACAATATCTCCTCTTTTTGGTAAAGAGTTTCTTAGCGAAAATTTTTCAATAATTAACCTATCATTTATTTGTAATTCTGGGAGCATTGAACCAGAAGGGATATAACGTGGTTCCGCAAAAAATGATCTGCAAGAAGAAACAAAAAAAGTTAATAGAATTAGTAGACCCCACTCTTTTAAAAAACTTTTTATGGAACCAGGCATAGGATTAATAAAGTCTTGATTTTCTAAACTTATATAAATTGATTGGCATACTCAATTTCGTTAAAACCTAATATTACTTTTTTTCCTTCGTAAATTAAAAATGGTCTTTTTATTAATTTGCCATCACTTAAAAGGAGTTGAATAATTTCTTCCTTTGACAGACGATCAATATCAAGATTAAGAGTTTTAAAGACTTTACCTCTTGTATTAAAAATCCTTTTCTTATCATCAAAGTATTGTGCTAAGGCTAAATTTAAATAATTAACAAGTGGAGGTTCTTTTACAATATCAATTAACTGAAATTCAAAATCTTTGCTTTCAAGCCACTTTGCAGCTTTTCGGCATGTTGAGCATTTTAAATAACTATAAAAAATTATTTTTTTCAATTTAATTTACTAATGTTTGATTTCTTAAGTACTTTAAAGTTTTTCTTTTTTAGAGGCATACAACTTTTCAATAAATTTTCAACTACATCAAAATCCCTCCAACCATCGATTTGAACTGTTCTTCCATCGAGCCCTTTACTTGTTCTAAAAAATTCTGCAACATCCTCAAGCTGATTAGGAGCAATTTGATTAATACTCACTATATTAGCCTGCCTAGGATTTGCCATAGGCACACATAAAAGTTTTCCATCATATGCACCACAATCATGCATATCCAAAACTCCAATAGGTCTAGCTTTTATTAGACAACCCGCAAAAGTAGGTTCGTCCATTATCACCATTGCATCAAGGGGAGCTCCATCATCAGCAAGGGTATTTGGGATAAAACCATAATCAAAAGGGTACCTCACTGAAGAATGTAATACTCTGTCTAGGGCCATTATTCCTGCATCAGAGCAATATTCATATTTATTCCTGCTACCGGCAGGTATTTCAACAATAATATTCACTATTCCCTTCATTGGAGATGGAGGTATTGAACTAAGGTCCATCTTTTTTAAAATCGTGATTATGAATTATCTCGTTTCCTTGAGATACAGGTCTGCCAATTAAAATGCTTATTGAAGGTAAAAAAATTGTCAAAAAGGCAAAAATAATACCTAAAGATGTTACCGATAAACTCCTTATACTTAAGGGGTCATCATCATCTCTTTCAAAATCATTTCGAGCAGAATCATGAGAAGATTCTTCGCTTGATTTACTTTGAATAAAATGCTTTGATTTCGTGTAACTCAAGAACTCTTAATTGGTAAAGATTATGGAGATAATTAAACATCATTATCCTACATTCAAAATGTCAATAAATCAAAACATTGATTGGTGGTTTTATAATTACTCTTTTTCTAGCAAAGACCTAATAGTTTTTAGTTCGTCTAATATTTGCGCCAGTATATTTTGAGCAGCGGACGAAGGCGTATTAAAGACTTCTACAGTAACTTCCTTTATTCTTAAGATATCTTTTGCAAATCTTGCTACTTCATTAGGATGGAATTTTAAAGGATCTTTTTGATCAGTCCTAAATTCGGGATTTAATTTTCTTGGATTAAAACTAGGGTTTAGATTTCTTAAATCTGTATTTGTATACCTATAGACAGAAGCTCTTGATCTATTTAGGAATTTTTGAACTTCATCAATACCTACTAATTCCTCTTCACTAGAAATATTGGAACCTATATTTTCCATAACTTAAGAAAATGATTTAGTAGTAATGAACTTTTTAAAGAGTTTGAACTTCATTACTGAAGAAGTTAGCAGAAAGAATATTCTTAGACTAGCCGCGTTGAGGGACTCAAGACACTTTAAATTATTTTTTCATCTTAATTGATAAAATTAAATATTATTAAGGATTTTTCTGTATGCGCGTGACAACCTCATTTCCTCTGGGGACACTTCGTGACACCCCTTCTGAAGCTGAGATTATTTCACATCAATTACTCTTAAAAGCTGGGTATATTCGCAGAGTTAACAGCGGTATTTATGCATACATGCCACTAATGCTTAGAGTCATTGAAAAAATATCCGCAATAATAGAGAAAGAACTTAATAGTATTGGATGCACAAAATTACTTTTACCCCAACTTCATCCTGCAGATTTATGGAAAAAAAGTGAAAGGTGGGAAGGATATACCGCAGGTGAAGGAATAATGTTTAATCTCAAAGATAGACAAGGTAAAGAATTTGGTTTAGCACCAACTCATGAAGAGGTGATCACGAGTATTGCATCAGAGACCATCAACTCCTATAAGCAATTACCTCAATGTTTTTATCAAATTCAGACAAAATTTAGAGATGAAATAAGGCCAAGGTTTGGATTGATGAGAAGTAGAGAATTCATAATGAAAGATGGTTATTCTTTTCATTCTTCAAAAAAAGATTTAGCTTCTTTCTATGAAAAGGTGGGCAATGCTTATGAAAATATTTTTAAATCTTGTGGACTGCAGACAGTTGGGGTTGAAGCTGATAGTGGAGCAATTGGCGGTGCTTCATCTAAAGAATTTATGGTCACTGCTGATGCTGGGGAAGATTCCATTTTGTTCACTCAAAGCGGTTCTTATGCTGCCAATATCGAAAAAGCTGTTTCTCTACCCTCTCAACCTATACCACTAAAAAATAATATTGCAGAGTGGTTGGAAACGCCTCATCAAAAAACAATCCTAGAAGTTTGCAATAATAATAATTTTGACCCAAGTCAGATTATTAAATCAGTAATATTCCTTGCACAGTTCGAAGGTGAATTTAATGTCCCAATTCTTGCATGCATAAGAGGCGATCAACACATTAATGAAGTAAAGCTTTTTAACTTAATCAATAAACTTCATCACTTCAATCTCATTAATCTAAAAAAGATAGAAGACAAAAATATTATCGAAAAAAATCTAGTTGATTTACCCTTAGGTTTTATAGGGCCAGATTTAGATAATAAAACTATTAAAGCTAGTTCTAATTGGACAAAAAAATGGACTAGAATAATTGACCATTCTGCAAGTGACCTTTCAAATTTTATAAGTGGTGGGAATAAAGTTAATTTCCATAAAGTTTTTCAAGAATTTTCTTTTGATTCGAAAGACTATCTAATTGGGGATATCAGGAATGCCAAAAAAGGAGATAAAGTAAGTATTTACGATGATGAAGAACTTAAAGAAAAAAAAGGTATCGAGATTGGACATATTTTCCAACTAGGTCAGAAATATAGTGAAAAATTAAATGCAAAGTTCTCTGATAAGGACGGTCAGTTAAAAAATTTATGGATGGGTTGTTATGGAATAGGAGTGACAAGAATAGCTCAAGCTGCTATCGAACAGAATCATGATCAAAAAGGAATTTGTTGGCCTATCCAGATTTCTCCTTTTGAAGTTATTATTATCCCAACAAACCTAAAAGATCCTATTCAAAATGATCTTACCGAGCAAATCTATAACAACTTTTTAAGTAATAAAATTGATGTTCTTCTTGATGATAGAAACGATAGAGCTGGAGTGAAATTTAAAGATGCGGAATTAATTGGTATTCCTTTTCAGATAATTATTGGCAGAGATTCTATTAACAAAGAAGTAGAACTTTTATGCAGAACAAATAATACTAAGCTTAAAATTAGTTCTGATAAATTGTTAGAAACATTTATTTCCGAATCTGAAATAATGTACAATAAAAAGTCTTGAGGCTTATTTTTTTTGGGAGCTAAGTTATGTTACTGAAATGGACATCAAAATTATTTTTTAAGAATCTTACCAAAGCTATATCTTTTGCAATATCTTTAATCATTGTTTTTACACTATTTAGTTCCCCTTCCATAGCTGCAAAAACTGCTATGACAGGTGACTATGCAAAGGATACAATTTCTGTTGTTAAAACATTACAAACAGCTGTTGACACTCCAAAAGATTCTCCAAATAAAGATGAAGTAAGAAGTGAGGCTCTTACACTCATAACTGACTACATTTCCAGATATAGAAATAGAGGGATGGTGAATAAAACGCAATCATTTACCACAATGCAAACAGCATTAAATGCTATGGCAGGTCATTACAAAAACTTTGCAAGTAGACCCTTACCAGATAAACTTAAGGAGCGTTTAACCAAAGAATTTTCTCTTGCTGAAAAAATGGTTCTAAGAGAAAGTTGATACAATTCATTTACTTTTTAAAAGTAAACCAAGATTTTTGAATATATTAAATATTCGCACAAAAATAATGCTCTTCTAAAATTGGCCAATGTTGTTGTAATCGGAGCCCAATGGGGTGACGAAGGAAAAGGTAAAATAACGGATTTACTCAGTCGTTCGGCAGATGTTGTTGTTCGCTATCAAGGGGGAGTAAATGCAGGTCATACTATAGTCGTAGATGATAAAGTCTTAAAATTACATTTAATTCCCTCAGGGATACTTTATAAAAATACTTCTTGTCTAATTGGTTCTGGAACTGTTGTAGATCCAAAAATCTTGCTCAAAGAAATTGACATGTTAATTGATAATGGAATTGATATCTCAGGATTACAAATTTCATCAACATCACATGTAACAATGCCCTACCACCGAATATTAGATGAAGCAATGGAGGCTGATAGAGGTTCAAACAAAATAGGGACAACGGGTCGTGGGATTGGCCCAACTTATGCGGATAAGTCACAAAGAAATGGTATTAGGATAAGAGACTTGCTCAACAAGGAAAGGCTAAGTGATGTGATCGAAATTCCATTAAGAGAAAAAAACGGTCTACTAGAAAAAATCTATGGCATTAAACCACTTAAATTAGAAGATATTGTTGAAGAATATCTTGACTATGGGGAAAGATTATCAAAGCATGTTGTTGACTGTACGAGGACTATCCATGCAGCCTCAAAAAACAAGAAGAATATTCTTTTCGAAGGTGCTCAAGGGACTCTACTTGACTTAGATCATGGGACTTATCCTTTTGTTACCTCATCAAACCCTATATCAGGAGGGGCATGTATTGGCGCTGGAGTGGGTCCAACTTTAATTGATAGAGTCATAGGTGTCGCGAAAGCTTATACCACAAGAGTAGGTGAAGGGCCATTCCCAACTGAATTACAAGGAAGTATTAATGATCAACTCTGTGATAGAGGTAGTGAATTTGGAACCACTACCGGTAGAAGGCGAAGATGTGGGTGGTTTGATGGAGTTATTGGTAAATATGCTGTATCTGTAAATGGTCTTGATTGTTTAGCCGTTACGAAACTAGATGTATTAGATGAATTAGATGAGATTCAAGTTTGCATTGCATATGATCTCGATGGGGAGGAAATAGACTACTTTCCTACAAATTCAGATGACTTAAAAAAATGTAAGCCAATCTTCAAAAAATTAAAAGGTTGGCAATGTTCAACTGCAGATTGCAGAAAACTATCTGATCTCCCAGAGAATGCTATGAATTATCTTAGATTTTTAGCTGAATTAATGGAGGTACCAATTGCCATTGTCTCGTTGGGGGCGAATAGAGATCAAACTATAGTAATTGAAGACCCAATACATGGTCCTAAAAGAGCACTGCTAAGGTAATTTAGTTCCAAATTAATGAAAGAACCCTTTAGGCATTTTGAACATAAAAAATTTGATCTCATTGGTCTGGGCAACGCAATAGTGGATATTATTGTAAATATTGAAGATGAGTTTCTTGAGATAAATAATCTGGATAAAGGATCAATGAATCTAATTAATTCTGATGAATCTAAGAGACTGTTAGAAAATTGCAAAGTGATCAAACAAATTTCAGGTGGATCCTCAGCAAATACTGTTGTTTCTTTAGCAGAATTAGGCAATTATGTGCAGTTTATAGGAAGAGTGAAAAATGATCAATTTGGGAATTTCTTTTCTGACGATATAAAAAAAAGTAAAACTATATTTAATACTCCACCTACTATTGAAGGAGCTCCAACAGCTCATTCAATCATTTTGGTTACACCTGATGCACAAAGAACTATGTGCACTTACCTAGGAGCATCTGTAGAGTTTGAACCAAAAGACATTGACTTTACTGTAATTAAGGAAAGTAAATACTTATATTTAGAAGGATATTTATGGGACAGCGAATTAGCTAAAAAAGCTTTTATTAAAGCCGCCCAAATTGCAAAACAATCTAATACAAAAATAATCCTTTCTTTGTCTGATTCATTTTGTGTAGATAGACATCGTGAGAGTTTCTTGGAATTAATTTATGAATATGTAGATATTGTTTTTTGTAATGAATCCGAGGTGTTAAGTCTATTTAAAAGTGATAAATTAGCAAGCTGCCAAGAAGACCTATCTTCCTTATGTGAATTAGTTATAGTAACTCTTGGAAGCAATGGTTCTCTGATTGTTAACAAAAATAATGTTGAAATAATTGAGTCAATAACGAAAGGCAAGATTATTGATACTACAGGAGCAGGAGATATTTATGCGGGAGGATTTATCCATGGATTAATAAACAATTGTTCCCTCAAAAAATGCGGAGAGATAGCTTCAATTTGTGCGGGGCAAATAATTACGCAATTAGGATCTAGAACAGATATCGATCTTAAAGAGTTAATAAAATAGATTTTATCAAATATTCTTATTCAACCAATCATAATATTTCATCTCAGCATGGTATTTTTTGTAAATAATTTGAGGGACATCATATGTGGAATTTTTATTTACGAAATCAATTAAAAAATCTTTAAATTCTAGTTTACTTTTTATTGTAATTTCAAACTCTTTAGTTTCTTCAATATCATCATCCCACTTATAAATTGAAAAAATTTGCTTTATCGAAACACAAGCTGCAAGTTTATTTTGTATTAGTAATTTAGCAATTCGCAAAGCACTTGCGTAACTTGATTCAGTCGTGATCATTACTAATACTTCCATAATGAATTAAACATCAATATTTTTTAATTATGTGATCTATCAAATTGTGATATTGATCAAAAGAGTAAGAATAATCATTTTCAACTTTCGGCCTTTTAACTAAAAATAATTTCATCTTACTTCCAGAAACTATACTCTCCCAGTTTTTCTGAGAATAACTTCCAGATTCTCTACATAGAACATAATCTATCTCCCAAAAATCACAAAGTTTTTTTTCTAAAATGCTTTTGTTATTTTTACTCGGTTCAAGTATCGCTATGTTTGAATTTTTAATACATGATCCAAAAGCTTTTGTAATACTCTCATAAGTTGGAAGTACCCTTGTAAATACATTTGCTTTACAATTCATATAATAACTAGCTGTATCGTTAAGGAATCTTGATCCTATTGCAAGAAGAATATTCTTATTTTCTATATCGATATTATTTATATCCTTTAAATGATCAATATGAAAAAAATTATTAGTGTTATTTATAAGAGATCTCCTCTCAAATAGTAAAAGAGGTGTATTAATTTCTTTACATGCATTATTAAGATTTTTAGAAATTATTGCGGCAAACGGATGAGTAGCATCGACAACGCATGTGATTTTATTTTTATTTATGAAATTAATTATTTGATCTTTATTATTTAATTTCCCCGTAATGATATGTAACTTTGGATTTTCAATATAAGCTTGCCCTGCTTTATAAGTTAAAACACTTGCAAAGACTGAATAATTAAGTTCAAGAAGCCTATTAGCGATTACAGGTCCATCCGAAGTTCCTGATAGGATCCAAACATTTTTATAGCAATTTATTTGATTCTGCATCAGTATGTCTTTAATTAAATAGTAAGTAATGAATCATTGTTTAATTCAGGCGGTCATTAATAGCGCTCCCCAAATGAGGTATACCAAAGAAAACCAAACTCCAATTGCAGAAATGATTGTTAATTTTAAAGGATTACGTAGTGAAGATCCAACCAGAGATCTCAAGATCATAGGATGGGGAAATATTGCCCAAGAAATGGTAGATGAACTAAAGGAGGGACAAAATGTTGTTATTGAGGGACGTCTAAAGATGAATTCTGTCACTAGAAAAGACGGAACGAAAGAGAAACAACCAGAACTAACAGCTTCAAAAATTCATCAAATATCGCCGGTTGATGTTATTAAGTCTGATCAAAATGAAAATAATGAGTCATTTGAAAATAAAGAAACCGCCAAAAAATCTAGTTGGGATAGTTCACCTTTAGTACCTGAAGTGGACGAAATACCTTTTTAAATCAAATATCAACATTATTTTCTTGAACACTTATAATTAATTTGCTTATTTTTCTTTCAAGCTCGGCAAGTTCGCTTCTGATTTCTGGCCATTTACCCTTATCAAGATTTTCTAGTAGCCATGCTCTATCTTGATCAAGTTTAAAAATTAAATCTCCTTGATTTGCAGTATTAGAATCTTGCATAATACTTGTTAGCCTATTTAAAATTCATTCTACTAAATCAAAATGAAGAAATACTTATCGCCTGGAAACTTAATCGTAACCGCTGGGGGTATATTAGCTTTTATTGGAATGACTGCTTATTTTACAGACTCAGTGAATTTAAGTGTGCCTACTTTTTTTTACGGAGTACCTATTTTCCTAATTGGCTTAGGCTTAAAGACTTCCGAAATACCTCCTGTAGAGTTATTTGACAAGACAAATTTTGCGACAAATAAATTTAATAGACCAAAAGAACTAACAGCATTAGTTAAAGATGTTACAAGATGGAGGTATGGGATAAAAGCTCATCTTGAATCGTCACTAGAATCTTTAAATTTGTGGGACGAAGATAACCCCCCTCAACTAAAAGAAATAGAAGAAATTACAAAGGAAGAAAAAAATGGTCTAAGAATGCGTTTCGAATTAAACGCTGTCCCTCTAGAAAAATGGATTGAAAAACAAGAAAGATTAAATAGGTTTTTCGTAAAAGGTCTTGAATCAGAATTTATTATCGACGATAATAAAAAAGAATTTGATTTTATTCTCTTTTATTGAATATAGGGATATATTTGTAAAAACTAATTTCTCAATTCAATCAAGTTTTAATAAATTTTAATAATGAATGATTCTCAAAGAGTATCAATATTAAGCGAAGCACTTCCATACATACAAAGTTTCTCAGGTAGAAAAATTGTTATCAAATATGGTGGTTCTGTTATGGAGAATGATAAGTTAAAAAATGCTTTTTTTAGAGACATTGCACTTTTATCAACCGTTGGGGTTTGTCCGATAGTAATTCATGGAGGTGGACCAGAGATTAATAATTGGTTAAAAAAATTAGAAATATCTCCTAAATTCGAAAATGGATTAAGAATTACTGATCAAAAGACAATGGAAATTGTCGAGATGGTTCTAATGGGTAGAGTTAACAAACAAATTGTAAAAGGAATTAATATAACTGGATCCTTAGCTGTGGGAATATCAGGTCTTGATGGCAACTTAATTCAATCTAGAGAACTAGGAGATGGTAGCCATGGGTTAGTGGGAGAGGTTACAAAAATCAATCCTGAAATATTAGATCCTCTTATTTCTAAAGGATACATTCCAATTATTTCTAGCATTGGATCAACCTTGGAGGGTATTTCCCATAACATTAATGCAGATTTTGTTGCTGGAGAAATTGCTGCGGCAATAAATGCAGAAAAACTTATTCTTCTTACTGATACTCAAGGGATTTTAAAAGAAAAAGATAACAAAAATAGTCTTGTTGAAAAAACTAATCTCAAAGAGGCAAGGGATTTTATTGATAAAAAAATTGTGACTGAAGGTATGATTCCAAAGACAGAATGCTGTATAAGAGCTTTGGCCCAAGGAGTCAAAGCAGCTCACATAATTGATGGAAGAATAGAACATTCATTACTTCTTGAGATTTTTACAAATTCCGGAATAGGTACAATGATAGTCGCGTAACCCATGAAAACTTATGAGCAAGTTTTAGAAAAAGTAGAACTTGCTTTAGCTAAAGGTGAGTATCATTATTGCATTGAATTTCTTTTGCCCATAATCGAATCATTTCCTTTATCAAGCAAAGAGGGAGTAAATTTAAGAACAATCTTAATTACTGCTCTATGTGGTATCAATAAAAGGGAGGAGGCTAAAAGGTTTTGTAAAGAACTTCTAAAATCTTACGATAACAAGACGAGAGAAAATGCAAAATATTTGATGGAAGTTATAGACTCTCCTGACATTAAAAAGCCAGAAAATTGGAACTTACAGTTTGAAAGCAACCCATCACTCAATAAAAAATCTCTTAATTCACTGCGCAAAAAAAGAGAAATATTGAAGAAAAAAAAATTTATTAATGTAACTGAGACACCAACTGGTGAAACAAAACCCTTTCAGAAAGGTTTTTCACTCATCATTTTTTTAATACTATTATTATTAATTCCACTTTTAAGTGGCTGCGTAAAAGTTGAGGATACCCTTGATCTTAGTGAACTTGATTCAATAACTAATAATTTAGTGATAGAGAGTAAATACATAAAGAAATTTCCTTGGCAATTAAGATTTGAAGAGAAGATGAAAGATATTTTTCCTGGCGCAGAAATTGAACAAGACGAATCAACCTTTTCTTTGAAACATAAAAATCTCAATTTAGAGGATACAAAGCAAGTTCTTAAAATCACCCAAAATACAGCTGGAGAGTTAGCGGGAGAATCAACAAATATAGAAATTAATACTACTCAAAAAAACTTCATTTTTTTTAAAAAATACTTTTACCGGTTAGATTTGGATCTAAATTCTATTAAAGGCATTGATAATTTAGAACTCATTTTCAAAATTATTCACCCTAATAAAGCTATCCTTGCCGAGAAAAATAATTCAAATTTAGAAATCACAAAAAATCTGATAATTTGGGATTTAAATCAAGGGCAGATAAATAGTCTTGAATTTTCTTTCTGGAGCCTCAACAAACTCTTGATTGGAATATCTATTATTTTTATAATTATAATATTGGCTTATTTATTAAGATTCTATAGATTTAAATTAGGTTCAGATTTACCTCAACTTCCATCAAAGTAATTACAACTCTGCTGGATTAACATCTATTGTTAAAAAAACATTTTTTGGAATAAGTTTCCATAATATTGATCTATCAGGTAAAGGTATCTTTGTACCTTCAGGACCATGTATTAATATCTGCCATCTAAATTTTTTACCGACTTTAGCTATTAAACTAGGGGCAGGACCAATTAATTTCCAGTTCTTTTTCTCACAAAAACTGAGTAGATATTTTGCTAATTTTATTGCAATTGACTCAGTTAATTCATAATTTTCACCTGATAATTTAAGTAGGCAAATTGTGCAAAATGGAAATAAATTAGCATCCTTTCTCAATCTCGAGTTTTCAATTAAAAATCTTTCATAATCTCTTTTTTGAAGATAGGAAATCACCGGGTGGTTAGGTTTATATGTTTGAAAAATTACTTTCCCTTTTTTTTGTGCCCTGCCGGCCCTTCCTGCTACTTGCAAAAATAATTGTAATGATTTTTCTTCTGCTGAAATGTCTGGGCGATGAAGCAACCCATCTGCTGCAATAACTACTGAAAGAGTAATATTGGGGATATCAATACCTTTTGCCAACATCTGAGTACCGACAAGAATATCAGCATCACCTTTAGAAAACTTTGAAAGAATATCTCTATGACCATCCTTTCCTGAAGTTGTATCTCTATCAAAGCGAAGTACTCTTAAGTCAGGAAATTCTTCATTTAAAAACTCTATTACCCTTTGCGTACCAATTCCAAAAGGTTTGAAAGCAGTTGAATGACAATCTGGACAACGATTGATCAATCTTGATTTATGATCACACCAGTGACACCTTAACCATTTTTTCCCTTGTGATCCGAGATGAACTGATAAAGGAACATCACAGTTGGGGCAATTTATTAAATATCCGCAATTTCTACAACTTAAAAATCCACTATGACCCCTCCTAGGGATCAAAATTATTGCTTGCTCTTTTTTTAAGCGTAGTTGAGGAAGAAATTGTAATAATTCATTGGAAAAAATTTTCATATTTCCCTTCTTGAACTCATCCCGCATATCAATAATTTTTATTTCAGGAGTCTCATTACTGGATATCCTTTGAATCATTCTTACTAATTTAAAATTCCTTTCAAAAATACATTTTTTCCAAGTCTTCATTGATGGGGTTGCACTCCCAAAAATTAACTTTGCAGAATTCCTTTTTACTATTTCAATAGCAATCTCTCTTGCGTCATAGCAAGGCATAGGACTATCTTGCTTATAAGAAACATCATGTTCTTCATCCATTATTATTAATCCCAGATTTTTGATTGGAAGAAAAACTGCCGACCTTGTACCTATTACTATTAAAGGTTCATTAGCATTAATAATTTTCTTCCAAACTAAAGTTCTATGATCGGGAGAACAATTACTATGATATTCATAAACGACATTATTAAATCGCCTACTAAACCTATCAATAAGTTGAGGAATTAATCCAATTTCTGGGGCTAGTATCAAAGAACTTTTTTTCTTAAGAAATTGATCTTCAGCAATTCTCATGTACACTTCTGTTTTACCTGAACCTGTTTCGCCCCATAGAAGTAAAACATCTCCTGGTTTCATTGTTTGAAATTCTTGAAATGCAATTTTTTGCTCATTTGAAAGATTTGGTTTTTTAGTTGCGATATGATCTTCAAAAAAGGAATTTAATTTAGTATTTATATTTTTTTTTCTTTTAGATTTAGCAAGATAATTTTTGCTGACCATTGAGTTAATTAGAGTGTAATTAAAACCAGACTTTATTAATTCACTTTGCCAATTACCTTTTTTAGATAAAGTATCCAATAAAGTAAATTCTTTTTTGGTTAATCCATTTTTCTTAATATCAAATTCTTTTTTAGTTTCAATCCATATTTGATCTTTTAAACCTTTAGAAAAATTCTTATATTTACCAATCCAGCCAGGAGGAAATGCAGTTTTGAACATTTTTAAATTACTAACCATATAAAAAGAGGCTAGGAAGTCTATCAATTCTCTCCACGAGTCATCAATTATTTTTTTCTGCAAAATACTTTCAACAAACAAATATCTTATGCTTTTCCCTCCAGTAATATTTGCTTCATCATTATTAATTGTCGAAAAGTTTTTTTTTGAGATCACCAACCCATTCAATAATCTCCCTCTTAGTCTTACACTTACAATATCTCCAACTTCTGCCCCAAGATTATTTCCATCTAAATAGTAAAAGCTTTCATTACTACTACCTACATCAAGCAAAATTTCCAATTTATAGGAGATATTTAATAACTGATTACTTGCCGGCTTCAAAACTTTTTCTTAGTATTGGATTGTTGAACATTCCACAAAGTGTTTTTTGCACATTGTAAGTATCCTGCTCTTAAGGGAGACATGAAGCTTTGATCATTGACTGAAATTCAAAAAATGATCTGCCTGTCTGAGAAATCCCAAGACTTTTTACTTTAGGTAATCTATAGCACTATTTAAATTTTTCAACAATTTAGAAAACTTTTCTTATTCTCATTTTGTGAAAAAGTTTTTTAAACATTAAGGGTAACTTTACTACTAAATGTTCAAATTAGCCCTAAATAAAATTTTATCTAGTTAAATTCACCGTAGAAAGGAGTCAATTATGTGTCCAGTAGCAGCAGAATCAAAGAATTACAAGCCTAGTTCCAAAAAAAAGATTAATAAAAAAATTAATACAAATTTAGAAACAGTAGTTGAAGAAGATAGTAATAAAAATAGTCAAAATTTAAAGACATCTTCCGAGTTAAACGAAAGCAGTATTGAAAATAATAATGAATTTAATGATTCTGAGGAAGAAGATAAAGGGCTCGGGAATGTAAAGCTTGGGCCAAAAGGTATCTACACTGAAGATTCAATAAGAGTTTATCTACAGGAAATTGGAAGAATTAGACTTTTAAGACCAGATGAAGAAATTGAGCTTGCAAGAAAAATTGCTGACTTACTCCAACTAGAAGAGCTGGCAACTCAATATGAGTCAGAAAAAGGACATTTCCCATCTGTTAGAGAATGGGCCGAGTTAATAGATATGCCTCTGCCAAAATTTAGAAGAAGACTTCTCTTGGGTAGGAGAGCCAAAGAAAAAATGGTTCAATCAAATTTAAGATTAGTTGTTTCCATTGCTAAAAAATATATGAATAGAGGTTTATCATTTCAAGATTTAATCCAAGAAGGAAGTTTAGGTCTAATTAGGGCAGCGGAAAAATTTGACCATGAAAAAGGTTATAAGTTCTCTACATATGCAACTTGGTGGATTCGCCAAGCTATTACAAGAGCAATCGCGGATCAAAGTAGAACTATTAGATTGCCAGTTCACTTATACGAGACGATTTCCAGAATTAAAAAAACCACAAAAGTTCTTAGCCAAGAATTTGGTAGAAAACCTAGTGAAGAAGAAATTGCTGAGAGTATGGAAATGACAATTGAAAAATTAAGATTTATAGCTAAAAGTGCGCAACTTCCTATTTCTTTAGAAACCCCAATAGGGAAAGAAGAAGACTCAAGACTTGGAGACTTTATAGAGGCTGATATAGAAAATCCAGAGCAAGATGTTTCTAAAACTTTATTGAGAGAAGATTTGGAAGGAGTTTTAGCCACTCTTAGCCCAAGAGAAAGAGATGTTCTTAGATTGAGATATGGAATTGATGATGGAAGAATGAAAACTCTTGAAGAAATTGGCCAAATTTTTGACGTGACGAGAGAAAGAATTAGACAAATTGAGGCAAAAGCCCTAAGAAAACTTAGACATCCAAATCGAAATGGGGTTTTAAAAGAATATATAAAATAAAAAAAGTTAAATATAATATTCAGCCTTAAAAACTGGCAAAATAATAGCTTAAAATAAATTCGACTTAATTTTAATACAAACTCAAAATTATATTTAATGACTAATTTTAAACTGAAAATAGCTAGCAGAAGAAGTAAACTAGCCATGGTTCAAACTTTATGGGTTAAAGATCAACTAGAAAAAAATATTCCCAATTTAGAGGTGTCCGTTGAAGCCATGGCAACTCAAGGTGACAAAATTCTTGATGTAGCCTTAGCAAAAATAGGTGATAAAGGCTTATTTACGAAAGAACTTGAGGCACAAATGCTTGTAGGCCAGGCAGATATAGCAGTACATTCTTTAAAAGATTTGCCAACAAATTTACCTAGCGGCCTTAAATTAGGATGCATAACTAAAAGAGAAGATCCTGCTGATGCTTTAGTAGTAAACAAAAAAAATGATTGTTATAAATTAGACACTTTACCAGCAGGTTCAATTGTAGGGACAAGCTCTCTAAGAAGACTTGCACAATTAAGAAATAAGTATCCACATCTTGTATTTAAAGATATTAGGGGAAATGTTATTACAAGAATAGAAAAATTAGATGCTGGTGAATTTGATTGCATAATACTTGCTGCAGCTGGTTTAAAGAGATTAGGCTTTGAATCAAGAATTCACCAGATTATCCCAAGTGAAATTTCCCTTCATGCCGTTGGCCAAGGAGCACTAGGCATTGAATGTAAATCTGATGATAAAAAAGTTTTAGAAATTATAAATATCTTAGAAGACAAACCCACCAGTCAAAGATGTCTAGCAGAAAGGGCTTTTTTAAGAGAGCTTGAAGGTGGATGCCAAGTCCCAATAGGTGTTAATAGTAAAATTCAGAATGAACAACTTTGCCTTACTGGTATGGTTGCATCTCTTGATGGAGGAAGGCTTATTAAAGATCAATATATTGGCAATATTAATGATCCCGAAGAAGTAGGCAAAGAACTAGCTAAAAAATTAAAGCTGCAAGGTGCCGAAGAAATACTAAGCGAAATATTTGAAAAATTTAGAGAAAAATAAAATTTGTTAATTTACTAATTTTGGATCAATTTCTTTTTTGTATCTCTCTTCACAATCTTTAATCACTTTAACAGCTTCTTCTATCCCAAAAAAACCATTTACTGTACATGTTCCTGGTTTTTTTAGATCTTTGTAGTGCTCCCAATAATACTTTGTTTCTTTTAACCAATGATCTCCAAGGTCTTCATAACTTGAGATATGATCCATTCTTTTATCATCCGCGAGAACCGCTATTACCTTATCATCGACCTCTCCACCATCATCAAATTTCATCACCCCAATAATCCTTGCTTCCACGATAGATCCTGGTATCAATGGCTCAGTTACTCCAACAATTTCTACATCAAGTGGATCTCCATCTTCATCCCATGTCCTTGGAATACATCCATAAGCAAAAGGATACGCTAGTGATGAATAACCTACCCTATCAAGTTTAAGATGGCCCGTTTCTGTAATTAATTCATATTTATTTATGGTATTAGAGTTCAATTCAACAATAGTGTTTATTATTGTATTTGAGCTATCAGTGAAAGCATTTAGTATGTGCAATAAATTGGGGGTAACCCTGCTTGGGGGCTGATTTAGATTTGCCATCAAGAAATTATTTTTATTTATCTTACATCCTCACACCTAACCAAATTCTTTAAAAGTAATGTTTCAGCAAAAATCATTTATTTTAGACCTTAAATGATTAATAAAATAGTTTGGCGATAGTTCTTCATTAGTTACAGCTCTTACCAACTCCATACAATTAACTGATCTGCCATATTCATGTATATTATTTTTTAACCAGAAGATGATCTTTTTATATTCACCATTTTCAATTAAGTTGTCAATCAAACCTAAGTCTCTTTCCATTTTAGAAGATATTTGCGCACTTATAACATGTCCTAACAAATATGAGGGGAAATATCCAAAGGCCCCTTCACTCCAATGAACGTCTTGAAGACAACCTTCTGAATCATTAGATGGTTTAATTCCTAGGAGTTCATCATATCTTTTATTCCATTCTGTTGGAATATCTTCAGCAGGTAATCCTCTTTCAATTAAATCTATTTCAAGTTCAGTTCTTATTAATATGTGTAAGCCATAAGTCAATTCGTCCGCTTCAACCCTATTTAGTCCTGCTTCCAAATGATTAATAGATTTCCATAGTTCTAAATAATTATTAAGAGAACATCCAGCCGAAACAAATTTGTTAAAAAATCTTTTTGAAAAAGATTTGGATTTAACTATTCTATTTTCCCAAAATAAAGATTGACTTTCATGAATACCCATAGACGTTGCTTGACCTAAAGGCCAAGCAAACCATTGATGACTTTGAGATGGCAAACCCTGCTCATAAATAGAATGCCCCCACTCATGCGCAGTTGCTAAAAAACTTGATAATGGTTCACTTTCAACAATTCTTGTCGTAATCCTGTAATCATTAGGCCCTAATGTAATCGAAAAAGGATGGGGAGATTTACCAACAACAACTAGATCTTTATCTCTCCCAAATTCATCAAGTAATTGAGAACATAAATTATGTTGAGATTCTGGACTCAAATCCCAGTAATATTTCTTAGATTTATCAATCCCTCTAATCAACTCTGGGAGAGTGTCTTTCAAAGGCTGAAACATTTTATTCAGCCACTTTAAAGTTAATTCAGGCTCAAAGGGTTGGGCTAAAGTTTCCCATGGTGAATATTGATCTGATATTTGTTTTGCCTCTTCAATCCGCAATTTAACTAATTCTTTAAAGAAAGGAAGAAAAATTTTAAAATCTGATTTTTCCTTAGCTTCTTGCCAGCTTTCATACCCTTTAGATTTTGCCTTTGCTAGAGACTCAACTAATTTAGGATCTAAATTTCTTTCTCTATTAAATTCCTTTAATAAAAGACTAATATTTCTTTCTTTATCTTTTATGAAAAGTTGATTATCGGAATTTCGTTCAATATCTGCCAGTTCATTTTTAGCACATTGTATTAAATTAGAAAATTCCTCAGAAGAATTTCTTTCATGCAATACTTTTGCAATATAAGTTAGTTGTTCAGACCTCCAAGAAGCACCTTTCTTTGGCATACCAGTATTCTGATCCCAATAAAGTGTATTTTGGATTGAACCTAATATTTGTGTTTCTTTAAGGTAAGCACCCAGCTTATTCCAATAAGTTTCAGCCAAAGATTTAAATGGAAATTAAATTTATCTTAAGATAAAAATTTTAATGTCTGCAGTAAAACATGCATCTTTATCCATAATAGGATATTGATAAATTAACTTTTAACTTATATGGAACAAATATTTTCAAAATTAAAATTCACAACCCATGGCGAGGGTTTTATTGATATCACATCTGATTTAAATTTATGTGTTGAAAAAAATAATTTTCATTCCGGAATTTTAAATTTAACTTCACTTCATACAAGTTGCAGTTTAACTATTAATGAGAACGCAGATCCAAATGTACTAAGGGACCTAAAAAAGTATATGCAATCGATTGTTCCCTATGATTCCTACTTAACCTTATCAAAAAATAGAGAAGAAATATCTTATAAACATTATCAAGAAGGGGCTGACGATATGCCAGCACATATTAAAACATCCCTAACAAACACTTGTTTATCTTTGAGTTTTCAAGACGGGGAAATTATGCTTGGCACATGGCAAGCAGTTTATTTATGGGAACATCGATTTGATCAAAAGGAAAGAATCATTAATGTACATATAATAGGTGAGAAAAAGTAAGATATTTATGGTGAGAAAAAGTAAGATATTTATAATGTAATAAGTCAGATTTCTTATTTAATGGAACCCTACATTTTGCAAGATGAAGAATTGAATGAATTAGTTGTCAAAATACCTGGATGGGAAATTAAATCTAAACAAATCCAAAGAGAATTTAACTTCGCTAATTTTATTGAAGCCTTTGCTTTTATGACTAAGGTTGCTTTAATCTGTGAAAAATATAATCATCATCCTAACTGGGCGAATGTTTATGCAAAAGTAATAATTAAATTAAATACACATGATCTAGGAGGTATTACGAATTTGGATCAAACATTAGCTTCGGAAATCAACAAAATTTTCGATTAATAAAAATATAAACTTGTTTTCAACTATTCAAAATGTCTAAAAATTTATTGCCAGTTACTATTATTAGTGGATTTTTAGGTTCTGGCAAAACTACACTTCTAAATCATATTTTAAAAAATCAAGTTGGTATTAAAACAGCTGTTTTAGTCAACGAATTTGGAGAAATCGGAATAGATAATGACTTAATAATAGAAGGATCAGAAGATATGATCGAATTAAATAATGGATGTATATGTTGCTCTATCAATGGCGAATTATTAAATACCGTATCCAAAGTTTTAGAAAGAGCTGAAAAATTAGACTATTTGATTGTTGAAACAACTGGATTAGCAGATCCATTACCAGTAGCCATGACTTTTGCGGCTGGTGATCTTAGAGAAAAAGTAAGATTAGATTCGATAATCACTGTCATTGATGGTGAAAATTTTGATTTTGAAATTAATAATACAAGTGTCGCCTATTCTCAAATTTTATACGGAGATATCCTTCTTCTTAATAAATCTGATTTAGTAAATGAAAAACAATTAAAGAAAATAGAGGAGTTTATAAATAAAATAAAAAAAGAACCAAGGATTTTGAGATCAACTAATAGTGAAGTTGCATTACATACAATAATGAGCGTAGGTCTATTTGAGACGGATACTTTTGAATTCGAGAAAAATAAAAAAAATATAGAACAAAATTCCCACGATCACTCTTCTCATTCCCACGATCACTCTTCTCATTCCCACGATCACTCTTCTCATTCCCACGATCTGATCAATAATATCGAGGGTTTTACCTCAGTTTCATATGAGACATTTGAACCATTCTCCTTAAGGAAGTTTCAATATTTCTTAGATAATCAAATCTCACAAAATATATTTAGGGCGAAAGGAATATTATGGTTTATGGAAAGTGATAGAAAACATATTTTTCATCTATCTGGAAAGCGATTTTCTCTGGATGATGAAGAATGGACAAAAGAAAAATCTAACAAGATAGTATTAATTGGTAAAAACTTAGATCATCAAACTATTAAGAATCAACTTTCATCATGTAGATTTAGTAAAGATTAGTGTTTACATATTAGGATTTAATTAATTTTTGAAAATACTTATTAAAGGATTTAAAAAAGGATTAACCGAATTAAAACTTTTTTATTTTACTTCGTTTATTGTCGCACTTTTAGTAATCATTCCAATTTCCAATTTTCTTCTTGAGGGAGTCCAATATGTTGTAAGTGGGAATTTTTCATTAGGCATTGCTGGAGGAGAAGAGGTATTAGAAACTTTAAAAGTTTTAGTACTAACAAGTTTTTTTGGAGGAGGATTAGGCACTTTAAACGGATGGTTACTTTCAAATTGTGATTTTAAGTTCAGAAAAGTTCTCCGTATTTGTCAGCTCATTCCACTAGCCGCCCCAGCATATCTAATAACTGCTGTTTTGCAGGATTTAGGAAGTATTTTTGGGTATCAAGTAACCGGTTTATGGTGGGGAGTCTTAATACTTTCAATATCTACTTATCCATATGTATTCATTCTTGCTAACGAAAGTTTTAATAAATTTGGAGTTAATCAAATCAATGCTAGTAGAGGATTAGGAGTTGGGCCGTGGAGGAGCTTCTTTAAAGTAGCTTTTCCAATGGCGTTACCAGCACTAATAACAGGAATAAGTTTAATGTGTATGGAAGTAATGAATGAGTTGGGAACATTTGCATTATTAAATATTCCAAGTATTTCTACAGGTATAGCCGAAAATTGGATAATTGAGGGTAATCCAAAAAGTGCTATTGGACTATCTTTAATAGCTTTATTAATAATTTTCACTTTAATTATTTTTGAAAAATTCTCGAGAAGAAAATCGAAGCGGTGGAGTGAAAATCCTGCATCAAAAGATTCTCAAGGGTGGGAATTAAAAAAAACAAGAGCTCTTTTAGCAATAATAATATCTTTATTTCCTCCAATTTTCTCTTTTGGAATTCCATGTTTTTGGGTTCTGCTCAATATCGATCAAATTCAAAAGGGGTTATCAGTAGAATTGTTTACTCTATCATTCAGGACCATAAGTCTAGGATTTTCTACTGCATTAATAACGATGTTATTCTCCTTAATAATTTCCTTAGCAAGACGTCCAAATAAAAGCTTATTACTAGGACTAATAACAAACCTTGCGGGAATAGGTTATGCAATTCCTGGCACTGTATTAGCTTTATCATTAATAAGCATTTCTTCTCCAAAATTGAATTTCATTGCTATTTGCTTACTAATTTGGGGTTATCTTGTTCGATTTCTAACTATTTCTAAGGGTTCTATTGATTCAAGTCTAGAGAGAATTTCTCCTAGTCTAGATGAAGCTGCACTAGGACTAGGAGAGAATTGGCCCGGCATCATCAAAAGAATTCATCTTCCTCTTCTTCAGGGACCAATATTCGTAGGATCACTTTTAGTTTTTGTAGACACGATAAAAGAATTACCCATGACCTTTATTTTGAGACCATTTGATTTTGATACATTATCTGTGAGGATATATCAATATGCTGGAGATGAAAGAATGGTAGAGGCAATATTACCAGCCATTATTATCATGACTTTAGGCCTTATTGCTTCAATAACATTGATTCCAAGTTTAGAGAAAAAAAACTAAATTCTTTTATAAAGTTTTCTTATTAAGAAAGGTAGGCTTAAGAATAAATCTGCCGAGGTAGATATAACCCTAAAATACACTAAACTAGTGATAATTATATTTTGTGGAATACTTTTGCCTACAAATAAAAGGAGGCAAGCCTCAAAAACGCCAACTCCTCCTGGAGCTGCTGGGACTACCAAGCCTAAAGACCATGACAAAGAAAAGATTACCAATAAAAATATAATGTTAAGAGTGTTACTCGTATAAAAAGTATTTAAGCAAATATAAAAACCAATAAATTTAGATAAAACAAATCCAATTTCAAGAAATAAAGCTTTAGTAGGGAAAAATGAAATTATATTTATTCTCTCTTCAAATTGGTCCTTTGAATTTGGAAGTCTCAAGACCTCAAATACTTTTCCCTTAAGAGACCCTAATATTTTTAATATTAGAAAAATAAATTTCCTATTTAGGAATACCAAAGGAACAATTAAAAAAATATAAAATGGTGAAAAAATCAATCCCATCGAGGCCAAGAGAAAAGATCCACTCAACATAAAATAAGGTTCAATAAGTGTCGAATACAAAGCAATCTGAGGATTACTAATTTTTTTTATAAAATTAAATCTTTCTACAAAATGCCAAACCCCTCCTGGAACGTATTTAAGAATATTGGTTAAAACATAAAAAGAGACTAGATTATTACTTTTAAATTCTTTCCCGAACCATCTAACAATATATTTCCATGCATAAGCGTTCAGGTAAATACTTAAAATACAAAATAAAAATGATAAAAATAGATTAATTCCATTTCTTTCTAAATTGACATCAAAAGAAATTTGATCAATATTATTAAAAAAATATATACAAAAATAGGACAAGCTTGTAATAAAGAAAATACTCTTTAAACAACTAAAATTAATTTTTTTAAGGAATTTAAGATATGGTTGATTACTGAAGTTAAATCTCATTTCCAGTTTTCAAATGCTTTAAATTTTTTGCTTGATTCTCTTATTATTTTTCTTATTTCGTACGTAGATATTTTATGCTTTGATTGCAATCTCAAAACTTCATCATTTTCTGGTTTCATAATTATTGATCCATCTGGTTTCAAAATTTGTTTAACTTTTATATTTCCAAAAGTCGTTGAACATTCTCCTCTGCGTCTAAGTAATATCCACCTGGATTGGTTCCTTTCACGAACCCCAATAGTGTTGGAATAATCAAACCATAATCTCCTAAAAAACTCTTTTTTCTCTATGGGCAAGATTACTTGAATAGAAAATCCAATTCTATTTTTTTTCATATTGATAGCTTGATAGGAAACGTCGTAAGCCCCCTCAATTCTGAGTTTCTCCACAAAATTAGATATATCTTCGGGTGTTTGATCATCAATCCATGCTTCTTGAATAGATATCTCTTCACACTTTGGACTAATTTGTTCATTATCGTTAATTGAAAAATCCTCAAATGAAGTAATTTTATAAACTCTTACCAAATTAGGGAATGTAAATTTTAGATTACCAATGCCGACTCCATAAGAGTTAATAGAATATTTTGAAGGAGGTTCAGGATAGTCGACAAAATTTGCAAGTAAAGCAATGCCAGTAGGTGTTGAGAGTTCACCATCTATTGAGTTAAGGCTTGATAAAACCTTTATATTTTTTTGTCTTATTAGCTCTATTACAGCAGGAGGTGGTACAGATAATTTTCCATGTTCAGTTTGAACAAAACCTTTACCCAACATTGGTTCATTACAATAAACCCTTTTTGGGTTTAAGTAATTCAATGCAGCACATACTCCAATTATATCCACCAATGAATCTATAGCTCCAATTTCATGAAAATGAACTTCATCAGATTTGATGCCATGAACTTTTCCTTCCGCAATTGCTAAAGATTCAAATACTTCATAAATTATTTTTTTTAATTTATCTTCTAAGTGGCCATTTAAAATAAGTTCCTTGATACTTCTCCAAGTTCTTTTAATAGGAATAAAGTCAATATTCTTAACCTTTGCCTTTATGCCTCGGATTGAACAACTTTTTGATTCCGTAAAGTCTAGTTGATATAGATCCTTCAATCCAAGATCAATGAGTGGCTGTTCAATAACTTTTTTAGGCACCCCTAAATCATAAAAAGCTCCTAACAACATATCTCCAGATATCCCAGGAGAACATTCAATTAAAACATCATCCATAAATCAAAGATTTCTTAACTAGTAAAATTGCGGTGGAAATCAACCTTTCATTCTAGTTATTTTAGAAAGATTTTGTTCAATCACTTCGTACCTTATTAATTGCAAAGAATTTCCATCTCTGTTGATATCTAAACTTACAAAGCTATGCAAAAGTTCAAGAGAAAGCTCCCCTTTTATGACTAATTTAAAATTTTTATTTTTTAAATTTTTTGAGTTTGTAGCAGGGCAAATCTTAATAACAATTTCTTTCTTTTGAGTATTAACAAAAACTAATTCTCCTCTAACAGAAAAATAATTGTCTTTAAGATCTAATTCTTCTAATAATTTTGAGCAGTTAGTTTTTGAAGAATCACTAGGAAAATCATTCAGTTGATAGGGATCCCATATTCCTGCAACCTGTAAATGCAAGTTTTGAGTATTTTTATTCTTTGGATAAACAATCCAATAGTAACTTTTCTTTAAATCAATATGCTTTTTTAGAAGTGATAATGCTTTCCCAAGAATTACTGTTTCAATTTTTTCGTCTTTATTGTCAATTAAAAAGCCTCTATTTAATTTTTCATTACTAATGGGTGTGAATTTGCCATTAATAATCCCTATTGCTCTGTGCTGTAATTGGTTAGTAACTTTTGGGATAGGGTTTTTTAACATATTAAAAATTTTAAAATAATAATTTATCGTATTAAATTTCTTAATTTTCCTCCAAACTATTAAAAGACCTTAACGCATCGTCAATTGCATCAGAAGGATCAGTGGCATCATTCAAACTATTTTGTCTCCGAATCATTTCCACAAGTTCAAAAGGATTAGTTGGAATAGCTGAACTATCACCTTCTGTTTTAGTTGAGGTATCTATTTCTAATTCTTCAAATAAATATTCAGCATTTAGGTAATCACTTTTTAAGAAAATTAATAAAGTAAAAAAAATTAGAACTGTAATTGGTTTAAAAACGCTTTTGCAAAAGTAATTTTTCATTTTATTTAATTTCAAGATTCTTTAACGCCAAAAATTTTTGCTATTTTAATTTTACATAATTTGGTAGAAATTTGTTAATAGCAACTTGGAATGTTAACTCTATAAGAACCAGACTTACACAAATATTAGATTGGATTAATCAATCAAATCCAGATATTCTATGTTTGCAGGAAACGAAAGTGGTGGACGAAAGTTTCCCTGTTGAACCTTTTGAAAAATTAGGATACTCAGTAGAGATCTATGGACAAAAATCGTACAATGGTGTGGCCATTATTTCCAAAATAAAGCCAGAAAATGTTAAAAAAGGATTCTACGGTTGTAATGACTTTAATCAAAATATCGAAAATTTCCTAGATCAAAAAAGATTGATTTCTGCTGACATTAATGGCATTAAAATCATAAATGTCTATGTTCCAAATGGATCTTCTCTAGAATCTAGTAAATTCAAATACAAAATTAATTGGTTAAATTGTTTAGCTTCATTTTTAGATGAGCAAGAAAAAAAAGGAGAATTAATTTGTCTTGTGGGTGATTTTAATATTGCTCCATCTAATTTGGATATTCATGATCCAAAGAAATATGAAGGAAGAATAATGGCGTCTGAGATAGAGAG
The DNA here is from genome assembly GCA_003278855.1 of Prochlorococcus sp. AG-347-M23. Lineage (GTDB taxonomy): Bacteria > Cyanobacteriota > Cyanobacteriia > PCC-6307 > Cyanobiaceae > Prochlorococcus_A. Next base: position 77,094 of record QCCU01000001.1, on the reverse strand, counting down.
AAGTGCACTAAATAATGTTCTGAAAAAAAGATTAATAGATTCGTTCAGGATTTATGAACAAAATGCTGGCCATTGGAGTTGGTGGGATTACCGTAACAACGCATTTGAATTAAATAAAGGTTGGAGAATAGACCATATTTATATAAGCAAAGAACTATCATCAAAACTTAAAAGTTGTGTCATAGACAGCTCCCCTAGAGGCAATTTGCGTCCAAGTGATCATGCCCCAGTAATGATAGATCTTAACTTAAACGAAATAAATGCAGATTTTTTTGAGGATGAGGATAATTTCTTCGAAATATAAATAAAATAAATTGAATTGCTTTAATGCTTGAAAACGCTTATTAATAAAGAGTTATCTAAAGTAATATTGTTTTTTATCATAATTTCTTTAAAATTAATAATTTACAATCCAAACTATCGCAATAAAAATATCATAATGTAGAATTTCAATCTGATTGACAAAATTTTTACTTATTTCTAATTTAGAACATGACTAGATTTTTCTCAAAACACCATTTAGATAAATTGTGACTGACATATTAAATTACACAAAATCAGAAGAAATTTTCTCTGCCGCCCAACAACTAATGCCGGGAGGAGTCAGCTCTCCAGTAAGAGCGTTTAAGTCTGTGGGAGGTCAGCCAATTGTTTTTGATAGAGTCAAAGGTCCTTTTGCTTGGGATATTGATGGAAATAGATATATTGACTACATAGGAAGCTGGGGACCTGCTATATGTGGACATGCCCACCCTGAAGTCACCACGGCATTACAGGAAGCAATTGAAAAAGGCACTAGCTTTGGTGCTCCATGCGTACTAGAGAACCAACTTGCTGAAATGGTAATAGATGCAGTCCCATCTGTAGAAATGGTTAGATTTGTCAATAGTGGAACTGAAGCATGCATGGCTGTCTTGAGACTTATGCGAGCATTTACTGGAAGAGATAAAGTTATTAAATTTGACGGTTGTTATCACGGTCATGCAGATATGTTTTTAGTAAAAGCAGGATCAGGTGTGGCCACTCTGGGTTTACCAGATTCTCCAGGTGTTCCACGGACAACAACTGCCAACACACTTACAGCTCCCTACAATGATCTTGAAGCAGTAAAAAAATTATTTTCTGAAAATCCTGATGCCATTGCAGGGGTTATTCTTGAGCCTATTGTTGGTAATGCTGGATTTATTACTCCAGAACCTGGATTCTTGGAGGGATTAAGGGAATTAACCACTGAGAATGGATCCTTATTAGTTTTTGACGAAGTAATGACTGGTTTCAGAATAAGTTATGGAGGAGCTCAAGAAAAGTTTGGGGTTACTCCTGATTTAACAACCCTTGGGAAAGTAATTGGTGGAGGCCTACCTGTTGGAGCTTATGGAGGCAAGAAAGAAATAATGTCAATGGTAGCCCCTTCAGGCCCGGTATACCAAGCAGGCACTTTGAGCGGCAATCCACTCGCAATGACTGCTGGAATAAAAACTCTTGAACTGCTGAAGCAAGATGGTACGTACGATAAGCTTGATTCAACAACTTCTAGATTAATTGAAGGAATAATTCAGTCCGCAGAAAATAACGGTATTGCTATTAACGGTGGAAGTGTAAGCGCTATGTTTGGATTTTTCTTATGCGATGGGCCAGTTAGGAACTTTGATGAAGCGAAAACAAATGATGCCGAACTTTTTGGCAAGTTGCATAGAGAAATGCTTCAACGAGGAATTTACCTAGCGCCAAGCCCCTTTGAAGCTGGTTTCACATCACTAGCTCACAGCGAAGAAGAAATTGATAAAACTATTGAAGCTTTTGACGAATCTTTTAATGCAATAAAAAAATAATCATTTACTCATCTTTCTTTAAAGAAAAATGAGTAAATGATTAAAACTTTAGAAACATTATATCTAAATAGTTATCTTCTACCACCAACTATTACTGGGGGAGTACCTCCTTCTGAACCTGGTAAGCCAGGAACAACTTGTGTACTACCATCCCATTTGTCGAGAAATAATTTGAAAAGTACCTGATCGTCAAGGCTTCTATTTAATGTCTCATATCTAAGTGCTTCTTGTTCTGCAATTTCAACTTCTGTCTTTGCTCTAAGTAATTGCTGACCAGCTATTTGCTTTTGTTCAATAGCAGCTCTATATTCTTCAGCGATCTCTAATCCAGTAAGATCTAAACTTTTAACATCTACGTAATCGAATGAATTAAGTTCTTGTGCAACAGTATCTCCTACTTTCTCAGAAATCACAGCGAATTCAGTAGCAATTGTTTCTAGCTCATATTGAGAAAAAACTGATTTAAGAGCTTTTAGCAAAGATGGCTGAACAATTTTCTGATAAACATCACTATTTCTGCTTGCAATTGTTGCGAAAATCCTTCCTGCTTCGTTAGGTTTTACTGAGTACTTGACAGTAGCGGTAGCTCTAATAACTTGAAGATCTTTAGTTAAAGTTTCAAATTTTTCAGGTTGAACTTGAGTTTTTATATCAAAAGGATATACAGACTGAACAAATGGAAGTTTAAAGTTTAAACCAGCTCTCCTAGAGGGTCCACTTACTTTCCCTAATGTTGTAACAACTGCAACTTGTCCTGAAGGCACAACAAAAAGAGATTGGGTAAGTAAAAGAAAGCCAGTAAAAGACAATACAATTAAAAGAGTTGCTGTCCCACCAGGGCCTGTTGGTGTGACATTTTTAAAGGATGTTGACATTAAATTTTTTCTTTTAATTAATCATATTTAAATAGACTAATTAGTGCATTAATAAGACATTTAATTAAAATATTTTTTTAATAATTGTGAATTTAAATACAGATATTTTTAGTGGATATTTGATTTAAATTCTTGCAAAAGTTCTAAATAAAGATCCTCATCTATCTCCCTTATGTCATATTCAGAGGGTAAAACACCATGCTTATGCTCATGTACCGCCATCCAACAAAATTTCTCTATTTCTCCTTTTGAAAAACGAGGATATTCTTTTACCTTCTTAATGAGTGATTTAATGAGAGATTCTGAATGATATGCCATATTATTAAAATAAGCCTACTAAAAATCTTATCTAAAGTTATTAGCTTTTAGAGGAATGTTCAAAGACTCTTCCAACTCACTAACAAGCTTTATTGCTAATTGAAGATCATTTTTGCTCTTACTAGCTACTCTGAGAGTTTCTCCATTGATACTGACATTAATTTTTTTTATTTGATCCCTTATATTTTTACTTATTTTTTTCGCAATTTCTTGTTTAATTCCTTGTTTTAATAAAATTGTCTGTTTAATTCTATTACCGCTAACCATTTCAATTTCACCGTAGTCAAATATTTTCAAAGATAAGTTTCTTTTTATTGCCTTTTGTCTAATTATGTCATTTACAGCATTTAAGGTTAGTTCGCTATTGGTGATTATAAAAATATTTTCTTTATCTAATTCAACTAAAGTATCCGTGCCCTTCAAATCGTAACGCTGAGAAATTTCCCTTTTAACTTGATCCAAAGTATTGACTAATTCTTGTCTATCAAAATCAGAAACCACATCAAATGAAAAACTTTCTGCCATAGTAAATTACTAAACGCTAAATATTATTAGCATAAATCATCTTTTAATAAGGGGAAATGGGTTAATCTAATCAAAAAATAACAAACTAACCACTTTGCCCATTTCTTCAGCACATCTACAACTATTTAGCAAAGTTTCACTATCGTGAAAGGCAAAACATATTAATTGATCGCACCTACTAATAATTTCTTGATTACAAAGACTACTTGCAAGTGGCAAAGGTAATTCATCATTTTCACTTTTTTCAACCAAATGCATAACCCTCTCAAGTTGGTCCTTTATTTCAGGAATTTGTCTATCAAGACTTTGTGGTAATAAAACAGTTAATAATGATGGATTAATATCTAAGACAGCTCGAATAACAGCTGCATTAACACCTTGCGATCCAGAAGTGAGGATATTATGTCCTTCTTCTGCTAACGACCTTGCTATCAACTCAATTAAATGAATGTCGACAACTGGTACGTGTCTACTACCCAAAAAAGCAATTCTCCTTTTCCCATTATCTTGGAGTTTTGCAAGTTCTTGAGCTAAGGCATCAACGCCTTCAGTTGCTGGAAGATCTAAAGAGCGACTCAAAATAATATAGTTCCTATATTTGAAATTAGCATTTATCTGAAAAATTGCAGGGAAAATCTATCTTTTCTAGAATTCTTTTTAGGTTTACATGCTCTTGAACTAATTGAATAGCATAAGAAGCTTTAATTGATTCATGTATTCTGACATGGCCAAAAGCTTGTTCAATAATTTCCACGGAGGAAAGAGTATCTAATTCCACCTTTAAGATTGGCACCTCCAATTCCTCCGCTCTATGAATCAATTGGGACAAAGGATCTCCTAAACCAGTTAAAATAAGGCATTGAGTCGAAGCCTCCAAAGCAGCAAGTTGTATATCAGTTCTATCAGCACCAGTAACTACAGCCATATTTCGTCTTCTCCTGAAAAATTCCATTGCAGAATTTACCCCCATTGCACCAATGCTTAATGTTTCAACGAGTAATTGATCTTTTTCAGGGCAACAAATTACTTGGGCATCTAGTCTTCTTACAAGCTCACTTACTGTGACACTTCTAAGAAGTGGTGATTTAGGCATCACTCCAAACACTTCAATATCCAGATCTTTAAGAGAGGGTATTATTTCATTTTTTACTTTTTCGAGTTCTTGCGGCAAGACTCCATTTAATACAACTCCAGCCAATTTCTCACCTAATTGTTTTTTCGCATCAAGTAATGCATCCACACTTTTACAATCTTCCCATAAATTCACAATTAAAACTTTCGCATCTAAATCCTTAGCTAGTTGTGGGAGACTTAAGCCATAAATCATACCTTCATGAAGACTGCCGGCTGCCTCTAAAATATTAAGACCTTCAAAATCATCATTAACCAATCCTTCAATCTGATCAAAACCTTTTCCTGGGAGTAAGTCTTTATTGAAGATTCTTTTTTCAGCTGAGATATTATCCAATAACCCTACTGAAGAAATTAAATTCTCCTCTTCGATATTTAACGTTGATCCAATAAACTTAACATCATCATCTATTAATCCTTCATAAGACATTGAGGGAAGATTTGTAAGTTCAATACACGTTGCTAGAGGTTTTCCAATGCGTACTTTTTTTTTCTTCTGTAAAAGTTTTTTTGCTATCCCAAGAACCATTGCAGACTTACCACTAAATGGCTCACATGAGCCAATTAATAATATATCGCTCATAATTTAGTAAATTATTTATTAATAGGTTTAAGATAATATTTTTTTCAGAACTAAACAAATATTTATTTATGAGTTTTAATCAAATAAAAAAATAAATAATCTTTTTTTGGTAAATTTATTTTAATTCTTTGGTATCTCATAAAAATCAAGCAAAATGATAAATTCAACCAAAAACGAAAAAACCATAGGGATTACTGGAGCCTCAGGTGCGCTAGGGAAAGAGTTAACAAAGTTGTTTCGTCAAAAAGGATATAAAGTGATTGGATTTACTCATAGTAAAACTAATTATGAAATAAATCTTGAATCTCCAAATGAATGGATTAAATGGGAATGTGGGAAGGAGTCGTCATTAAAAAAACAATTAGAGAATATAGACATTTTAATTTTGAACCATGGTATCTATGATTTGAGTAGAGAAAATTCTAATTATGAAAACTCAATTGAAATAAATGCATTAAGCAAATTCAAATTTTTAAATTTATTTGAAGATATTGCTCTAAGCAATGATTCACAAATAAAAAAAGAGATTTGGATAAACACATCTGAAGCAGAAATATTACCCGCCCTAAATCCGTCATATGAGATTAGTAAATCCCTTATTGGTCAATTAGTTTCTTTCAAAAAAAATCTACTGGACAAAAATACAAAGAAAAAATTAATAATTAAAAAAATCATCTTAGGGCCTTTTAAATCAGAATTAAATCCTCTTGGAATAATGAGTCCCAAATTTGTTTCTAAAAAAATTTATGATTTAGCCAATTCAAATGATTATTTAGTAATAATTAGTCCAAACCCCTTAACATATTTACTTTTCCCATTGAAAGAATTTTTTAATTTTTTATATTGCCAAATTATCTATAAATATAAATCTTAGTGTCTAAAAATCTCGATCTGTCAATATTTCAATACCATCTTTTAAAACAACTATTGTATGCTCCCATTGGGCCGATAGTTTTCCATCTTTTGTTATTACGGTCCATCTATCATTTAGTGTTTTGCAAAATTTAGTCCCTTCATTAACAATAGGTTCCACCGCTAATGTCATTCCTTCGCGAAGGACGACGTTAGGCAATTCTTTGGTCCGAAAATTAAATACAGATGGTTCTTCATGAAGATTTCGTCCAACTCCATGACCTGTATAGTCTTCTACAACACTAAAGCCATTTTTTACAACAACGTCTTCGATTTCCCCAGCCACATCTAGAAGTGTATTCCCGGCCTTGATTTTCGAAAGGCCCGCATACAAAGCTTTAAAAGCTATATCACTAAGTTTTTGAGCCTTTGGACTAACTTCTCCTACACAAATTGATATACAACTATCTCCATGGAAACCATCTAAATATGCCCCTGTATCAATTTTAACCAAGTCACCATTTTTAATTATTTTATTTTTACTTGGAATACCGTGGACAACCTCATTATTAATGCTAGAACAAATACTAGAAGGGAATCCATGGTAGCCCTTAAAACTAGGCAAAGCTCCAAAACTTTTTATCCTCTTTTCTGCGAAATCATCTAAATCTTTTGTACTCATTCCAGGTTTAATTAAGTCATTAATTTCTCTCAAAACAGTAGCTACAATTCTGCTAGATTTTTTCATCAAATTTATTTCACGTGAAGACTTTATTTCGATTCCTCTTCTCCTCTGAATAAAAGGAACTTGATCATTAGTTTTGGAGTTATTTTTATTTAACAAAAGATCTGCAAAATGTCTCATTGGAATAAATAATAGTAAGGAGTAAATATTTTCAAAATAGCCTTTATAATCTTGGCTATCTTAAATCTATCAATAACAATGGGAAAGAAACGAAAATGAAAACTTTATTTAATTCTAGGCAATTTCATAAGGCTTTGGCGCCCTGGATTTTTCTTCCATTATTTATATCTTCAATTACTGGTCTTCTTTACAGGGTTTCAAAAGATTTACTGGGTTACTCTAGAGAACAAGTTCATTGGTTAATGTCTCTCCATGAAGGCGAATGGCTTGGAGATAATGGAGAACTTATATACGTAATATTTAATTCTCTCGGAGTTTTATGGATGCTCGTCACAGGATTCCAAATGTTTTCAAAAACAATTTCATTTACCAAAAAGGTTACTAAAGGCGAGTCAAAAGGTTAAGATATAGAACTTGTAGGATAATAATGACCAAAATGGCCAAAGAGAAACAAGAGAAGGATTTAGAAACCGGTATTAAAGCTGACGCATCAGTTGATGTAGCAGTTGAACAAAAAGAAAAAAATACGGTCTCTGAGACTACGCAAACCTTAAGCGCATCCAATCTTATTAAGGAATTTGAGAACGAACAATTAAAAAAAGAATTACCAGAAATTTATGTTGGTGACACTGTTAAAGTTGGAGTAAAAATTACAGAAGGTAATAAAGAAAGAGTCCAACCTTATGAAGGCGTTGTCATAGCAAAAAGACATGGAGGAATTAACCAAACTATTACAGTTAGAAGAATTTTTCAGGGTATAGGTGTTGAAAGAGTATTTATGCTACATAGTCCACAGGTTGCCTCTCTAAAAGTTGAACGTAGAGGTAAAGTAAGAAGGGCTAAGTTATTCTATCTGAGAGATAGAGTAGGAAAAGCTACTCGCGTAAAACAACGCTTTGATCGATAAAGTTGTAAATTAATCAACTTATTGGTCACAAAGACGCTTATAATTATTTAAATGCGTCGTTAGTTCAGTTGGTAGAACGCAGGTCTCCAAAACCTGATGTCGGGGGTTCAAGTCCTCCACGACGCGTTTGATCAACATTATGTAAATCATTTTTTCATAAGATGGAGTTAGATCTTCAACCTGGGGACGTAGTTAAAGTCCTCGAATCAGCAGCTTTGGGATGGGTTCGTGCAAGAGTTATCAGAGTTAAGTCTGGTGGGAGAGTTGTCGTACAAAGTGACCAAGGCAGAGAATTTACTGCTAGAGGCAATCAAGTTAGGTTGATAGAACCTGCTGGTTTTAGACCTCAAAAATAAATAGTTTCATACACTAAGACAATTAAAAGACTTATTATTTCTGTAAATCCTCAAATTAATAAATTTTTTTTATTACAACCCCATAAATTAAGTATTATGATCTGATAATTTTAAGAATGAAGTTCTAAATAAATTTAGAACAAAACTCTGGGACCGTAGTTCAACTGGTTAGAGCACCGCCCTGTCACGGCGGAAGTTGCGGGTTCGAATCCCGTCGGTCCCGTTTTTTCTAAAAGAAATTTGGAAAAACGTTTAAGACTAGCCCCGAGTCCAACGGGTTTATTTCATATTGGGACAGCGCGAACAGCACTATTCAATTGGTTGTATGCACAAAAAATAGGTGGAAAATTTCTTATCAGAATTGAAGATACAGATATTCTCCGATCTAAATCTGAATATACAAAAAATATATTAGAGGGCTTGAAATGGCTTGGACTTAAATGGGATGAAGAACCTATAAAGCAAAGTGACCGGATTTCGATTCACAAAAGTTATATCAAAAAACTATTGAAATGTGGAGCTGCATATAGATGCTTTACATCAGAAGATGAAATATCTGAATTAAGAGAAGAACAAAAAAAGAAAGGATTACCTCCAAAGCATGATAATAGACACAGAAGTCTTTCAAAAGAAGAAATAGAAACGTTCATATCCCAAGGGCGGACTTCAGTAATAAGATTTAAGATTGATGAAAAAATTGATATTAAATGGGTAGATCAGATAAGGGGTGAAATCAAATGGCAAGGGAAGGATTTGGGCGGTGATTTAGTTTTATCAAGAAGGGCTAAGGGATATGAAATTGGTGATCCTTTGTATAATCTTGCAGTTGTAGTTGATGATAATTTCATGGATATTACTCACGTTGTAAGGGGTGAAGACCATATCTCGAACACTGCAAAACAAATATTGATTTATAAAGCATTAAATTTTAATTTGCCAACTTTTTCGCATACACCCTTAATACTAAATAGCGAAGGGAAAAAATTATCCAAGAGAGATTGCGTTACTTCAATTGATGAATTTAGAGAAATGGGATATTTACCTGAGGCCTTATCGAACTATATGGCATTTTTAGGTTGGTCTCCAAAATCTGCAGACAGAGAAATACTTTCACTTGAAGAGATATCTGAAATTTTTGACTTATCAGAAATAAATAAAGCTGGAGCCAAATTTAGTTGGGAAAAACTCAACTGGATTAATTCTCAATATATAAAAAATATGGAATCAATAAAGTTAATTGAGATCATGAGAAAATACTGGGATGAAAATGGTTGGGAGCCGCCATCTCAAGAGTGGGCTAATAAATTAGCAATTTTGATTAGAGACTCTATGACCCTTTTAAAAGATTCAATTGATCAATCAAAACCATTTTTCTTAGTACCTACAATTCGAAAAGAAGGTCAAGATTTTCTGGAAAACCGGGAAAGCAAATTATCTTTAAAACTAATCTTAAATTATTTAATTGAGCAAAATACTACAAAACTAAATAAAGAGAAAGCCAAAGAAATAATAAACGAAATCTCAAAAAAGCATAATATTAAAAAAGGGATATTAATGAAATCATTAAGAGTAGCCTTTTTTGGATCTCTCAGTGGGCCAGATTTAATTCAAAGTTGGGAGCTTTTAGCAGAGAGTAAAACTGATAGAACTCGAATTGAAAGATGTCTTTAATCAATCAAAATTATTTTTTTGGCCTAATTTAAGTCTACTTACCAAAGGTCTAGCTGAAAGTCCTTGTATTCCTACTGTCATCAAAATAGTAAGAAAAACTAAACCTTGTAGACGGCCAGCCCCAAGGATACCAGCTTGCTCTAATCTGATAGAAAAAAGAGAAGCTACAGCTGCAGTAACAATACCTCTTGGGGCTAACCAGGCTAAAAATATTTTTTCTTTTAAGTTCAAGTCTCTCCCCATTGTTGCTATCCAGATAGAGATAGGGCGAACAATTACCATCAACATAAAAACGCAAACAACCCCTCCCCAGCCTAGCGGACTTAATTCACCCCAAGAAACGTCAGCGGCCAAAAGAGGGAAAAGAACTGTTATTGCTAATTGAGCTAATTCACCTATTAGGTTATCCAATCTCTCCTTATCTATAACTTCTCTTTTGCCTACAATAAAACCTGCCGCAACTGAAGCCGGCAAGCCTGATTCTGGTAAAAAATATTCGCAAATTCCATACACAAGGAAAATAAATCCAAGGGTAACTTGAAGCTCAATACCAAATGAGGCTTCATTTTTTATTTTTTTTAAAATTTCTGATAGTAACCATCCTGCACTTAATCCGATTAAAACTCCTCCCCCTAATCTTTGCATTAATGCTATAAATACATCGTTAATCCCACGAAGGTCCCCTAAAGTCAATTCTAAAAGCAGTAATGCTAGTACTGCACCAATTGGTTCAAGCAGCAGTCCCTCAGCTTTTAAAACTTCCGAGAGTGGGGAAGCTAATTTTATTTGTTCCACTAATGGAGAGACAACTGTTGGTCCAGTAGCTAGAACTATGGCACTATATATTCCTGCGACTTGCCATGAGAGGCCAGCCAGCCAATGAGCAATGAAAATTCCAGCTGATAATGAAATAAAAAGTCTTACCAATGAAATTTTTAAAACAGTATTTCTTATATTCCCCTCAGGCAGTTTTAAATTTAACCCTCCTTCAAAAAGAACCAAACAGACCAAAAGCCCTACAATAGTTTCAAGCCCTTGCCCGAGATCTAAAGGTTCAACAAGTCCCAATCCTGATCTTCCAATTAATAATCCAGAAAGCAATAAAATAACAACACTTGGAAATCCTGTAAAAGAAGAAAATAATCGAGCACAAGCGCCTGCAAATACAGTTATCCCCCAAAGTAATCCAAGCCTCTCAGGCGTCATATAAAATTACAAATAATAAAAACATTTATTATTTTGATTAAATCAATAATCTTATCTCTAGTCCAATAAAAACAATACTTTTTAATTTAATTCATCGGCTGAACAATAGTATTTTAAAAAATTCTTTCAAAAATACTTTTAAAAAAATTAATTTTATTTCTGTTAAGAAAACTGGCTTATTAAAGCAATAATTATAAAAATAATTCCTATACCAACAGTTGCCATCCTTCCATTCCATATTTCAGCTTGAGGAGTAAAACCTCTTTTCCACAAATTCAATTCCTTTTTATCAACGAAGTTTTTTGTCTCTTTAATCTCGATTTTAGGTTCTTTATTCATTGAAATTAGAAAGGAGGGTTTTCTTCATAAAGGGTATTTGCTTGTTCAATTGATAGTCTTCCTGCGACACCTAATTTAAGGGAACTTAAATGATGCTTAAATTTGATTCTGAACAACGCCGCCGCTCCAATCATTGCCGCATTATCTGTACAAAGATTAAGAGGCGCTAAATGAACTTTAATAGATTTTTTACTAGCTTCACTAATCATCATTTTTCTTAATGTATTGTTAGCAGCCACTCCCCCAACCACAACTACATTATCCAAGCTATGATCTACTGCGCATTTTATTGTTCTCTCTACCAAGACCTCTGCCACTACTCTCTCAAAACTTGCAGCAATATCTGGAATTGGGACGGTCTTCCCAGCCAAATTTATTTTCTCAACTAATCTTAATACAGCAGTTTTTAAACCACTAAAAGAGAAATCATATTTAAGAAATCCACCTTTTTTATCAGAGATCTTACATTTTGGTAAATTAAATTTCATTGGGTCCCCATTTTTAGCAATCTTTTCAATTGCCGGTCCTCCTGGATAACTAAGACCTAATAGTCTGCCAACTTTATCAAAGGCTTCTCCAGCAGCATCATCAAAACTTTTCCCAAGTCTTTGCATCCCCCTACTATCATCTACCTTTATCAATTCAGTATGCCCACCGCTGACAAGTAATGTAAGAAAAGATTTCTTTGGATAATTTTCTGAAAATAGAATTGAAGATAAATGCCCCTCCAAATGATGAATTCCCAAAAATGGTTTTGAATGTAACATGCAAAGTGATCTTGCGGTTATAGAGCCAACTCGTAAACAACCAACTAATCCAGGAGCTACAGTTGACGCAATATAATCAACTTCCTCAATTTTAATTTTTGCTTCTTCTAGAGCCTTATCTAAAACTAAAGGTAATAATTCTAAATGCTTTCTAGCTGCAAGCTCAGGCACAACTCCTCCCCATTTTGAATGATCTTCAATTTGAGAGGCAATTATATTTGAATGTATTCTGAAAGTATCGCCAATATTAGAAACTATTGAGACAGATGTCTCATCACAACTTGTTTCAATAGCTAAAACTTTATGCATTTTTGATTCAACTTGTTCTATTTTAATATTAATTTCTTACTTAACACACTATAAGGAATTAAAGATTGCAACTTATGAAATTCTTTTTTTCAATCATAACCTCAGTTTTTCTGTTCCTCGGAATTACTCCAATTGCTCTAGCTGCAAATGGGCCTGCTTTAAACGCAGATAGAGCTAGCACAGAATATACCGCTTCAGCCCTCACAAAATGCTCTGAGAATCCTAAATTCATTGAGAGAGCAAATTCTGCAACTACTCAAAAAGACATCACAAGATTTGAAAGATATGGGAAAGCATCATGCGGAGATGACGGCCTTCCACATTTAATAATTGGACCTCCTCTTGAACCATGGGGAGCCCTTTTAAATAGAGGTCATGAAGGAGATTTACTTATTCCAGGAGTATTGTTCATTTACATTGCTGGAATTATAGGTTGGTCAGGAAGAGAGTATCTTATTGAATCAAAAAAGACTAAGAATCCAGCAGACCTTGAGATCATTATTGACCTAGACTTAGCAAGAAAATGTCTTGTAAAAGGAGCGCAATGGCCTCTACTTGCTAATAAACAAGGCAGAAATGGAGATTTAAGAGAGAAAGATAACAACATTACACTTAATGGTCCTCGCTAAACATCCTTAAAAAACTTTCATAAAACAAATGTTCAAAATTCTAAACACAAAATTTGTCAGATCTGCTCCAGTGGTAGCAGCAATTTGGCTAAGCCTTACAGCAGGAATAATTATTGAATTTAATAGGTTTTTCCCAGATTTATTATTCCATCCAATGAGTTGAAAATGAGAAAATAATCAAGTTTTTATTAACTTGATTATTTTTTTTGCTGTTTCATCAACATTGTGATTTGTTAATGCAAAATCAAATTGATTTGATACTGAAATCTCATAATTAGCCCTTGAGAGTCTTTTTTTAATTGCCTCTTCTTTTTCTGTACCTCTATTTCTTATTCGTCTCTCTAACTCTTCTTTATCCGGAGGAAGTAAAAATATTGACAGTGAATTCGGAAACTTATTTTTTATTTGCCTTGCACCCTCTACTTCAATTTCAAGTAGAACGGTAAATCCCTTTTTTATTTTCTCATTAACAGAAGACAAAGGAGTTCCATAGTAGTTTCCAGCGAATTGAGCCCATTCAAGGAAAAGGTTTTGTTCAATCATTTCTTTAAACTTTTCTTGATTTAAAAAGTAATAATTTTCTCCGTCCTTCTCACCATCTCTAGGTTCTCTAGTAGTTGCAGAAATTGAAAGCCAAAAATTTTCTTCTTTATCTAATATTTCTTTAACAACTGTTCCTTTACCTACCCCGCTGGGTCCAGTAAGGATAATAAGTTTTTTTTGATTTTTCATATTAAATTTTTTACAGTAAAATAAAAATCTTGTGAATTAAGAAGGAATAATGCAAAAAGGTGTTCCACAGATAATGGACATTACATCTATTAGATCTGTCTTGCATTATTTGACAAGGAATATCTTACCTACAAAGTTTGAAACTGCTCAACAACCAGAACCTAATACAATTCAATTATGTTTCAGAGGAGTTGATTCTCAAACATGGTTAGAAGTTTCATGGAATGGAGACTCACCTAGAATACTAAAGATAAATAAGCCCGAAAAGATTGGAAGAGAAAGCACACTTTCTAAACAAATAAGATATGGATTAAAGTATATGGCTTTAATTTCGATTGATCAAGATGATTTCGAGAGAGTTATAAAATTTAGTTTTGCGAAAAAACCTGGAGATGAAATTAATAAATATTTAATTTTTGAATTAATGGGGAAACATAGCAATATTTTTTATTTGGATAATAAACAAAAAATAATTGCCGTTGGTAAACAAATTAAATCAAGTCAATCTAGTTTTAGAACAATTTCAACAGGATCAATTTATTCTGGCCCTCCAATTAATCTCAAAAAACAACCCATAGAAAATGAGTCTTTTCAATCATGGAAAAACTCAATTTCAATAGTACCTGAGTCTTTGAAATACTGTTTAATAAATACCTATCAAGGAGTAAGCCCTATCCTCACAAAACAATTAGATTTTATTAGCAAAACTGACAATCCGCAAATAATGGAAAAAAATATCGATTTCATAAGCGATTCGGACTTAAAAGAGATATTTAAAAATTGGAAGATTTGGATAAATAGGTTTAAAAACAATAACTTTAATTTTTCTACTTTTAACAATGATTTTTATTGCGTTTGGTTTTTTAATAAAGAAATTAATTGCGAAAATAAAATAGATTTATGCACCAGTTTAGAGAATTATTATGATTATTATCTAAAACAAAAAAAAGTTGAATTATTGAAAAAGAAAATTGAAGGGATAATTTTTAAACAGACCAATACTGAGAAGAAGAATTTAAATATTCAAAATGATCTTCTGACAAAATCAGAGAATTACGAGGAATATAAAGAAAAAGCTGATAATATATTCAGTTCAAATGAAATTACAAAACGAGATATTATTAAAGGACAAAAACTATATAAAAAGTCAAAAAAACTTAAGAGATCTAGAGAATTGATAAAAGAAAGATTAGATATTTACAAAACAAATATTGAAAGATTAGAAGAATTTACTACTCTTATGGAAAATTTAAATTCTTTAAATCATGAAAAACTTTTTATGAGAATCAAACTGCTAGAAGAAATTATGGAAGAAATTTGTAACGAGTTTAATATCAATATCAAGAGGCAAAGAGAAGATCAGAAAAGTACATATGAGATACAATCTTCACCAATTCAAGTTAACACTCCCACAGGATTGAAACTGCAGGTAGGAAGAAATATGAGGCAAAATGACTTAATAAGCTTTAAGTTTTCAAAAAAAGGCGATTTATGGTTTCATGCACAGGAATCACCTGGTAGCCATGTAGTTTTGAAGTCTTCATCCCAAGCAGCATCTGAACAGGATCTTCAAATAGCTGCAGATTTAGCTGCTTTATTTAGTAAGGCAAAAAGAAACATTAAAGTACCAATTAATTTAGTAAAAGTTAAAGATTTACAAAAAATCAAAAAAGGAGGACCGGGTTGCGTTTCCTTTAAAAATGGTGAAATTATTTGGGGAAATCCTACAAGAGGAGAAGATTACATTAAAAAAAATCTTAAAACAATAATTTAGTTTATAATAAAAAAAATTTTTTAAATCTAAATGTTTGATTTTCTTTTGGGCACTCATGAATTTTTAGGAAATCATAGTTTTCCCGAATTTATTGTTGGATATCTATTTGGTGCTGCATTAATAATTGGAGCTCCTACTGTTTTCTTGCTACTTGCCTTCGTAAGCGCTCTAATGAAAACAAATGGAAAAATGGGCGGATATAGAGAATATGAAACTTATGGTGAATCATCTTTGAATGATGCCCCTCCTTTCTTATTACCAGATCCCACTAATCCGAAATTAAGCAAATAATTAAGTTTATATAAAAATAAATTGGACTTTGACAATAGTAATTTTAAACCTTTTTTCACAAAATCTTTATCAAATAACTAATGAGAGGTACAGGTCAAAGTGAAAATAAATTATCAGATTCGATGACTTTTAGTGATCATCTTGAGGAGCTTCGTCAAAGGATACTAAACTCAATTTGCTCAATACTTGTCTCAATATTCTTTAGCTTTCTCATCATAAAGCCATTAATATCTTTTTTAGAAATCCCAGCTGGTGATATTCATTTACTACAACTTGCTCCAGGAGAGTTTTTATTTGTCGCTATTAAAGTTGCAGGATACAGCGGATTGATAGTTTCTATGCCTTATATTTTTTATCAAATAATATTATTCATTTCTCCTGGTTTAACAAAACAAGAAAAAAGCCTTATCTTGCCCGCAGTATTTGGTTCAGGTCTTCTGTTTTTTTTAGGATTAATTTTTTCGTGGTGGATATTAGTCCCTGCAGCTATAAATTTCTTTATTAGTTTCGGTGCTGACATTGTTGAACCAACTTGGTCGATAGAAAGATATTTTGATTTTGTTCTATTATTAATGTCCAGCACTGCAATAGCTTTTCAATTACCAGTATTACAGTTTATTCTTGGTTCTCTTGGAATAATTACAACAGAAAAAATGATTTCGAATTGGAAGATAGTTGTAATTTCATCTGCAATATTATCTGCAGTGATTACCCCTTCAACTGACCCATTGACTATGTCATTGCTATCTATATCGATTGTGTTTTTATTTTTTGTGGGTACTGGATTAACTTACTTATCAGAAAATCTTAAGTCAAAAACTCTTTCATCTTCTCATTAAGATCTAATTGCAAGCTGACAGCTCTACCTAACCTAGGCTTAGCATTGACTTTCTTTAGCCATTCCCTTACTTCTTCTGAATATCCACATCTATTTAAAATCTCGATTTTATCAGCTATCGATTTTTTATATTCATCTTCACTTAAAGGGAATGATTCCTGTCCAAGAAATCCCCACATCATTTGAAAATACAAAAATTTTCCTCTTCTAAAGAGTCTAAAATCATATTTTTTTCCCCAGCGATGAATCAAATAATGTATAACTTCATCTACTAGCAATGGGTTCATTTAAATCGATTAATTAAGACTTCCTTAACTTTTACTTTAAATTATTAAAAGTCCTATCTATTTGCAACAGAAATTGAACAATTTGCTCCATAATAACTAATAAATAACAGAACCAAGTAGCGAATGACTCAATTAAGTTCCAACGATGTCCCTTCTATGGGTCGAAGGCAATTTATGAATCTTCTTACATTTGGTACTGCAACTGGTGTAGCTTTAGGAGCCCTTTACCCTGTAGCGAATTATTTCATGCCTTTAAGAGCAGGCGGAGGTGGAGGTGGAACTTCTGCTAAAGATGAATTAGGGAATCCAATAACTAAGACAGGTTGGTTAGCTACCCATCAAGCAGGAGACAGAAGTCTCGTTCAGGGTCTAAAGGGAGATCCAACTTATTTAATTGTTAATGAGGGTGGAGATATAGGAGAATTTGGGTTAAATGCAATTTGTACTCATTTAGGTTGCGTTGTCCCATGGGATAGTGGTGCTAATAAATTCATATGTCCTTGTCATGGCAGTCAGTACGATACTAACGGGAAGGTAGTAAGAGGGCCTGCACCTTTATC
Source organism: Prochlorococcus sp. AG-347-M23 (assembly GCA_003278855.1). Taxonomy (GTDB): domain Bacteria; phylum Cyanobacteriota; class Cyanobacteriia; order PCC-6307; family Cyanobiaceae; genus Prochlorococcus_A. Next base: position 59,447 of record QCCU01000001.1, on the reverse strand, counting down.
TTTAGCTCTAGCTCATGTCGATATTGAAGATGATGCTGTACTCGTCAAACAATGGTCAGAAACTGACTTTAGAACTAATGAAAATCCATGGTGGGCATAAAAAAAATGAAAGGTCTTAAAAATCAAATCATGAAAAAAACTAGTTTATTTATCTGTACTCTGCTTTTCATTTCAAGCATTGTATTTTATCCAGAGATCAGTTTTGCTTATCCATTTTGGGCTCAGCAAAACTACGAATCCCCAAGAGAAGCCACAGGTAAGATAGTCTGTGCAAATTGTCATCTAGCTCAGATGCCTACAATTGCAGAGGTTCCACAATCTGTTGGGGCAGACAGTGTTTTCAAAGCTGTAGTCAAAATACCCTACAAAAATGATTTAAAAGAGATAGGGGCTGATGGTTCGGAAGTCCCATTACAAGTTGGTGCTGTTGTAATGCTGCCTGATGGCTTTAAACTTGCTCCACAAGAAAGATGGACAGAAGAAATAAAAGAGGAGACAGAAGGGGTTTATTTTACTAACTACAGTGAAGAGAAAGACAATATCATTATTGTCGGACCTTTACCAGGCGATACCAATAAAGAAATCGTTTTCCCTGTACTTTCCCCTGACCCATCCACTAATAAAGAATATCACTATGGGAAATACTCGTTACATATTGGAGGCAATAGAGGCAGAGGTCAGGTATATCCAACTGGAGACAAGAGTAATAATGTGGTATTCACTTCTACCACCGCAGGAATTATAAATTCAATAGAAACAATTGAAGATGGTAGCTATCAAGTCAATATAGAAAACGATAATGGTGAAATAATTACTGAAGCAGTGCCTGTTGGTCCTCAACTTATCGTAAAAGCGCAAGACAAAATTAATGTAGGTGACCCTCTTACTAATGATCCCAACGTTGGCGGCTTTGGGCAATTAGATGCTGAGGTTGTACTTCAGAGCCCTTATAGAGTTATTGGATTGATTGCATTCTTCATTGGTGTAGGCTTAACACAAATACTTTTAGTATTAAAGAAAAAACAAGTAGAAAAAGTGCAAGCAGCTGAGGGTATCTAACTTTCTCTAAATGCTTATACTTCAAGCTTTTATACAATCTCCAGGAGAAACTTTTTTAAATTTAGGATTTATAACTATCAGATGGTACGGATTTCTTATTTCGTTTTCAGTTTTAATAGGCCTATTTGTCTCTAAAAAACTAGCAAAGGCAAGAAATATTAACCCAGAGTACATTAGTGAAATACTTCCATCATTAATAATCTCCTCAATAATTGGAGCTAGAACTTATTACGTAATTTTTGAGTGGAGGCAATATAGCGGAGAGAACTTTTTTACTTCTTTTGAACTATTCAATAACATCATTCAAATACCTTCTTTTCTTGCAGTTTGGGAAGGAGGCATAGCAATCCATGGAGGTCTAATTGGAGGATTAATATCTATGATCTATTTCTGTAAGTCGAAAAAAATTAATTTAAAAACCTTTATAGATATATTAATACCCTCGATTATTCTTGGACAATCAATAGGAAGGTGGGGAAATTTTTTCAATAATGAAGCCTTTGGAGTGCCTACAAATTTGCCTTGGAAATTATTTATACCTATCCAAAATAGGCCTTTAGAATTTATTAATTATGAATTTTTTCATCCTACATTTCTCTATGAGTCATTGTGGAATCTTTTGATTTTCATTGTCCTTATTATTACCTTTAATAAACAAAATAAAACAGATTTTTTCAGGCCCGGCTTTATTAGCTGTCTTTATTTAATAAGTTATAGCTTTGGACGATTCTGGATTGAAGGTTTAAGAACTGACCCACTATGCATTGGTGGACTTCCACCTTTCTGTGATGGCGGTATAAGAATGGCTCAATTTATAAGTATTTTTTTATTTTCTTCTGGATTAATTGGAATATTTTTTTTAAGATTGAGAACATATGGTGGGAAAAATAGAAAGAATGGATAACAAAATATCCTTTATTGGTGTTGGTCCAGGCGATCCAGAATTATTAACTTTAAAAGCATTAAAAAAGATAAAAATTGCAGATATCATTATTTGGACTGATTCTTTAATTCCTGAAAAGATTTTAGATTCTGCTAAAGAAGGTTCTGAAAAAATAAAAACGAGTTCACTTAACTTAGAGCAAATCACCTCAATTATGATAGAAAAATTTCAGGCAGGGAAAACTGTTGTAAGGTTGCATGATGGCGACCCTTGCCTTTTTGGAGCAATAAGAGAGCAAATCGAAATTTTAAAAAACGAAAAAATTGAAATCGAGGTTGTTCCTGGAGTAAGTGCTTTTCAAGTTGCCGCAGCATATCATGAAGCTGAGTTAACCATCCCTGACGTAACGCAAACAATAATTTTAACTAGAGCAGGAGGTCGAACAGGGATGCCCGAAAAAGAATCTCTGAAAGATCTTGCGAAACACAATTCCTCTATATGTCTATATCTAAGTGCTAGGCATGTGAAAAGGTCTCAAGAGACTTTACTAGAGTTTTACCCTCCAGAGACTAAAGTGATTGTTGGATTTAGAGTATCTTGGGATGATGGTTGGACATCATTAATAGAATTAAAAGATATGGAAAAATTTTCTATTGAGAAAAAACTAATTAGAACAACCATTTACATAATTAGCCCAGCAATTAGTAATTCTCAAAAAAGATCTAATCTTTATAATCCATCTTATAAGCATCTCTTTAGGAATTAATAATCTTAAAGTTGATAGAAAAATATTAATTACTATAATTAGTAAAAATTTATTTGCTTTGAAAGAAATAAAATCTGTTTCGGGAATCAACAATAAAGAAGGAGATTCCTCTTTAAAGAGAATCGGAAATTTCATAAAAGAGGCTAGGTTAAGTAAAAATCAATCAATTGAAGAATTGGCTTCTGATTTAAAAATTGGAGCTCATCAACTTGAAGCCATAGAGGAAGGTAATGAAGAAAAACTACCTGAAAAAGTATTTATCAAAGCAATGATTAGAAGGATTTCACAGAAGCTAAAACTTGATACAGAATTTTTAATGGATGAATTCAAGACAGAGAGGAAAGAAGTGAAAATTGAAGAAATAGTTGAAGAAGTTTCCAAAAAAAACTATCAAACTAGGCAATCTAAGAATTTTAATCCACTAGGATTCCTAATATTTATTTTAATTTCAGGCTTTCTCGGACTAATCGCCTCGTCCTTAATTTTCAATTTATTTTCAGATTCTTCTCCGAATCAAACTCCAAAACAAGAACTTATTAAAAAAACTAAATAACTTTTAATTCCAAATTCTTTAGTTCTTTTATTACATTACGGCATAATCCTAAGTTCCATTTTTCAAGAAGAAGATCATGGTTTCTATCTAAGGGTAAAAGTTGAAATGTAAGATTATTTTCCTGCAATTGTATTTGAACTGAGGAGATCACCTTGTCAGGTCTTTGATCAAGAGCTGCTGCTAGTCTCAGGATTAATGACATTTCAAGAACTAATGTTTTATCTTCTTTGGATATTAAATTTTGCCAAGACTCATGTCTTTTCTTGGGTAGAGTCTTTCTATGGTACCTAGCAATTGAAGCAATAATATTTGTTTCTGCTTCAGAATATCCCAACAACTCACAATTTTTTATTAAGTACCAAGAGTGTTTGTGATATGAACCAACATTCACATATTTCCCACAATTATAAAGATTAGAAGCTGCCCAAAGAAGTTCTTTAGCTTTAGGGTCATTATCGCTATGAAAGATATTTTTAGTCTGATCATAGATTTGAAAAGCAATATCAATAACTTTCTCAGCTCTTGTATTATCTACTCCAAACTTTCTGGCCTGATGAACTATAGTTGTTTTTCTAATATTGCCTTGAATATTTAACTCATTTTTAATTATCCCTTTACGAAGCATCCAATCCACAACCAAACCTTCTCGAAGCGCCCTCTCACTTATTATTAATTCATCAAAGTTCAGCATCTCCATTGCGGTGTTTAATATCAATGCTCCTGGAATAATTATTTCTGCTCTTCTCTCACTTAATGAAGGTATTTTCTTAATTTCCGAAACCGGCAATTTAATTAGTTTTTCCAATACATTTTGTAAATTTTCCCTTTTGAATTTATAACCATGCAATTTTTGTTTAGATTCTCCCAAATCATCTGAAATCAAATTTCCTAATGAGGTTGCAGTACCACTAGTTGCAATCATAGATAAAGGCTTATCTCCCTTAGATCTACTTTTTATTTTTCGAACAGATGGTTCTAAAGATCCTTTAATAAAAGTTGTTAAAAAATTCGATCTTTCTGAAGTTATAGACCCTTTATTTAAAAAATCATTTTTAAGTCTTACCGCACCAATTCTCGAACTGGTAAGAGCTATAGCATCTTTTTTATCTGCAAGTATTAATTCTGTAGATCCTCCTCCAATATCTATGATTACAAAAGATTGATCTTCAAAAGACATACCAGAAAGAACACCAAGGTAAATTAATCTGGCTTCCTCAGAACCACTTATCATTTCTATTTGAATATCAGTTTCATCAAGAACTCTTCTAATAAAATCTTGACCGTTTGGAGCTTCCCTAACTGCACTTGTTGCTGCTGTTACGATTTGTTTTACTCCATTACTTTTACAATATTCCTTAAATCGCTTAAGAGTAACTAATGCCCTTTGGATTGATTCTTTAGAAAGATTACCCTCCTCATCTCTTTCTCCAAGACGAGTGGTTGATTTATCAGTAAATTTTATTGAAAATGATTTTAATTCTAAATTAATTTCTGCTACCAAGAGATGTGTAGAGTTAGTTCCAATATCTATAGAAGCTACTAAAATTTGCTTTTCTTGAAAGTATCTTAAATCTTGTTTGAGTATCATTTCTTTTTATAAGACGAAGATATCTTTAATCCATTAATAAATATACCCAACATTGATTATTAAATAATAGAAATCATTTAATCCTAGTAAGATTATTTAAAGTTATGAAATATACAATAGATCATATGCAAAATAAAAATCGACAAATTAAATTAAGTACTTTTTTTGAATTATTAAGGTGGAATAAGCCGACTGGAAGAATGATCTTACTTATTCCTGCTGGATGGAGTTTATATTTAACCCCAGATGCTAATCCAACATTTTTAATGTTGCTAAGAATAATACTGGGAGGACTACTAGTAAGTGGATTAGGCTGCGTAGTTAATGATATTTGGGACAAAAAAATTGATCAAAGAGTTGTTAGGACAAAAAATAGACCTCTAGCTGCAAATAAAATCGGTCTTAAAACAGCTTATTCAATTCTTTTCTTTTTAATTTTATGTAGCTTCTTTCTAACTTTGTCACTACCTCAGCCTGGAAGAATCCTTTCAATTTCACTTGCTTTTTTAGCTTTACCTATCATTTTAATTTATCCTTCTGCTAAAAGATGGTTTAAATATCCTCAATTAATCTTATCCATATGCTGGGGTTTTGCTGTCTTAATTCCCTGGGCCGCAAATGAAGGCAATTTAAATAGTATTGTTTTACTATTTTGCTGGCTAGCTACCATTTTTTGGACTTTTGGCTTTGACACGATTTATGCTTTAGCAGATAAAAAATATGATATCAAAATTGGAATTAATAGTTCCGCAGTTAACCTCCAGAACAATACAAGAATTACCATTCAAATTTGTTATTTTTTAACTTCTTTTTTTCTCGCAATATGCGGATTTATTAATCAAATGGATTTTATTTTTTGGCCAATTTGGCTTGCAACGTTAATCTTAATGCAGAGAGATATACTAAAAGTATTTCCTGAGGAAAAGCAATCAATAAAAAATATTGGCAATCATTTCAAAAATCAATCAATTTATGGAGGAGTCATTTTATTAGGAATTATTATTGCCTCATAAATTCTAAATATGGTTCTTAGATTAAAAAAAGGGGATTTAATAGATATTTTAGCTCCAGGCTCCTTTATTGATGAAGACGAAAATTTTCAAAAAGGCATAGAAATCTTAAAAAACTGGGGTTTGGAAATTAATAAAAATAATTCTCTATCAAAAAAATTTGGTTATTTTGCAGGCAATGATCTAAGTAGATTTGAAGAACTTGAAAAAGCACAAAATAGTAAGCTAATCATTTTTGCAAAAGGAGGCTGGGGTTCAGCAAGACTTTTAGAAAAAAAACCTTCTTGGCAACATGGTTTAATGCTTGGATTCTCAGATACATGTTCTTTATTACTATCTAAATATTCTCAAGGATTTATAGGTTCTATCCATGGCCCCATGGTTACTAGCCTTTTCAAAGAACCAGAGTGGAGTCTTGAGAGATTAAGAAATTTACTTTTTGAGGGATATGTTGAGGACATAATAGGAATTCCTTTAAGAGGTGGGAAAGCGAAAGGAGAGATAATAGTTTCTAACTTAACTATTGCTACTTTTTTAATTGGTACTAATCACTTTCCAGATTGCAAAGGGAAAATAATAATTTTTGAAGACATTAATGAAGATATTTATAAAATTGATCGCATGTTGACTTACCTTAGAATGACTAAAACAATTTCTGAAATTGCGGGTATTGGATTCGGAAGTTTTTCTAATGATTCCTGCGACCTTGAATGGAATGATTTACTAAAAAACTGCATTATTGAAAGACTTCAAGAGTTCGATTTTCCTATTCTTTTTGATCTCCCAATAGGCCACATATCAGGGAATGCATGCATCCCGTTAGGGTATGAAGCAACCTTAAATGGTGACAACGGCATTCTTAGTATAGATAAACCTTTTTAACTAGGAGTTCTTCACAAAAAGTTTTGCTATTTTCAAATCTATAGGGGATGTAATTTTTATATTTGAATAAGTTCCTTCAATAATCTTCACTTTCCAATTAAGCATTTCAAATAGAGAAGCATCATCTGTGACTTTCCAGTTTTTATCAATTGCCATCTTATGAGCTTTTTTTAATCTATCTACTAAAAAGCCCTGAGGAGTTTGCGCTGCCCATAAATAATTTCTGTCTGGTGTTTCTTTAATAAAACCTTCATTATCAACAATCTTTATAGTGTCTGTTACCTTAGTAGCTAAAATTACAGCTTCATTTTCATCTAATTGCTTGGCACAAAGGTCTATCAATTCAGGATTAATTAGACATCTAGCGCCATCATGTATTAAAACTTTTTCAGCATCTTTTGGTAACGCTTTTAAACCATTAAAAACTGACTGTTGTCTGGTGTCACCACCATTAATCCAATGAACTTTATGGGCAAAATCCTTAGCTGAATTTAATAATAAGTTTTTATCTTTCGGTTGCCCAATTATTCCAACCCAGTTTGTTGAGCTTGCAGAAAATACAGATTTAAGTGTCCAATAAATTAAAGACTCTCCCTCTAAATCAATAAGTAATTTATTTTTTCCAGCTTTCATTCTGCTACCACTCCCAGCAGCTGGTATTAAAAAGTGCACAATAGAAGGACTTAATATTTCCTAGACAATTATAAATAAAAGTAATATCTTTACACAAATAGTACTACGATTGAAAATTATAAAATTTCATAATGTCAAATACAGATTCATTATCAGGCAAAGTTGCTTTAATCACTGGAGCTAGCAGAGGAATTGGTAAAGAAATTGCTTTAGAACTAAGCCGCTTAGGAGCAGAAGTTTTTATTAATTACTCTTCTTCTGATGAAAAAGCTGAAGAAGTTGTAAATTCAATAAAAAATTCGGGAGGTAAAGCTCATAAATTAAAATTTGATGTATCAAGAGAGGATTCTGTCAGTTCAGCTTTTGAAGAAATCATAAAAATTAATGGTTCCATTGATATTCTTATTAACAATGCTGGTATTACTAGAGATGGACTATTGATGAGAATGAAATCGGAACAATGGGATGATGTATTAAATACAAACTTAAAAGGGGTTTTTCTTTGTACAAAATATGCTTCAAAATTTATGATGAAAAAAAGAAGTGGTAGTATCGTAAATATTTCATCTGTTGTTGGAATAATTGGTAATCCCGGTCAAGCAAATTATTCTGCAGCTAAAGCTGGAGTTATTGGATTCACCAAAACTTGTGCTAAAGAATTTGCTTCAAGAGGTATAAACGTAAATGCAATAGCTCCAGGCTTTATAGAAACAGAAATGACTGAAAAACTTAATACTGAAGAGATACTTAAAGTTATCCCTTTAGGGAAATTAGGAAGTTGTACTCAAATTGCAAACTTAGTGTCATTCTTAGTTTCAAGTGATGCAGGAAGTTACATTACAGGGCAAACAATCAGTATAGACGGGGGTATGAGTATTTAGTTATGTACTTTCATAAGGCTGGCCTAATTCATCTCTCAACCTTCTAATTTTTTGTAAAAGTTTTAGTCTTCGACTTCTAGCAGTTAATGTTAAGAAAAATCTTAAAGGAAAGTATATTAGTGTCATAGCAATCGCGAGGATTGCAGTAAGAGTAAAAATAAGATTATTTGTTTCTTCCATAACTTAAAGATACTCTTATTTGAGTTAATTTGTATGTCCTATTAAAAGAAATTCGGCTTTCCCCACTTAATAAAATATCCCTTAAAAATGATTCTATGGGAGATTAGAATAAGACAAAAGATCGAGCAAACATGGCTAAACAGTTAAGTTTTTCTAATGAATCAAGAGAAGCGCTAGAAAAAGGTGTTAATTTCGTAGCTAATGCGGTAAAGGTTACTATTGGGCCGAAGGCAAAAAACGTTGTAATAGAAAAGAAATTTGGTTCACCAGATATAGTAAGAGATGGATCTACAGTTGCTAAAGAGATCGAGATTGAAAACCCTATTTCTAATTTAGGTGCGAAATTAATAGAACAAGTTGCATCCAAGACAAAAGAGAGTGCTGGTGATGGAACAACAACAGCAACCATTCTGGCTCAGAAGATGGTTCAGGAGGGATTAAAAAATATTGCTTCTGGCGCCAACCCTATGGAGTTAAAAAAAGGTATGGAGGCAGGCCTAGCTTTTGTCTTAGAAAAATTAAGTTCCAAAAGTATTTCATTAAATGGTTCTGATATCCAAAAAGTTGCAACAGTTAGTGCTGGAGGTGATGAAGAAATTGGATCTATAATTTCGAAAGCAATGGATATTGTTACTTCAGATGGTGTAATAACTGTCGAAGAATCTCAATCACTAGAAACAGAATTAGATATAACTGAAGGTATGTCTTTTGATAGAGGTTATAGTTCTCCATATTTCGTAACAGACCAAGAAAGACAAATTTGTGAACTTGAAAATCCTAAAATATTAATAACTGATCAAAAAGTCTCAACTTTAGTTGATCTAGTTCCAATACTTGAAGAAATTCAGAAGTCAGGTTCACCTTTTCTAATTCTTGCTGAAGATATCGAAGGAGAAGCTTTAACTACTCTGGTTTTAAATAAGAATAGTGGGGTTTTAAATGTTGCTTCCGTTAGAGCTCCGTTATTTGGTGAGAGAAGAAAAGCAGCCCTCGAAGATATTGCAATTCTTACAGGGGCTAAGTTAATTAGCGAAGATAAATCGATGACTCTTGATAAAGTATCGCTTAATGATTTAGGAAAAGCAAAAAAAATAACTATCACAAAGGATAAAACTACAATTGTTGCCTTTGAAGACACTAAAGATTTAGTTAAAGCGAGAGTAAAGAAATTAAAGAGAGAAGTTAATATAACTGAATCTGAGTATGATCAGGATAAAATAAATGAAAGGATAGCCAAACTAGCCGGAGGAGTAGCTCTTATCAAGGTAGGAGCTGCTACAGAAACAGAGATGAAGCATAAAAAGTTGAGAATCGAAGATTCCCTTAATGCTACGAAAGCTGCTATTGAAGAGGGTGTTGTTTCTGGAGGAGGACAAACTTTAATTGAAATATCAGATGACCTTTTAAATTTAAGTGAAACATCTTCAGATGATTTAAGAACAGGGATAAATATAGTCAAAGAAGCCCTTTTGGAACCCACCAAACAGATAGCAAAAAATGCTGGGTTTAATGGAGATGTAGTTGTGGCTGAAATTAAAAGACTTAAAAAAGGCTTTAATGCTAATTCAGGAAAATATGAGGATTTAAAAGATTCAGGAATCTTAGATCCAACCAAAGTAATAAGATTAGCTCTTCAAGATTCAGTATCTATTGCAGCTATGCTCCTCACAACAGAAGTTGCGATGGCAGACATTCCAGAGCCCGAAGCCGCAGCCCCTGGAGGACCAGGTGGAGATCCAATGGGAGGAATGGGTGGTATGGGAATGCCAGGAATGGGTGGCATGGGAATGCCAGGAATGGGTGGCATGGGAATGCCGGGTATGATGTAAAAGCTAACTAGCTTTTTTATCGTTGTTAATCCACTTTCTTAAATTTTTAATATAAGGTAGAGGCAATTTTGGGGTTTCAGTAAATTGATTTATTTTATTAGGATTTTGATTATTGCAAGAAATTTCATTGCTTCTAGCAGTTTCCATGCCATTTGATTCCATCTTTGTTTCTTCAATATTTTCAAAAGTTTTTGATAATTCAAGCTTAATTTGTTCTTGATTTTCTTCATGCACTTCATCAATTAAAGATATATGTTCTTGATTTTCTTTTTGTAGTGAACTATAGATTAATAAATCATTTAATGAATCAATCCCAAATCTATGGACCCACTTAAGAACAATATTTTCTTTAAGCAAAAAATTATTTTCTAAAGAGGCTTGTTTAAAAACTTCTATTAAATGATTTTTTAAAAGCATAAAATTTCTAATTTAACTTTCTATTTAACAGAGGCCTTATAATAATCAAGGAAAAAACTGTTAAAGAAAATAAAATTGAGATACAACTTTTACAAGTTAAATCACCATATGGGGCATGTAAAGCCACTAATTCTAAATCCATAGTTTTTGTATAGGCAGTCCTAATAGGTTCAATAGCAAAAGTTAATGGATTTAATGAAGCTAACCAGCCCAGCCAATTTGGCATAAAAGAGATTGGAGCTAAAGCAGTACTCGCAAATAGAAGAGGTAAATTTATTACGAATATAAGAGCGATTAATTCAATATGTCCCGGCAAAACAAACGCTAAACATAAACTTATTGATGTCACAAAAAGAACTAATAAAATTAGTGTTATAAATACAATTGCTAAACCATATAAGTTGGGCCATCCATAACCCAAAATGTATGAAACAATCATTATTACAATACTCTGAACAAAGCTCAAGATTGTTATGTAAAAAAAAGAAGATAAAACTATGGATAATCGACTCGTTAAAGGAGCTACAAGTAATCTATTAAGAAATCCAAACTCTCTATCAAACATTAAAGGAAGACCGGAGTTAAGGGCTCCGCTAAAAGCAGTAAAAACAATAAGTCCTGCTCCTAAAAAATTCCCATAAGAATCAACACCTGGTAAAAAACCTTCAGGCGCTTTAGAGAATAATGCCCCAAATAAAAAAAGCCAAATTATTGGTTGTAATATTCCCGCTAAAAGTGTTGATGGTCTTCTTTTTAATTGAATAAATAATCTCTTTGTTAAGGCAAATGTTTCTTGATATAAAAAAAATAAATTATACTGTTGTAATTCCATAATTAGCAGTAATTAGTCTTCATTATAGTTAGTTAACCAAAAGTTTTTTTATCGCATGGATTGCTTTGATTCTTTTTTTAGGTCTCTTTTCCCTGCCATAGAAATTTCAGCATCCAATAATGTTTTTCCAGTTGCCTGAAGATATACATCATCCAAGCTTGGCTGACTTTGGGTAAGAGAAAAAATTTCAAACTTTGAGAAAGCCAATTCCACTTTTAGCTTCGTAAGTAAATCTTTTTGCTTATCTGCTACGAAATTTATCGAGAAACCTTGAGCTTCATTTATGATAATCTGACTAATTCCATCTATTGAAGATAAAATTTTAGATATATTATTTGCTTCTTCCTGATTACTAAATTCTCTTACTTTCAAAGTTACTCTATCTCCTCCTAATTTATTTTTGAGCCCTGCAGGAGTCCCTTTTGCTATAACTCTTCCATCATCAATTATCACTAATCTATCTGCCAATTTATCTATTTCATCAAGATAGTGACTACTTAAAATAATGGTCATTCCATTATTTCTCAAATCTTTCAAAAGTTGCCATATAATATTTCTACTTTCAATATCTAAACCAACTGTAGGTTCATCCAAAATTAATACTTGGGGCAAATGTAAAAGTCCAGCTGCCAGATCTATTCTTCTTTTCATTCCCCCTGAATAAGTTCCGCACTTACGATCAATCCAATCATTCATTTCTAATTGATCTATTAATTTATTTATCCTTTCAAATTTTTTATTTTTGTTGATGTGATATAAATCTGATTGAAAATCCAAAAGCTCTCGTCCAGTTAATATTTTATCGAGTGCAATGTCTTGGGCAACATAACCAATTAATTCTCTAATTCTCCTTGAATTTTTTATCAGATTAATATTATTTATAAAAACTTCTCCACTATCAGGCTCTATTAAAGTAGCAAGTATTTTTATTAGTGTTGATTTGCCAGCACCATTCGGGCCTAGTATTCCGAATAATGTGCCAGCTTCAATTTCTATCGATAAATTTTTTAATGCCTTGATATCTGAATAAGATTTTGAAAGCCCTTTTACTTTTATATAATCCATCAAACTTACAATTTACTTAAAAAACATTTTACATCTAATTTAATTACTAAGCAGAGATACTATAGATAAAAATATTTGCATAGATTGCTGCTCAAATTCTACAGATAGTTGGGTTCTGGAAATTAATAACAAAAGACAAATACCAAACATATAGAGAATAGACCATCTAAAGAGTGACTTTGCTCTTGAAAGATCATCAGGAGATTTCTTTAATTCGTTTATTAATTGCAAAAGTCTTCCATTAAATGGCAATAACATAATTCCGTATAAAAGACCCCCTTCAGGTAAGGCAAAAACTCCCATAATACTCATTAAAATTGTTGCCCATCCATAACGAGAAATCGCTTTAGCAGTAAAAACAGATCCTTTAACAGAAGGGAGCATAGGAATACCAACAGATGCGTAATCATCCTTCAACAAAATTGCAAGTGCCCAAAAATGAGCTGGGGTCCATAACATTACTAAACCAAACAACCACCAACCACTAAGACCTACATGCCCTGTAGCAGCAGATGCCCCAACTAAAGGTGGTATCGCACCAGCAACTCCTCCGAAGACAATATTTTTTGTTGTACGAGGTTTCAAAATAACTGTATATAAAATTACGTAGCTAAATAAACCAAGAAGAGTTAATCCCGCAGCCAAAAAATTTACACCACTTACTAATAGCATCGAAGCTGCCAAAGTACATGATACGGCAGCTAAAAATACAGTCTCAGATGACAACTTTCCTGCTGGCAAAGCTCTTTTGCTAGTTCTGGTCATCCTTTTATCTAATTCCATTTCCCACAAGCAATTAAGAGCTCCTGCTGCTGCTGCTGCCAAGGCTCCGCCTCCTAAAGTACAGATAAGTTTCGGTGAAGACAAAGGCCATTCTTCAGTTAAAGCCATTCCTCCCAAAGTTGTTGCCAGTAAAAGAGGGATTAATCTGGGTTTTGCTACTTCAAGCCAAGGCGGCAAAGTTATTTTTTTTCTTGAAGGTACAACTTCATCCCTAATTGAAGATTTATAATTCAAGTTTTCTAAGTTACTACTGTTCATGATTTGATACCAAGCATTTGTGAATTTAGGGAGAGGTTTATACCTTTTTTGGTAAAAGGATTTCTAAAAATTAATGTTGTTAATATCGAAATAAATAAAGAGGCGTTAAGTTGATGACCGATAATAAAAATAGGTTCATTCAAATTTGTTTTAAGACTTAAAACACCCAAAGCAATTTGGGAAAACAATAGAAAAATAAGTGCTGAGAGATATTTCCAATTTTCATTTAGCAAACTTCTCTTATAAATTGCAGTAGCAATAATCAATAGAATTGAAAAAGCAATTGGAAAAGCAAATAATTTATGAGTATTTAGAATTAGGCATTGTTTATTAAAAGATAAACAAATATGTGCTGACCAGGTTGATGAAAGCCTTACTCCAATAAAAGATTGAATAAGAGTAAGTAAAAGAGGAAAAAACAATAAAAATCTCCACCAAATTAATGGCTCTTCTATATCGTCATTTTCTAAATTTTGATTTATTGAAATTGTTGTGATGAGAAGTAGAAAAGCTATTAAAAGATGGCCAGTAACAGTATATGAATCAAGTAAGTTTATTACTGTTAAAGCTCCAAAAGATCCTTGGACAATAACGAGAAAAAGTAATAGTGAATAAGTTTTAGGTAACCAATTTGGAATTTCATTTTTCCAAATAATTGAAAGCGCAAATTTAAAAAGAATTAATATTCCAACCAGAAAAGCATCTAAACGATGAAACCACTCTAGAAATACTCTTAAGTTCATATGTTTAAAAGGCAAAAAAGATCCATAACATAATGGCCAATCTGGACAAGCAAGTCCTGCCTCCATGACTCTCGTAGTACCTCCAATTACGATTAGTGCTATTAGTGCAAATACACTATGGCTGCCCAACCTTTTAAAAATTGTTAGATATTTTGATTTATATAATTGGTTATTAATCAAATGGATAAAACCTATTATTTTGCATAATAAATTAGATTCAAAATCCAAACATTAATTAAAAATTAATATGTTTAATTTAAAAAATAATTTACTGATTTAATCTTTTTTCCCTGACAATTAACTCTAAAAAGTTATTTATAATACCCCTTTTATTTCATAAATCTTAAGAAGTTGTGAATTTAAATGTTTTTCTTTTAACAAAGGATGCAGGATTAAAAAAATTGAATATCTTGAGGATATAAATACAAATTTTTAGAGAGCAATTGTTAAATAAAAACATTTATTTAATATTAATTATTTCACTTGTTTTTGCTATATCTTTTTGGATTGGTTTTAATGTAAATTTGCTCCCAACTGAAGCAAGTATTAATGCACCAATTTACGATGAACTCTTTAAAATTCTGTTTATCATTGGATTAATTATTTTTATAGGGATGACAATAGCTGTTATTTATAGCTTATTTAAGTTTAGGAAAAGAAATGATCAGATAGGTGATGGTATAGCTTTAGAGGGAAATTTAAGCTTAGAAATTGTATGGACAATTATTCCTTCAATAATTGTTTTGTTAATAGGTTTATATAGCTACAACATCTACGATCGAATGGGAGGAATGAAGGAACTAAATCATAACCACGAAATGATGAATTCTAACACTGAAAAAATATGGGCTGGAATAAGTCAATCTTCTGATAATGAAATAGCAATAAATAATTTATCAATTGAAGTTTCAGCTATGCAATTTGCATTTCTATTCAATTATCCAAAGGGCAATTTCATATCAGGAGAACTGCACGTTCCTGTTGATCAAAAAGTATCAATGAAAATGGAATCCAAAGATGTCATTCATGCTTTTTGGGTGCCAGAGTTCAGAATTAAACAGGATATTATTCCTGGGCAACCCACTATTCTAAATTTCACTCCTACAAAAGTAGGAAAATATCCGATAATTTGCGCAGAATTATGTGGCCCATATCATGGAGGGATGAGAGCCTCCATAATTGTTGAAGAAGAATCTGATTACAACGAATGGTTTAACAAAAATAAAAAACCAGAGGTAAATTTATGACAATATCAATTGATCCACAAAAAACTAATAATGAAAGCCTTCAACCTAAAGGCTGGTTTAGATACTTTAGTTTTAGCCTTGATCATAAAGTAATTGGGATACAATACTTAGTTTGCGGTTTTCTTTTCTATTTAATAGGAGGAACGTTAGCTAGCGCTATAAGAATTGAACTAGCTAGTCCAATGTCTGACTTTATGCCAAGAGATGTTTATAACCAAGTTTTAACTTTACACGGAACAATAATGATATTCCTTTGGATAGTGCCTGTAGTTAACGGTGCTTTTGGAAATTATTTAATTCCATTTTATGTAGGTGCAAGAGATATGGCATTCCCAAGATTAAATGCAGTAGCTTTTTGGTTAATTCCTCCTTCAGGTTTAATGCTGGTAGCAAGCTATTTTGTTGAGGGTGCTGCTCAAGCTGGATGGACGGCTTATCCTCCTTTGAGCATAACTACTCCTCAATCGGGACAAATTATTTGGATTATGAGCGTTATATTACTTGGAGGCAGTTCTATATTTGGTGGAATAAACTTTATCGCGACCATTATCAAACTAAGAAGGCCAGGATTAAAACTTATGCAATTGCCAATGTATTGTTGGGCAATGCTTGGAACAAGTCTATTAGTTGTTTTATCAACTCCTGTTTTAGCAGGCACTTTAATTCTACTTAGCTTCGATATCATCGCTAATACAGGTTTTTTCAATCCTGTTTTAGGTGGCAATGTCGTAGTTTATCAGCATTTATTTTGGTTTTATTCTCATCCAGCTGTATACATTATGGTCCTTCCTGCCTTTGGTTTGGTTAGTGAAATACTTCCTGTACATGCTAGAAAACCACTTTTTGGATATACAACAATGGTTTTTTCAATAATGGGGATAGTAGTTTTAGGTTTAGTTGTTTGGGCGCATCACATGTTTACGAGTGGAACGCCCCCTTGGATGAGATTATTTTTTACTATCGCCACAGCATTTATTGCTGTTCCGACAGGTATAAAATTTTTCAATTGGGTTGCAACATTATGGGGAGGTAAAATTTCCATCAATAGTGCAATGTTATTCTCTTGCGGATTTATTATAAATTTTGTTTTTGGAGGTATTACAGGAGTTGCTTTGGCACAGGTACCTTTCGATATTCACGTACATGATACCTATTTCGTTGTAGCCCATTTTCATTACATAGTTTATGGAGGGACTGTTTTTATTATTTTCTCTTCAATTTATCATTGGTTCCCCAAAGTAACTGGGAAAATGCTCAATGAAAAATTAGGAATTTTACACTTTATCATTACTTTTATTGGATTTAACTTGTGCTTTGCCCCTCAACATTGGCTTGGTTTAAATGGAATGCCAAGAAGAGTTGCAGAATATGATCCTCAATTCCAGTTCGTTAATCAAATTAGTAGCCTTGGGGCTCTTTTGATGGCTATAAGTACAATTCCTTTTTTAATTAACGTATTCCTTAGTGTGAGAAATGGAAAAAATGCTGGAGATAATCCTTGGAATGCTCTTACCCCTGAATGGTTAACATCTTCTCCACCTCCAGTTGAAAATTGGGAAGGAGAAGCTCCATTAGTTGAAGAACCATATGGTTATGGAAAAAAAATTTCTAAACAAAAATAAAAACATATGACAACACTAGATAGCTCAAAAGAAATTCAAAAAAATAATTCTCAAGTAAATGAAACACATGAAGACTTCAGAATGTTTGGTCTTATAACTTTCTTAATTGCGGACGGAATGACTTTTGCTGGATTCTTTGCAGCTTATTTAACTTATAAAGCAGTAAATCCATTACCAGATGGTGCTATTTATGAATTAGAACTACCAATACCTACTCTCAATACAATTTTGTTACTTGTTAGTAGTGCAACTTTCCATAAAGCAGGCAAAGCACTTTTAAAAGATAAAAACTCAGATTCCCAAAAATGGTTATTTTTTACTGCTTTTCTTGGAATTATATTTTTAATATGTCAATTATTTGAATATTTTCATTTACCTTTTGGATTAACAGATAATTTATTTGCAAGTACTTTTTATGCTCTTACTGGTTTTCATGGATTACATGTCACTTTAGGCACTTTAATGATTTTAATTATTGCTTGGCAATCGAGAATTAATGGCGGAAGATTAACTAGTCAAAATATGTTCCCATTGGAAGCTGTTGAATTGTACTGGCATTTTGTAGATGGAATATGGGTTGTTTTATTTATTATTTTGTATCTTTTATAAAAAACTAAATTTCAAAAATTAAATATATTTTTTATTAATTTATATTGCCACGGTTCTCCTTTTTAGTAAGAATATATAATTATGATTTTGTCAGATAATGCTAGAAGGAAAAGAACTTCTTGAAAAAGCAAAGTTATTAAGTAAAAAATCTGAAGATGAGATAGCAAAAGGTTGTGGGTACGTGGGTCCAAGTGGAAGAATCTTAAGAAAAAGTTTTTATAGGGCGCTTATAGAAGCTAAGGGTTACAAAATAGGAAATGGTCGTTTGGGAAAAAATGGTAATAGAGCTTCAAGAGGCAGGCAGACAGAATTCAAAACTAAAGTTCATGGCAATGGGAACCTCTTAATTGGTCATGCCTACACCAAAAAATTAGGTCTAGAACCTGGTCAGGAATTTAAAATCTATCTTAAAAAAGAGTCAAAAACAATTTATCTGATTCCATTAAATTAAAAAAATATAATTTACCAACCGTTTTCTTTAAGCCACTCGGAAGAAATATTATTTGCAGATAAATCTTGATTACTATTTTTATTAAATAAAAGTAATTTCTCTACATATTTAATTAGTGCATCTGCCTCAAGATTTACGCTGTCACCGATATTTAATTTATTCAGATTTGTGTTATGCCAAGTATGAGGAATTATCGCAATAGTAAATATTTCTCCTTCCTGCTCATATTTTGCAATCGTAAGACTTATACCATTTACACAAATACTCCCTTTATTAACTACATATTTTGAAAAATTATTATTTTTCCACTTTATTGATAAGAGCCAAGATTTCTCTAATTTTTCTATATTCTCAACTGTTCCAAGGCCATCAACATGTCCGCTGACAATATGCCCTCCTAGACGGTCAGACACCCTAAGAGCGGGTTCCAAATTAACAATCTGATTGAGGTTCGACTTTACTCCTAAAGTTGTTTTTTTTAATGTCTCCTCACTAACATCAACAGTAAATTTATTTTGAAAAATCTCTTTAACTGTCAAACAAATTCCATCAACAGCTATGCTGTCGCCGATTTCCATATCAAATAAATTATCTAGAATTTCAATTTCTAAAATATTTTTTTCTTGTCTTAGTTTTCCAACTGATTGAATTATTCCTGTAAACATAGATTTAAGAAAAAATATTTTGCAAAATTTTGTATTTACTTTAATTTACTTTAAATGATTTTCAACTATAAATAAATTAAAGGTTAAATAAAAAGAAATTGATCATATTTAGATGATTATTAATTCACAAAAAAGATCATTTGGTAGAGGGGCGAAAGTGAGCTTATTCACTTTAGGGACAATGCGAGCAACTGAAAGTCTCGACAAAATGTATAGCATAATAAAAGATGCATATTATGTAGGAATTAACCATATAGAAACAGCACCCTCTTATGGTAATGCTGAATCACTTATTGGAAATTCAATAAAAAAATTAGCAATAGAAGAGAATATAAAAGAAAAAAATTGGGTGATTACTTCCAAAGTTTTACCAAAGGGTGATTTTGACTTTTTAAAAAATAATTTTAAAAAGTCTCTTAAAAATTTAAATCGCGAGAAAATTAATAATCTTGCAATTCACGGACTCAACTTAAAACAACATCTAGATTGGGTTATTGCTGGAGATGGTAAGAAATTCATATCTTGGATACTTGAGAAGGAACTAGTTGATCAAGTTGGTTTTAGTTCTCACGGAAGTTATTCACTAATTAAAGATGCAATTAACTGTGAAGTTTTTACTTTTTGTAGTCTTCATTTACATTATTTAGATCAATCTAAGATTGCTCTAGCAGAGAAAGCCATAAAAAAAGGTATGGGAGTTTTAGCAATATCACCTGCGGATAAAGGCGGTAAATTGTATTCTCCAAGTGATATTTTGATAGAGGCCTCTAAGCCTTTTCATCCATTAGAGTTAGCGTATCGATTTCTGCTGGCAAAAGGCATTACAACTTTATCTTTGGGGGCGACAAACAAAAAAGATTTTGAATTTGCGCATAAACTTAGAAACTCATTCGAGAAGCTTACAAAACTTGAAAAAAGCGCCCTAAATAAAATTAAGGAAGTTTCTAATGAAAGATTAAACTCAACCAAATGTGAACAATGTAGATCTTGTCTTCCATGTCCAAATGAAGTGCCTATTCCAGAAATACTTCGTTTAAGAAATATATCTATTGGTTATGGCCAATTAGAGTTTTCAAAAGAAAGATACAATTTAATAGGAAAAGCCGGCCACTGGTGGGAAGAAAAAAATTCCTCATTTTGTCAAGAATGTAATGAATGTGTTCCTAAATGTCCTAGTAAATTAGATATACCAAATTTATTAAAGGAAACTCATAACTTATTAAATGAAAATCCTACAAAAAGATTATGGGGATAAGGACTCATTCCAGATATTTTTAAGATTAATTTTTTGTTCATTTGTCAAGGCAGGGAAAGACCAACTATGTTCCCAACATTTCTCAGAAGGTCCTGAGATGGGGAGCATTTCAGATTTATATTTACTTTGCAAATAATCACTATTGAATGGAAGATACCAACCCTGGCTTACTAATTTATCTACTATTGATTTATTTTCTAAAGATTTAATCCATTTAATTAATATTGCATTATTTAGATTTGATCGACTAAGTAGAAAATGCCACATCAAAGGTACGCCTTGGCTTGGGAAAACTAAAGAAAGCCTTGGATCTATTTTTAAATATTTTGAACAAAGACTATAAGGAACTATTGCGACAATAGCATCAGAATTGATCAACCAATTGAGCATATTTTTATCATCAAATAACAGTGCTTGGTTTTTGAGCTTTTTTAAAGAATTAGATGAATTAATTTTTTGAGCAATTGATAATATTATTCTGGGACTTTTTGGAAAAATAATTTTCCCAGTTAATTTTTTAGAAAGAAGAAAATCCCAAGATATTCTGGCTGAACTTGTTAATTCTTTATTATTTTTAATGATAATTGTATAGGGTACTACGCCAATAGGAAATAATTTACTCCTCTGAATTTGATTAAAGCTTCCCAAAAAATCTATCGATCTATTATCCAAATTTTCGAACAGTGAATATTCATTTATTTTTTCAAATTCTGAAAAATCTATACTAGAAATCCATCCATCATTTATTAAAGTAAAGTCAGAATTGAAAATTGTATTTCTATTTTTTTGTAGCCGAATATTTTCAAAATTGATTTTTTCCTGCTTCCAATCTTTTGGAATCGTATCTATAAAAGATTCTGGATAAAAAGAATTTTGTAATGTAATTTTTACTTTATTTGGTATATTACTGCAAGAGTTTAAGAATAATAAAAGCGAAAGCTTACCACAATTTAAAAATTCTCTTCTGGTTGCAAATTTTGAGAACATTCAACAATCCTTCTCTAAAGAAATTTGACCTAAGCTCTTCATCATTTCCAGATTTAGTTGACACAATGAAACTATTTCTTCATTTTTAAATCCATCTAAAAAGGCAAGCAATGATATTCCACCAGCACCAACACCTTCTTTTACATGACCTAATTCATAATCCCTCAATTCTTTGTATTTTGAAGATTTGAAATTTAAAGGACTGGCTAAACCTAATAATTTGACATCATATTTTTCATTAATTAGATTTACTAAATCATTTAGAGAATTATCTTTCAAAAGCCACCCAGTTGTCGCAATAAAAACATCTTCAATAAATTCATCTTTATTTTTTTCTTCTAAAAATTCTAATACAAGCAAAATAACCGCTAACATCTGACTTCCTCCTGACAATATTACAGGTTGTTTTGCTAACCTGGCACCAATTAGTAGACCCATTGAGAAAGCTTGGAAAGGATCACCTACCGCCGCGATAACATCAAAAGAGTCGAAATCAGCCTTGAAATTTGAATTGAGAAGTCCTCTTTTAACTACTTGTCTTTTTAGTTCTCTTGGAGCTTTAAATAAACTACTCCCTACTAAATTAGATACCTGCAAACCAAAAGCTTCCATTACTGCCTGAGCAGTTGTAGTGCCCCCCGGTACAGATTCAGAAATTAAAACTGGTTGTTTTAGGGATTTTCCTATTGCAAGACCTTTTTCATAGAGATTTAAAACTCTCTCTTTAGTCATCGCTTTACCAGTAGTAAGACAATTTGATGGCCCCAAATTTATATCTTCTACAACCAAATGATTAAAATAAGGCTTTGCTCCTATTCCCAAAGGAACAATCACTGGATAAATATTTATAAGCTTTGAACAAACATGACTGATTAGGGCCGGAGTTACTCCTGCATTGAGAAGAGGCAATTTATATTTATGATCTTTTGAAGCACCCTCAAGCAAAAATTCGGCATCTGCGAGCGCAGTTTTTTTCCTTGATTTTGCATTAATACCTGCTGCGGAAATTCCTGGAATTTGTGATGTATCAGTACCAGCAATTATAAGAAATATTTTTAAATTTTTAATATTCTTTTTCAGTATTTCTATCTTGTTAAGTTGCCTTTTTTCATTGGATTCATTACCAAAAAAATTTATACCTAATTCTGCACTATACATGTTTACTTTTTTCAATTATTCAAATCAACTAAGGCACTTAATAATCTTGGAGGAGCTGGGATATTTAATTTAAATCTTGGAAACAAAGAATATGCAACTATATGTACCGTCAAAACATAAACTATTTCTTGAAAAATTATTAAAAAAATTGCACCCAATTGGATACTTAATATTGAGGGTGAAAAAGATAGATTTAATAATCCAATGCACTTTTCTAGTAGACCATAACTTGCTCTAGTAATTAACACCCAAAGATTATCCCCAACCAACGTAGATAATGCTATTACTCGGAATAAAAAGCCAAGGGTTCCAATAATAACTCCTATAGTTAAACTAAATCTCCAACTTTTTTCTCTAAACCAACACCAACCCAACCAAAGAGCCAAGATTCCATAAGGAAATAAAAATAAAGTTCCTCTAACAGGACCCATGATTATGAATAAAAGTAGAAATTGTATTAGGAGTCCTTCCAATGCAGTTTTAGTTCCCCTTCTCAAGTGCAGCAGGATCATTGGGAGGGGTAAAATCAACCTTAATAAGGCTCCCCCAATTGGTAAATAATATAATGCAACCCATAATAAAGACGAAAGAGATGCTAAATACGAGGTTTCGACAATATTTAATGCTTCATTTTTTGTTGTTATTTTCATTTTTTTGTTGAATATTTTTAATTAATTATTATTCATATTTTTATTTTTTGAATCTAAGATACGTTCAATCTTTTCTATTTCAAAATTTACCTCAGAATTACTTAATATGGAACTTAACTCTTCAGTAGGGTCTTTTGGATCTACATCTTTTAAAATGAATATTATTTTGTAAGATTGAAGATCAATATTTCTTTTTTTTGTTGACTTCTTAAGTTTTTTATTTTTTATACCATTAATTTCTTTATTTTCTTTTTCTAAATTTGCTTGCTTTTTATTTCCAAGAACATTTTTTTGCTTTTCTACCTTTTTAATTTGTTTATTTTTTTTATCATCAATTTCTTTGTTTTGTTTTTCTAAATTTGCTTCCTTTTTATTTCCAAGAACATTTTTTTGCTTTTCTATCTTTTTAATTTGTTTATTTTTTTTATCATCAATTTCTTTGTTTTGTTTTTCTAGAATTTTTTTATTAACTAAATTATTTTGTAAATCTTCATTTTGGCTTGTTTTTTCTAGATCATTAAAACTACTTTCAAGAAAATTTCCAACCCTCCCTCCAGAGCATGATTGCAAAAAAATTAAAAAAATTAATAAAAAAAATTCTTTTTTTTTTAAAATCATACTTTTTTCTAACTTTTCTTTTTCCTTGTAGTTTTTTTATTATTCATCTTTGTTTTTTTTAAAATAGAGCCTTTTTTATCTTTAAGTTTTTCTTCTAAAAGAGATAAAGCATCATCTATTGTGAATTTTTCTAAATCAGTATCTTTTGCAAGAGAAACATTAGTTTTGCCATATTTTAAATAGACCCCATATCTTCCATTTAATATTTGAATTTTTTCTTTGAATTCTTTTGGCTTTCCAAAATCTTTGAGTACCTCTTGACCACCTCTACCCATTTTTGGCATCGCAAGGATTTCTAATGCTCGTTTTAAATTAACCTTGAAAACATCATCCTCTTTTTTTAATGATCTGTTTTCAGATTCATTTTCATTTTTAGTCCATTTAATGTAAGGGCCAAATCTTCCTCTATCAGCCTCAACAACACCGCCTTCAGGATGAGCTCCTAATAATCTAGGCAAACTTAACAGTGTAAGAGCCTCATCTAGAGTTAGATCATCAGTTTTCAATTCTTTGGGTAATGAAGCTCTTCTTGGTTTAGCTTTATCTTGATCATTATTTCCCAATTGTACGTAAGGTCCATAAGGCCCAAATCTTAAAAAGACTTTTTCCCCAGTTTTTGGATCAGTTCCAAGATCTGATGGGCCACTTAAAATTTGATCAACTTGCTTTTTATCTAAATCTCCAGGAGTAATATCCATTGGAAGATTACCTTTAGCCTGAATTTCGTTTCCAGATTCATCAATTTTTGTACCTTCAAGCCATGGTCCATTGGAGCCTATTCTGACTACGCAGGGAAGGTCTTCAAAATCAACTTGCCTATAAGCCTTACCATCAATATCACCCTCTGTTTTCTGAACTTTTATCTCAAGACCATTTTTACCTTTATAAAAAGTCTCAAGATATGGTAACCACTCAAGATTACCTGAAGATATTTCATCCAATGAAGATTCCATTTTTGCAGTAAAAGTAGTATCAACCAAATCAGGAAAATGTTCTTCTAATAGTGCGGTAACCGCAAAAGCAGTAAACGTTGGAGCCAAAGTATTGGAAGATATATTTGCATAACCTCTATCTACAATTGTCCCAATAATGCTTGCATAGGTAGATGGTCTTCCAATCCCTTCTTTTTCAAGAACTTTAACTAATGCAGCCTCTGTATATCTTGCGGGCGGTTTTGTTTCATGAAAAGTAGATTCCTTATTAGTAACTTCAAGACATGTTCCGGTAGCTAAGTTTGGGAGAATAATTTCTTGTTGTTCAAGGGATGAACTTGGGTCATCACTTCCCTCGACATAAGCTCTGAAGAATCCTGGGAAATCAATACTTTTTCCACTCGATTTAAATAAACCATCCCCCACACTAATTTCAGCATTGATCATTGTTATCCTAGCTTCCGCCATTTGACTTGCTACGGTTCTTTTCCAAATTAAATCGTAAAGAGATAAGTCTCTACCAGTTAGATTAGTTTCCTTTGGTGTTTTAAATACCTCACCTGCAGGCCTAATTGCTTCGTGTGCTTCTTGAGCATTTCTTGCAGTTGAATTAAATTTTCTTGGTGAGTTAGATAAATATTCTTTTCCATACATAGAGCTGACACATTCTCTGGCAGCTTTTGTAGCTTGTTCGGAAAGATGAACCGAATCAGTCCTCATATATGTTATGAAACCTCTCTCATATAGCCCTTGGGCACATCTCATTGTTTCTCTTGCAGACAAACGAAGCTTCCTGTTTGCTTCTTGTTGCAATGTACTAGTTGTAAATGGAGGCACTGGCTTACGAGTAGTTGGTTTTTTTTCAATTTTTGAGACTAACCAATCCTCAGAGGAAAAAATCTTCAATAAGTCATTTACTTTTTCTTCTCCAATAATTAGAGATTTATTTCCATGTTTTAATTTGCCGGTCTGTTCATCGAAATCGGAACCATTAGAAATTCTTTGACCGTTCAAACTGTATAATTTAGTTTCGAAAGTAATATTATCTTTTACTAGGGAAGCTTTAATCCCCCAGTAACTAGCTTTTTTGAAGGATCTTCTTTCTCTCTCTCTCCTAACAAGAAGTCTTACAGAAACTGATTGAACACGACCAGCGGATAATCGGGGGGCTACCTTCTTCCAAAGTAAAGGAGATAATTCATATCCAAAAAGCCTGTCCAAGATTCTTCTTGTTTCTTGAGCCTGAACAAGTTCCATATCAATTTCTCTTGTTTGATCTAAAGCTTTATTAATTGCCTTTTTAGTAATTTCATGAAAAACCATTCTCTTAGTTGGTATTTTAGGCTTAAGTATTTGCAGGAGATGCCAGCTAATACTCTCTCCCTCTCTATCTTCATCAGTTGCTAGTAATAGCTGGGTCGCACCTTTCATTGCATCTTTTAACTCTTTAACAACCTTTTTCTTATCTTTTGGGACTATATAAAGTGGTTCAAAATCTTCTGTTGTATTAACTCCTATCCTTGACCATTTTTCCTTTTTAACCGCAGCAGGTATTTCAGCAGCTCCTTTTGGAAGATCTCTTACGTGTCCCATTGAAGCGAGAACTTCATAATTAGAAGGCAAAAACTTTCTTATGGTTTTTGCTTTGGTGGGACTTTCAACAATAACAAGTGTGTGATCCAAGGTTTATTTCAAAAATTGGTGTTTTTGTTCAGTTAGGGCATATTATGATTATTTGAAGCTTTTTCAAGTAATTTCTTCTTAAAATTTCAAAAATCATACCCACAAATTATAATCAAGTTAAGATTAACTCTTAGACCCTTACAATCAAACATCTAATTTAATCCAATTTAATAAAGTGCCCAACGAAATCTTTACAATTAATTTAAATGCTCAAGCCATTATTCCAGAGGCTTTTATTTTATTAGGTATCGTTGGAACACTTCTTGTAGATTTAGCTGGAGAAAAAACTGCATCAAAATGGGCCCCAATAATTTGTTATTTATCAATTGGCAGCTCTCTTATTAGTTTGGCATTGCAATGGAGTAATCCGGTAGAAAGCGCATTTCTTGGGTCCTTTAATTCAGATAATTTGGCAATCGCATTTAGAGCAATAATTTCTTTATCAACATTAGTATCTTTACTTATAAGTTGGCGATACACAGAACAAAGTGGTAGCCCAATTGGCGAGTTTGCCGCGATAGTTCTTTCGGCCACCCTTGGAGCAATGCTTTTGTGTGGATCTACTGACCTTATTAGCGTATTTATATCTCTGGAAACTTTATCTGTAGCAAGTTACTTACTTTCTGGTTACCTCAAGAGAGATCCAAGAAGTTCAGAAGCGGCCTTAAAATACCTCCTTGTTGGATCAGCGGCTGCTGCTGTCTATTTGTATGGATCCTCTTTTCTTTATGGGTTAAGTGGTTCAACAAACTTAGCGACAATAGGCTTAGAGATTATCAATAAGCCATCCTTTATTACATCACTAGCTCTTGTATTTGTCT
Source organism: Prochlorococcus sp. AG-347-M23 (assembly GCA_003278855.1). Lineage (GTDB taxonomy): Bacteria > Cyanobacteriota > Cyanobacteriia > PCC-6307 > Cyanobiaceae > Prochlorococcus_A. The sequence goes on along the minus strand of QCCU01000001.1, from coordinate 32,387 downwards.
TATCAACAGTTGCATTTAAAATTGCGGCTGTTCCCTTTCATCAATGGACTCCTGATGTATATGAGGGTTCACCTACACCTGTAGTGGCTTTTTTATCTGTCGGTTCAAAAACAGCGGGCTTTGCATTTGCAATAAGAATATTAATCACGACTTTCTCTTCTTTTAACGAAGAATGGAAACTTTTATTTACCATTTTGGCCATATTGAGCATGGCTCTAGGAAATATTGTAGCTCTAGCTCAAACCTCAATGAAAAGGATGCTAGCTTACAGTTCTATTGGACAAGCCGGATTCGTAATGATTGGAATAGTATCTGGCACACAAGATGGTTTATCAGCAGCTGTTTTATATTTGGCTGCATATTTGTTTATGAATTTAGGTGCATTTTCTTGTGTAATACTTTTCTCACTAAGAACTGGTTCTGACAGAATTCTCGATTACTCAGGACTTTACCAAAAAGATCCTCTCATTACATTAGGATTAAGCCTTTGCCTTCTATCTCTTGGAGGTTTACCTCCAATGTTAGGATTTTTTGGAAAGATATACTTGTTCTTTGCAGGTTGGGAAAATCATCAATATCTATTAGTAATAGTTGGATTAGTAACTTCAGTAATATCTATTTATTACTACATTTCAGTGATAAAAATGATGGTAGTTAAAGAACCACAGGAAGCTTCTGAAATAGTCAAATCATATCCTGAAATTAATTGGGGAATTGTAGGATTACCACCCTTGAGGATTGCACTTTATACTTGTGTCGCAGTAACTGCTCTTGGAGGAATCCTGTCCAATCCTCTTTTTAAATTAGCTAATACAGCAGTTTCAGAAACTCCTTTCTTACAAGATATTATTGCTACAGCAAACAATATTTCCTAGAAGAATTATTTAAAAAATGTCTAAGAAAGTCGCGAGTTTAGAAAATATATCTAAAACATATGGGAAAGAGGATCTAACCGTTAAAGCCTTAGACAGCATAAACTTAGAAATTTATAAAGGTGATTATTTAGCTGTAATGGGAGCTAGTGGCTCAGGTAAAAGTACAGCTATGAATATTATTGGATGTTTAGATAGACCATCTGAAGGTATTTATAAATTAAATGGAATTCCTGTTGAGAATTTATCTGATGATGAGCTCGCGGAAATACGTAACCAAAAATTAGGCTTCGTTTTTCAACAATTTCATCTTCTATCAGACGCCACTGCACTTGAAAACGTAACTTTGCCTATGATTTATGCTGGTATTGATCCTGAACAAAGATTAGAGCGAGGCAAGACTGCCTTAAAAAAAGTTGGCCTTTCAGAAAGGATGAATAATCGTCCAAACCAATTATCCGGAGGTCAACAACAAAGAGTTGCTATTGCGAGGGCTATTATCAATAAACCTGCAATTTTGTTGGCAGACGAACCTACTGGAGCACTAGATTCAAAAACCACTGAAGATGTATTAGATCTTTTTGACAAGCTCCATGAATCTGGAATAACTATAGTTTTAGTTACTCATGAAGATGAAGTAGCAAATCGCGCAAAAAAAATTGCCAAATTTAAGGATGGAAGAATAGTTGAATTAAAAGTAAATTAAATTCAAAACCTTCTAATAACCTTCAGTTCAGTTTCATTTTCAATTCTTAAATTGCCATTGGAATCAATATCTTTAATTTTCCATATATGAGGACAATAACCACTAGGTAAAAAACTTTTAGTAAGAAACTTATTTGCAGATTTAATCACATATTCTTTCTTCTTATTAGATTCAATTGAATCATAAAAAGCTTTAAGAACTTTAGCTGTCCAATAATGTTGATTAATATTCTTAGTTTGAAGTACTTTTGATAATGAAATACCCTCTGATGGAGTGTAATTTAAAATATTCATGCCAAGTCCTACTCTTACATAGATAATTTCTTTGCCTCTTGTTATCACCCTTGGTAAAAATCCAATCAACTTTTTTGAACCAAAAAAAATATCATTTGGCCATTTCAAACAAACATTTATATTCTCTTCTCTAAGCATTTCACATAACTTAATACCTAAAGACAAATTAAATATTTGACTTGCAAATTCTTTTGAAAATATTGGGTAAGCGGCACTTAACCAAATCCCGCCATTTGGAGAAACCCAAGTTTTTGAGTTTTGTCCACACCCTGAGAACTGTTCTCTTGCGATTATCGCTACTGGCTTGTTTTTCTTTATTTCAGAATATCCAAGAATGTTTGTTAACTCATTTTCAGTACTTTTACATTTGATTTTGTAAAGAAGTCTCCAGCTTGGATATTGACCCTGAATTTTTTTTAAATAAAAAACTGTCTTAGCTGCAGATCCAATAACTTTCACAAATTCTTTATTAAAAAACGAGCATCTTTTTTAAGTTTAGATTAACTTTAATCTTAATCAGTAAATTTTTACAAATTGGACAATAAGTATTTGCTAATAGTGAATAAAAGGAATCCACATCCATTAAAAAATTGTCTTGATAATTTCAAAAAATCATGGGAAGACTTAGATAAGCTTTCTAAAATTAACGAAAACTGGAAGAAATTAATCGGTTTGGAACTATTTCAAGAATGCAAACCATTAAATATTGAAAAGAAAATACTTACTATTGCAGTAAATCATCCACAGTGGCGTCAAGCTTTAATCTATAACAAACATAAATTAAAAGAGAGAATAGAGAAAATTGGAATAAATTTAAATGAAATAAAAATAATACAAAATTATGAAATTAAAAATAAAAATATCAAAGCTACTAATGCAAAGATAGTTTGGGCAAAGCATCCAAGCAGAATCTATCAAAATAATATGATCATTTGTACTCTCTGTAATTCTCCTACTCCTGAGGGCGAAATCAAAAGATGGGGCAAGTGTTCTTTTTGTTGGAGAAAAATAAATAACTAGATTCTTTATTTAGTTAAAATTAGTATTCCCATTTGTCCCCCCAAAATTGTCCTATATTCAGCTTTTTTAAATCCAACTTCCTTAGCAATATTTATAAGCTCATTTTTCTTAGGAAAATTTCTTATACTTTTTTCAATATATGCGTACTCTGGACCTAAATTAAAAAGACGCGAAATGGTTACTACAATATATCTCAAATAAATTTTCTGAAAAATATTTGATAAAGAACTTTTTGTTGAGTGATTAAAATCCAAAAATCCCGCCCTTCCTTTATCTTTCAAAAGATAGAAAACTTTTTTTATTCCTTCTTCAACATTATTCAAGTTTCTTAGTCCATATGACATGCAAATCCCATCAAAATTTCTTGAATAATCATTAATTTCCAATACATCTTGAATTTCCCACTTAATAAATTTATTTTTTTTTAGCTCTGATTTTTTCTTTGCAATATTTAAGATGTCATCTGCACTGTCAATTCCAGTAATTGAGCCCATTGGACTAACTCTCTCAGAAATTAAGAATGCCAAATCTCCGGTTCCACAGCACAAATCAGCCCAATCTTCACCATTTAGAGGTTCCAATAAATTAACTAATTTCCTTTTCCATAATCTGTGCAGTCCAAAACTTAATAAATTATTTAAAAAGTCATATTTATAAGAAATTTTATTAAATATATTTTTGACTTCGATAGTTTTTGTGAATTTCATTTTTAAATTTTAAACTTATTTCTTTTGGGGATTAAATTAATTTTTTATTCATATGGTCTAATTGGAAGTTTTTTTTCAAGTAGAAAAGTTTTTATTTCTTTTAAAGTCAGTTTCTTATCATGAAGTAATGATGCTAAAAGTGCGGCAGATGCCCTGCCCTCATTGAAAACATCATAGATATCTTCTAAAGAACCAGCTCCTCCAGAAGCAATCAATGGGATGTTAACAATATTGGCAACAGATTTAGTCAGATGTAAATCATATCCACTCTGCGTGCCATCACCATCCATTGAAGTAAGCAAAATTTCCCCTGCGCCTAACTCCTCAACTTTCTTTGCCCAACTTAATACATCTATTCCAGTATTTTCTCTCCCTCCTTTTACATATACCTCCCATTCATCAGTCTTATTAACTTTTCTTTTAGCATCAATTGCTATCACGATACATTGATTACCAAATTCTCTAGAACTTTCAGAAATTAAATCGGGATTTCTTACGGCTGAGGAATTCAAACTCACTTTGTCCGCGCCAGCTCTTAAAAGATCATTAATTGAAGAAACAGAATCTATTCCACCACCTACTGTAAATGGGATTTTTACTGATTTTGCGGTCCTTGAGACAAGGTCAACTAATGTATTTCTATTTTCTACACTAGCTCTAATATCTAAGAATACTAATTCATCTGCGCCCTCATCAGAATACCTACAAGCCAATTCAACAGGATCGCCTGAGTCTCTCAAGTTAACAAAATTTACGCCTTTAACCACTCTGCCATGGGCGACATCTAAACAAGGAATTAAACGAAGAGCTACCATTTTAGTAAAAATTGTCCAAATGCTGTTAATCTTGCATAATAGCTTCCATTTTACCTCTTATGGCTGAAACAAAATTATTACCCAAAATCGGTAGTAAAATCAAAATTAACATTAACAAAGTAAAAGATAGACTACCAGCTAAATTAATCGATCAAATATCCGCGAATCCTAAAGCCGTAATAACAGGCTATAAAATGACAGACGGCAGAAGTATTGGCATCACCGCAAAATTTCAGAATGGTGAGCAAAATTGGTTTTTCCCAGAAGAAATTGAGAAAGGTTAAAGAGTAAAGTGAATGATCCAAAACAACTATTAGGAATTAAGGGTGCCTCTGAAACATCAAGTATATGGAAACTCCGTATACAGTTAATGAAACCTATAACGTGGATACCTTTGATATGGGGAGTTATTTGTGGAGCAGCTGCAAGTGGGAATTTTGAATGGACATATAGTAATGTTTTAGCTTCATTAGCCTGTATGTTGATGAGCGGACCACTTCTGGCTGGTTATACCCAAACCATAAATGATTTTTTTGATAAAGAAATTGATGCAATTAATGAACCAAATAGACCAATTCCTTCTGGGAAAATTTCAATTAAAGATGTAAAAATACAAATCTGGGTATTACTTATAGCTGGTTTAATAGTTGCTTTTTTATTAGATTTATATGCTAAGCACAGCTTCCCCTCCGTCTTACTTTTGGCATTAGGAGGTTCCTTTGTTAGTTATATATATTCTGCTCCACCACTCAAATTAAAACAGAATGGTTGGCTTGGAAATTATGCATTAGGAGCATCTTATATAGCTTTACCTTGGTGGGCAGGACAAGCCTTGTTTGGCAAATTAACTATCGTGACGTCGATACTAACACTTGCTTATAGCCTCTCAGGACTTGGAATTGCTGTTATTAATGATTTCAAAAGTGTTGAAGGAGACTCAAAGCTAGGCTTAAATTCTCTACCAGTAGTATTTGGAATTAAAAATGCAAGCAGAATAAGTGCAGGACTGATTGACATTTTTCAATTAGCAATGGTTGTAGTATTAGTCATTATCGGTCAACATTTAGCCTCAGTAATTTTGGTTTTATTGATAATTCCACAAATTACATTTCAAGATATGTGGTTACTAAGAGATCCTCTAAAGTTTGATGTCAAATATCAAGCAAGTGCCCAACCGTTCCTTATAACTGGAATGTTAGTTACAGCTTTAGCGATAGGACATAGTTTTTTAGTTGCTTAAGGTGCAAAAGATTAAATTCAAATCTTTTGTTTTAATAATTCCAATATTAATTTTTTCTGGAATATCTTTTTATTTTTTTAGTCTAATATTTAGTACCTTAAAATTTGACGTATCTAATAATAAAAAGTCTCGGGGAACCAAATATTCTTATGTAATATCATCTTCTGATAATAATATACTAAGCAAATTAAGCCGCAAATTTGAAATAGATAATAGTCATCATAAAATTCCATTTTTTCTTAAACATTCTTTTCTATCTTCTGAGGATAAAAGATTTTATAAACATAATGGAATAGATTTTAAAAGTATTTCACGTGCCCTTATTCAAAATATTAGAAGTGGTTATGTTAGAGAGGGAGGAAGTACGATTACACAACAAGTTGCTAGATTACTTTTTCTAAATAATGATTTAAGTTTTCAAAGAAAAATCAAAGAAATATTTATATCACTCATACTTGAATTTAGATATAACAAAAATCAAATTTTAAAAATATATTTAAATAATATTTATCTAGGATCAGGAGCATATGGGATAAACGAGGCTGCCCAGGTTTATTTTGGAAAATTTATAGAAGAATTGACATTATCAGAGATCGCATTAATTGCAGGATTAGCTCCAGCTCCATCAATTTATTCACCTTATCAAAATTTAGAACTAGCTATTAAAAATAGAAATAAAGTTCTTGAATCAATGTATTTTGATGGATATATTTCTCTTGCAAATAAGAATAAAGCTATTAAAGAAAAAATAAAATTAAATTATCAAAGAGCTGAAAATTTTTTAGATGATAAATTACTAATTAACTTTATTCTTCAGGAAACAGATAAAAGAATCGGAAGTAACAATGATTATAAGTTTTTAAGAATTAAATCTTCTATAAACAAAGATTGGCAAGAAAAAGGTCAACAAATATCAAGATATGCTGGGCCTAAAGAACTTGAATTTGCTCTGTTATCTATCGAATCAAACACAGGACTAATTAGGACAATGATAACCAGCAAACATCCATCAATTAATGAATACAATAGAGTGATTTCATCTGTAAGACCTTTAGGTTCTACTTTTAAAATAATCCCTTATACTGCTGCATTAATAGAGGGAATAAAATTAAGCGATAAATTTGAAGACTTACCAACATGCTGGGAAAGTTATTGCCCAAAAAATTTTTCAGAAGACTATCGAGGTTCAATATCTTTGATTGAATCATTTAAAAGTTCATCAAATATCGTTCCAATATCAATAACAAAAAAAATCGGCTTAAAAAATATTATTAATTTAGCGAATTCATTTGGACTAGGTTACAAGCAAGAGTTTGAGGAATTCCCATCATTAGCTATTGGCTCCTACGGAGATAATCTTTTAAACATCACAAATGCATATTCAGCAATAAACAATAATGGTAAGATTCAAAGCCCTGAAATCATAGAAAAAATAGAATCATTTAAAAAAAAGCCTATTTGGGAAAACAAATCTATTTCCAAGAAAATATTAGATTTAAAAATAAACAAGAAAATAAATAAACTTCTTAAAAAATCTGTAAAAGAAGGCACTTCAAAAGCAGCCTCCATAAAAGGAAAGAAAATTTATGGGAAAACAGGAACATCTGATGGAAATAAAGATCTCTGGTTTATTGGTTCCATTGATAACCTTACAACAGGGATCTGGATAGGTTACGACGATAATAAGGAATCTACATTATCTAGTGGTAATGCAGCTTATTTATGGAAGAAATTCATATCTGAAATTTATAAAATTCCAATTTAAAAATAAATTATATTTTTAAGATTTATAAGAAATTATTGCAGAGTAAAATCCATCACCAGGATAATCCAAGCTAGGTAAAATTTGCTTTTGGCTAACCAATTTTAAAGTTTTATTTTTTTTAATAAATCGTTCAATTAATAGATTATTTTCATCGGGACAAATAGTACAAGTTGAATAAACTAAAGTGCCATCTTTTTTCAAAAGAGGGAAAATACTATCCAAAAGTTTTTCCTGCAATAAAGTTAAAGATTTTATTTTTTCTTTACTCAAAGACCATCTAGAATCTGGATTCCTGGAAAGAGTGCCAATGCCTGAACATGGAGCATCTAATAAAATCTTATCAAAATAAGATATAAACATAGGATTTAATTCAATCAAACTCGTAGCATCAGCCTTAAGGGTATTAACAGATTGCAAATTTAACCTTTCTAAATTTGATTGCAGTATTTTCAATCTTTTTGCTGATCTATCTACAGCAATGATTTCAGCACTATCATTTGTTAATTCTGCTAGGTGGGTAGACTTACTTCCTGGTGCTGCACAAGCATCTAAAATCTTGTCACCTTCTTTTGGATTTAAGAGTGGTGCTATCCACTGAGAAGATCTATCTTGAATTGTCCAAAGTCCATCATTATATCCTGGTAAATTTTTTATAGATCTTGGATTAGATTTTAAAGTAATTCCATTATGTAAATCTTTAATAATTTCAGCGTCAATTTTATTTTCATGAAGTACTTTCAAAAAGTTATCTAAATTAGTTTTTAATTGGTTAATTCTCAAATCAATTGATGGTTTTTTATTAAATGCTTTAATGATATTTTCGCCCTCGCTATTGCCGACCCATTTATAAAGATCCTTCACAAGCCATAATGGAAATGATTCAAGATATGAAATTCTTTCTTTTCTATCAGAAGATAATTCCGGAAAGATTTTTTGTTCTAATTTTCTTGATGCATTTCTCAATATCGCATTTACAGTTCCGGCTAAACCATTTAAATCTGTTTTTTTAGCTACTTCTACAGTCGTAGAAATAGCAGCAGGAAATGGAATTTTATCCATTTTCAATAGTTGATATAAACCTATATGTAGAAGCCATCTTAACTTTGGAGGTTGCTTTTTATGAGTAATTTTTGATGTATGATCCGTCCAAAGATCAAGAAATTTTCTATACCTTATGCATCCAAAAGATAATTCCGTAATAAAAGCTATATCAAGAGGATTAAATTGATAATTTTTTAAAACCTTTTCAAGAGCATGATCAGAAAAATCACCAGAACTAACTTTTAATAAAATTTCCCAAGCTGCCTTTCTTTGTAAATATCCTATGCTCAAAATATAATTAATTTTTTAAAGATAACTTTAATATACAAAAATTTAAACTACTTTTTCAATTTCAGAATTAAACCAAATAAAACCTAAGATAGAAATAAGTGAAAGGTTAAATCCTAAAAAAAGAAAGATATTCAAAGAATGTATTCTTTCCCGAAAAAATATTTTTTTCTCTTTTTGATACTTCATTATTAAAATAAAAACTTATTCAGGATTTTAAACGGCAACCAATATTGATAGATCCTGCATCAAGCATTCTGCCTAATTTAATTGCTATGGATTCCTCCAATCTAGTGAAATTAGATTGATGGGTAGTTATCCAATCTAATTCAGAAAAAGTGATAATTCCCGTCAAATTACTTTTTAAAAAAAGTGTTCCAATTTCCATTAGATAAATCTTTTTTTTCTAAGTTAACATCCGTACTTAATATTTCTTCATAACATAATATTCTTTTAATTTTTCAAAGACAACTGTAGGTTAATACTCTAAATTTATTGAATATCTCTTAAAAATTTATCGGCTGTTTTTAAGTGATTATTTAATTTTTCCTCTGACATTTTATCGAGATTTCTCGTTAACATTGCCAGACGATATTGCTTTCTAAAAAAGCTTTCATTATCTTTAATAAATTTCCAAAATAAGCCATCCCATATTTCACACCATGGGCCATTTTTAAAATTAGACATTTTTTTTACATAATTAGAGCTTGATATATATGGCTTTGTTGAAAAGATACCACCATCACTAAACTGACTCATTCCGTAAACATTTGGGACCATAACCCAATCATAGGAATCAATAAACATTTCCATAAACCATTTATAAACTTGGTTTGGGTGAATTCTACATAGAAGCATAAAGTTACCAACAATCATTAGCCGCTCAATATGATGACAATACCCAAATTTAATAATATTTTTTATGACAACATCTACTGGTTCAATTCCTGTATTTCCTTGATAAAAAGACTTTGGAATTGGCTTATCTTCAAAATTCCAAAAATTACTATTTCGCATCTTTGTTCCGTACTTTTTATAGACGAGGCAAATAAATTCTCTCCATCCAATAATTTGACGAATAAAACCCTCTAAAGAGTTAATAGGAACATTATGATTTTTTGCAAAAAGTAATGCTTTATTTACTACAACATCTGGAGTTAATAAGCCGCTATTTAAAAGAGGAGAAAGTAAACTGTGCCATAAAAAAGAATTTTCTTTAGAAATAGCATCTTCATAATCTCCAAATAAGAAAAATCTATGTTTAAAAAAATCATTTAACCATTCATCTGCCTCTTGAAAATTAGTTGGATATAAAAAGTTATTACTTTCTCCAATAAAATCAATATCAAAATTGGCTAATGACCTTTCTGCATTAACTACAAATTTATTTTTTTGTAATTTAGGTGTATCGGGTATATTAATTTTTTTTGGTAATTTTTTTCTGTTCATTTCATCGAAACTCCATTTACCACCTTCAGGTGTATCATCAGGATTAACTAATATCTTTTGGCTCTTTCTTTGATTCTCATAAAATCTCCCCATGAGGGGTTTTTTTGCATTTGATGCAAATAAATCTTTTAAATCTTCACTACTCATAAACATAGGAGAAGGCAAAATATTTAAAGCTAAATTATTACTTTCAACAAAATTATTAATCCTCTTCATTATTAAAAAATCATGAGGGTCAATTAGATTTATTTTCTGATATTTATTTTTAATAAATTCCGACAAGTAGTCAACTGTAGAAACATTATTTTTGTTTTCGATATATAAAACTTTAAAACCAGATATTTCTAAATAATTTTTATAAGCGAGCATAGATGCTCTATGAAAAACTAACTTATTTTTATGGTTAATTAATTTATGAAATTTATCATTTCCAAAAAATAATGAGTCTTCCAAAATCAAAACTTCACAATTTATTTTTAATATTGGGCTTTCTCTAAAAAGTTGATTCGGGAAAATAATTGATATTTGTTTCATCGTTGCGACTTCCTGTTACTGCATCTTTTTGAACAGTAGATAACATCATCCCAACAGTTTTTCCATTTTTTACGCCACTCAAAAGGCCTATTGCAAACAGGACAAGTTTTAATAGAAAGATTTTTCAAAATTTATAATTTTCTTTTATGAGTAGATTTAAATCTAGTTGAATCTTTAAGGGCCATATGTTTTGTATTTCTTCCCGAAACTCTCTTTCTCCAGACTTTGAAAGATTTGGGTTTAAGATTTTGACGCATAATTTTTATCGCATCTTCCTCTTTTAAACCAAATTGATACTCAATAGCTTCAAAGGGTGTTCTATCTTCCCAACACATTTCTATTATTCTGTCTATGTCGATACTTTCCATATTTATTGTTCACATTGTGAGGTACAAAGTTTTTCAATATCAGATCTACCTGTAATTTGAAGTCTATATTTTGCCCAATATCTGTAAACTAATCTCAATAATGGAGATAAGAGCTTAATCTTCAAGGGATAATAAACCCAACCTAAACCAACTAATTCATAAGAATATGCAAGTACATCTAGTCCCCTAATAATTTCACCATTCTCAATAATCCCATGCAAGTTTGACATAGCTTCTGAATATGAGATGTCCTTAAAAAGGCTTTGATCATACTCCTTACTATTAATATCTATGAATGCAATTTGATTTAAGGTATCTCTTTTTTTAAGAAAATTTGTTTCTCTCAAACAAAGTGGACAACCACCATCGAATAAAAAGGTTAATTTATTTTTCATATTTTTATTCAAATATAGAAATTAAATAACTTTTTTGTGGAATAAAAAATTTTTTTTAGAGTTCAAGCTTTATAAAGCCTTAATAATTGCCAGTTCTAATTTAGTGAAATTATATTATCTTATAAATTAATAAGCCATTGATTAAGGGATACATCAATGGTTTAAAACTATTTATGATCATTCATCTAGAAGATGAACTCCTTCTCCAACATCAGGAGTAAATTTACAATATTTTTCAAAAATAAGTCCAACACCTCTCATTTTTTCTCCTAATTCATCGTTAAATTTATTCCACTCTTCCGATTCACGATCAGGCAAATCCCACCCTTGTTTTTCTACCATACTTGTTATTACTGTATAGTCCCATTCTATGTATGCCATTGAGTTAATTTAAACTACCAAAATATTATAAACCAAGAGATTTAATAGGTAATCAATATTTTTTGAATATAATTTAAAAGTGTGAAAAATTATAAATGTCAATTTTGCCAAGAAGATTTGATCGAATCAAAAGTGTTTTAGATTGCAGAATGAAAAACTTAACTGTTTTAGTTGAGGATGTCAATAAACCACATAATTTATCTGCGATATTAAGGACATGTGATGCGGCAGGAGTTTTCGAAGCAAATTTTATTAGCAAAACTAATGCCGTTAAGACTTTTAATAGTACTGCTCAAGGAAGTCAAAAATGGGTAAAACTTAATAATCATGAAAACACTATCACGGCAATATCTGATTTAAAGAATAAGGGTTTTAAATTATATGGAACAACTCTTAATAGTGAATCAGTAGATTATAGAAATTTTGATTATTCTCAAAATACATGTTTTGTTTTAGGAGCAGAAAAATGGGGACTAAGTAATGAACTTATATCAATGGTTGATCAATCAATTTTTATACCTATGAGAGGTATGGTTCAATCTCTGAATGTTTCAGTTGCTGCTTCTATATTATTATTTGAAGCTGTTCGCCAAAGAAAAAATAAAGGTATATTGCCCTCTAATGGAGAAGGGTTAAATATGGATGAATATCAAAAAACACTTTTTGAATGGTGTTACCCAGAATTAGCTGCGGTGTATAAAAAATCAGCTAAAGAATATCCAAAGTTGAATGATCAAGGAGAACTTGATCCTATTACAGATAACTAAATTTATTCAGAATTTTGACTATCAAAAATTTCTTCAAGGTCCTCTCCTACAAAAGAAAGACCTAAAACTAAAAAAAACATTGCCAAACCTGGGAACAAAGCCGTCCACCAGATACCTGTAGGTAAAGCGGCAAGAGCCAGATTTAAATCACTTCCCCACTCTGGGACATCTGCAGGAACGCCAAGGCCTAAAAATCCTAAACTTCCTAATACCAAAACAGCATCTGCAGCATTGAGGGTAAGCAGAATAGGCAATGGTGTTATTACATTTGGGAGAATATATTTAAAAATAATTTTTTTAACATCAGCTCCTGCAACTTGAGCTGCCTCCACATAAGTTTCGGATTTAACCAATATTGTCTGATTTCTGATTAATCTAAAATATTGAGGAGAGTAAACAATACACAATGCCAAAGCCGCGTTAAGTATACCCTTACCCAAAACAAAAGCCACAACAACTGAAAGCAAAATTACAGGTATTGAAAAAATAGTATCCATTATTAGTGTTAAGCATTTGTCAAAAAAACCACCAAAATATCCACTTAATAATCCCAATGGCAAACCCAAACTTAATGAAAAAAGAATAGCTAAGAATACAACTTCTATCGCTAATGATGATCCTTGCAAAGTTCTTAAGCAAACATCTCTTCCTAATCTATCTGTGCCACAAAAATGATTAAGAGAAGGAGGGGCAAAGATATCATTGCTTAACATTGAAAATGAATAGCCAAAAAAATTATTGGCCTCCAAAAATTTGATTATTAAAACAACAAGAAGATAAAAAAGTACAATAAAAAATCCAGCTTTTCTGATATTTGCGCCGACACGATTAAATGAGTTAATATCCAAAATCTTTTTTTAAAGATACAAATGAAATATACCCAATTCTTTTAAAAATAAATAGCTGTAAATTTTAAATTAAAAGAAATTACTGGTTTAATTTCAAGACTGCCATAAAAGCTTCTTGAGGGACTTCAACTTTACCCATTGCCTTCATCCTCTTTTTACCTTTGGCTTGTTTCTTTAAAAGTTTCTTTTTCCTAGAAATATCACCTCCATAACATTTAGATAAAACATCTTTACGCAAAGCACTTATGCTTTCACTTGCAATAATCCTGCTACCGATTGATGCTTGAATAGGTATTTTAAATTGTTGTTTTGGAATAAGTTCTTTTAATTTCTCAACTAAACTTCTACCAATTCCATAAGCCTTATCTTTATGAACAATAGAAGTTAATGGATCTGCTCTTTCTGAATTTATTAGAACATCCAATCTAACAAGGTCATTTTTTCTGTAGCCAATCAAATGATATTCCATTGAGGCATAACCCTGGGTTCTACTTTTCATTTGATCAAAGAAATCTGTAACAACTTCTGCTAATGGAATTTCATAAATCAAGGTAACTCGATCTGTTGTTATGTATTTCATATCTATAAATACTCCCCTTCTTTCCTGACATAAACCCATTAATGCCCCATTAAATTCATTGGGAGCATAAATTTCCATTTTCACATAAGGCTCTTCTATTGATTCTCTAAGTTGTGGATCAGGAATTGTAGAAGGATTATCAATAAAGATATGTTCCTGCTGATTTAAATTAACTTTATAAATAACTGATGGTGCCGTTACGATTAGATCCAAGTCATATTCTCTTTCTAATCTTTCTTGAACAATCTCCATATGAAGAAGTCCTAGGAATCCGCACCTAAATCCGAAGCCCATTGCGCTACTGGTTTCTGGCTCATATTTTAAAGCTGCATCAGATAATTGTAATTTTTCTAGTGATACTCTTAAATCTGGGAATTGATCAGCATCAGTCGGGAATAAGCCACAAAAAACCATAGGATTTGCTGTCTTATATCCAGGTAAAGGATCATTGGCAGGTGAATTTAAAAGAGTAATCGTATCTCCCACTCTCGCATCAGCAACTGATTTTATAGAAGCAGCTAAATAACCAACTTCTCCTGCATGTAATTCATCAACTTGCTGCTGATCAGGGGCCATTATTCCTATCTCATCTAGTTCATAATTTTTCTTACTTGCCATTAATAATATTTTTTCTCTCTTATTTAGAGACCCAGATATCACCCTGAAATAAACAATAACTCCCCTGTACGGATCATAATAAGAATCAAAAATCAGTGCCTTTGTAGGTAGTTTTATTTCATCTTGAGGAGGAGGTACTCTTCTTACGATTGCTTCCAAAATATCTTTAATACCAACTCCAGTTTTTGCTGAACAATTTATTGCATTAGATGTATCAAGTCCAATAATTTCCTCTATTTCTTGTTTTATTTTTTCAGCATCAGCCCCTGGTAAATCAACTTTATTTAAAACAGGAATTATTTCAAGATTATTTTCTAAGGCAAGATAAACATTAGCTAATGTTTGAGCTTCTACTCCTTGACTTGCATCAACAACAAGTAAGGCGCCTTCACAAGCTTGAAGAGATCTACTAACCTCATAAGAGAAATCAACATGCCCAGGAGTATCTATTAAGTTCAAAACATATTCTTGGGAATCGTCAGCTTTATATTTCATCCTAGCGGCCTGTAACTTGATAGTAATTCCTCTCTCTCTTTCAAGATCCATACTGTCCAAAAATTGTTCTTGCATATCCCTTTGCTGCACAGTACCAGTATCTTGAAGTAGCCTATCTGCAAGGGTAGATTTACCATGGTCAATATGAGCGATTATGCAGAAATTTCTAATTTTTGAAACCGATATATCAGTCATATAGAAAGAAAAATTCTCCTCTTATTACATCTTGATTAATATTAGCTAATTAGAATTATGGATGGAAACCAAAAATGGAATTATTTCTTTTTTTAATTTCTTTTATGAAGGTACTGTAATTTTTAGAGACTGATAGTTCTGGATAAATTAAGTCATTTATTTTTTTCTGAAGATTATGCTTATCGTTTAAAAATAAAACAGATTTTTCTAGAACCTTAACCATAATTGAAACCGCAGTACTTGCTCCAGGAGAGGCTCCCAACAAAGCAGATAATGTTCCATCAGATGAATTTACAATCTCAGTTCCAAATTTCAAAGAACCACCACCTTCAGTTTTTTTAATTATTTGGACTCTTTGACCAGCATTCTTTAAATACCAATCAGAAGGATTAGCTGATGGCATCATATTCTTTAAATTCTTAACTCTTGAGTTATGGTTCTTTAATGATTGTGATATGAGGTAATTAATTAAATCGTTGTTCTTGAAACCAACGTCTAACATAGAAAAAATATTATTCTTTTTAATTGAACTAAATAAGTCAAAGTATGAGCTTTGTTTTAGAAATTTCGTTGTAAATCCTGCAAAAGGTCCATATAAAAGAAGTTTTTTATTATCAATCCATCTGGTGTCTAAATGAGGCACAGACATTGGTGGCGATCCAATATCAGCTTTACCATAAACTTTTGAGTTATGTTTTTCTGTTAGATCTTTTTTCTCGCAAATAAGCCATTTACCACTAACAGGAAATCCACCATAACTTTTTGCTTCTGGAATTTTTGATTTTTGTAGATAATTAATTGTTTTTCCACCAGCACCAAGAAAAACGTAGCCAGTTCTAATTGAAGTTTTTCTACCTTCGGAACTGATTTCTAGTTCCCATTGTTTTTTATCAATTTTCTTTAAATCTATTAATTCTGTTTTGTATCTAATTTCAACATTTTTGTTTAAAGAAACTAATGACAAATACTCTTTAGTTAAAGCCTCAAAATTAATATCAGTTCCTCTACCTATTCTGGTAGCAGCAATTTGAGTAGATGGATTTCTATCTTTTGTTATTAGAGGAGCCCATGATGAAATTTCATCAAAAGATGTAGAAAATTCCATATCGATAAATTCAGGATTTTCAGTCATTTTCTGAAATCTTTTTTTTAAAAAAGAAATATTATCCTGACCAGACACAAAGCTAATATGAGGAATAAATTTTAGAAACTTCTCAATATCAATTTTCCCTGCTTCATGCAATGAGGCCCATAAAGACATGGATGTTTCAAAAGAACGATTTATTGAGAGCGCTTTATCTATTTTTAGATTTCCTTTTTCATCTAGAGGGGTATAGTTTAATTCGCAATTAGCCGCATGTCCTGTACCTGCATTATTAAAAGCGCCAGTACTTTCACTTCCTGGAGCATTTAATTTCTCTATAATAAGAAATTTTATATCTGGTAAAACTTCTGAAATTAGAAGGGCTAAAGTACTACTCATTATCCCTGCTCCAACTAAGACTGCATCAAAGTAGCTATTGTCATTAGTGGGGTTTTTAGATGAAGTCACAACAGAAAATTATCTTTTTTGCAATTAATCAGATTTCTTTCTAGGCTTATTATAAAGTTAATCCAAAATTATGAGTACTGAAACACTCTCGCTGACAAATGAAAATGTAGAAAAAGTCCTTGACGAGCTAAGACCTTTTTTAATTTCTGATGGAGGTAATGTAGAGATTGCAGAAATAGATGGTCCAATTGTCAAAGTCAGACTTCAAGGAGCATGTGGTAGTTGCCCAAGTAGCACTATGACTCTAAAAATGGGTATTGAAAGAAAGTTAAAAGAAATGATTCCTGAAATAAGCGAAGTTGTCCAGGTTTTATAAAAATTTTTGACTGAAATTTATATTATTTAGTTTTTAATTCCTTCAACAAAGATGATTCCATATCAAGGCAATCAATTGGAAGTCCTTGACCAATAGCTATTAAAAGAGGTGCAAGAATTCCTAAAGTAAAAACTAAATTTGATTGGCTTACATCATATTTACTCAAAGTAAAAGTTATCAAATAAATAATTGAAAAATAAGCATGTAGTGAAAAAAATTCTTTTGGCTTTAACACTGGCCACCTTAAAGTATTTCCCAAGAAATATAAAAAACCTGTCATAAATAAATAGTTGCATGAAGATTAAACCAAATATAAACATAAACCTTTTTAGAGACTATTTATAAAAAAATTTACCTATGATAATAATTAAAAAAACATTAAATCTTCGTTTCTATTTGTAAAAGCTAGACATGCAGTTAAAAATAGGCTTATAATTATTTGGTAGCAATTGCTACTTTTTCGTTCACCCTCATTTGAGGGCGCAGTTCGAGTCATACCATGGAACGGGGGATGGCCGTGTTGTCACATCGAAACATGACTACTTTAACTTACAGAGGTAAAAACTACGTTCAAAACAAAGAAGCTGCTAAAAAGCAACTTGTTGAACTTACCTACAGAAGAAACGTATACACCAACAGAATGGATGACGCTTCTTCAAGTAATGAAAAAGCAGAATTAAATTACAGAGGTGTTAATTACACTAAATAATTTAATTAAACAAATTAAAAGCCCCTTTTTCAGGGGCTTTTTTTTGGCTATATTTATCAAGAGTCCTTTAAAAAATATGTCTGAAAGTTGCTGTAATACAAACACATCGAATAAAGCACCTAATCAATTCGATCATAAAGATGCGATCCAAGAAAGATATGGCTCAGCAGCACAAGAAAAAGAAAGTTGTCTTTGCACACCAGTTGGTTTTAATCCCGTTTTACTTGAAGCAATTCCTCAAGAGGTTATAGAAAGAGACTATGGGTGTGGTGATCCAACAAAATATGTTCAAAAAAATGATACAGTCTTAGATCTTGGAAGTGGTAGCGGCAAAAATGCTTTTATTTGTGCTCAAATTGTTGGGAAAGAAGGGAAAGTTATTGGCGTTGATCAGAATCCTGACATGCTTTCTTTATCAAGATCAGCCTCTGAAGAAGTTACAAAAAATATAGGTTTCAACAATACAAAATTTCTAGAAGGTTCAATTGAAAAACTTGATGAATTAGATAAAGATTTAAATCCATTAATCGCAGATAAATCAGTTGATATTATTTTAAGTAATTGCGTTTTAAACTTGGTAAGTCCAGAATCTAGAAATAATCTTCTAAATAATATAAAAAGAGTTTTAAAGGATAATGGAAGAATTGCAATTAGCGATATCGTCTCTAACAAAAAAGTTCCTTTAAGATTGCAAAATAATCATGATTTATGGACAGGATGTATCAGTGGAGCATGGTATGAGCCAGATTTTATAAGTGATTTTAAAAAACTAGGATTTAAAAATTTAAAATTTGCAGAAAGGAGTGCTGAGCCTTGGAAAGTAATTGAGGATATTGAATTTAGAACAGTAACTTTAGTGGGTAATATTTAAAAAATTCAAGAGTTGAAAATATAATATAAATTTCCATGAGAAATAATCTAAGAGATCAAATACCCGCATTAAAAAATAAGTATTATTTCAACTATGGCGGTCAAGGACCATTACCAAAATCTTCTCTAGAAGCAATAGTTAAAACTTGGGAAATCATCCAAGATTTAGGACCATTTACCAATGATACGTGGCCTTTTATTTACAAAGAAATATTGACCACAAAAAGAATCATTGCGCAAAAATTAGGTGTCAATTCAAAGAATGTAGCTTTTACCGAAAATATCTCTTCCGGTATGATTTTGACCTTTTGGGGAACAAAAGTAGAAGAGGGAGAAGAATTGTTAATAAGTGACTGTGAACATCCTGGAGTAGTGGCTGCAAGTCGAGAATTTTGCAGAAGAAATAAATTAATATTCAAAATTTTGCCAATCCAAAAAATTAAAAATCTAAACGACGAAAATATAATTTTAGAGATTTTGAAAAATCTAAATAGTAAGACTAAGATCCTAATTATTTCTCATATCTTATGGAACTTTGGATATAAAATTCCCTTAAAACAAATTTCCATCGAATTAAAAAATAATCGAGAAGATTCTTATTTACTTGTTGATGGTGCTCAAACCTTTGGGCACATAAATATTGAAAAAGAAGTTTTTTATTCTGATTTATATTCAATAACTTCTCATAAATGGGCATGTGGACCAGAAGGACTTGGAGCCATTTATGTCTCAGATAGATTTATTTGTGAAACAGATCCAACAATAATTGGTTGGAAATCATTAAAAAAAGAACAAGGCATTTATGAGCCTTCAGATAATCTTTTTCATGATGATGCAAGGAAATTTGAAATAGCTACCTCTTGTATACCTTTACTTGCTGGGCTCCGGAATTCTTTAGATCTTTTGGATAAAGACTGCCATGAAAAAGAAAAAAACAAAAATATCAAAAAATTAAGTGAAAAACTTTGGGATGAATTAAATCAATCAAAGGGTGTTGAATTAGTTTTAGAAAAAAAATATTTAAATGGGATTGTTAGTTTTAATATCGAAAATATTAAAGATAAGGATAAATTTGTAAAGAAACTTGGAGAACAGAAAATTTGGATTAGAGTTTTAGAAGATCCAAAATGGTTTAGAGCATGCGTACACCAAATGACTACCGAAGCTGAGATTGATTTACTTACTAGAGAAATAAAAAAAATATTGACTTAAAGATCTATTGATATAAAAAAATTTAGTTTACCAAGGTATCTCAGAGTTGTCCCATGCAATAAATTTTCCTGTAGATTCTGGTGATTGATTTTTAATAATATTGATCAGGAATTGGGAGGATTTTTCTTTACTAAATAATTTATGTTCTGGAACAAATCTATGAAAAGGTCTAGATAAATCAGTATCTACTGTTCCTGGATGAAGCAATGTGATAGTAGCCTTTGGGAAACGTCTAGCCCATTCAATACTTAAAGATTTAAAAAACTGATTTTGCGCAGATTTTGCAGCTCTATATGAATACCAACCTCCAGTTTGATTATCTCCAATGCTACCAACTCTTGCACTTATACTTGCAAAATTAAAATCAAAATCTTTTGGTATAAATTCTTCAATCGCTTTAGCTAATAAAATAGGAGAAAAGGCATTTATTGAAAAACTTTCCATCATATTATTTTTTTCAAGATGTTGTAGTCTTTTTTCTGGTTGAAGAGAATCACTATGGAGTCTACCTGTAGCATTAACAACTAGCCTTAATTTTGAAGGATGATTTGATATTTTATTTTTCAACTGCAAAAGGGATTGAGAATCCTCTATATCTAATTCCCAAAAAGGATTAAAATCACTTTTTCTTCCACACAAAACAACATCTAAATCTTTTTCATTTTCATTCAGATCTTTAGCTAGTTGTGTTCCAATTCCACCTGCGCCTACAACTAAGGCTAAGCCTTTCATTTTATTAAAAATAACTCCATTGATTCTAAGAAACTTTTCTTGTGATTTGCGTAAAGATCTTTCTAAATTGATTAGGAAATTTTATTGAGATTTATTTTTTTCTTTTAATAATTTATGAGCTATTTTTCTATCATCAAAATTAATAACCTTATCATTGAGAATTTGGTAGTCTTCATGTCCTTTTCCTGCAATTAAAACAATATCTTTTTTATTGGCAAATTTAATAGATTCATTTATTGCTTTAAATCTATCAATTTCAATTGTTATTTTTTCTCTTTTTTTTATACCCATCAAAATATCATTTACTATCTTTTGAGGTTCTTCTGATCTTGGATTATCTGAAGTTATAAAAAGTTGATCAGACAACTCTTCAGCTATTGATCCCATTAAAGGCCTTTTACTACGATCACGATCTCCGCCACAGCCAAAAACAGTTATTAGTTTACCTTCACAAAGTTTTTTAATTGATTGCAAAACTTTTTTTAATCCATCAGGAGTGTGGGCATAATCAACAATTACTGTTGGAAGAGATCTTGAAACGTCATTATTATCAATTTGTATTTTCTCCATTCTCCCAGGAGCACCAGGGAAAGATTGTATTAACTTTGATAGATCTTTTAAAGAAAAATTAAGTTTATACAAAATTGTTATTGCTTGAATCGCATTCATTAAATTAAATTCACCGACAAGTGGAACAAAAAGTTGAATTTTTTCCCTAGGTGTATGAAAAATACAGGTAGAACCACTTTCAGTAAATTTTTTATCTGTTACGAAAAAAAAATCATCATTTTCAAATTCACTTTCAGTAATCTTTGTAGAGACTAATAAAGATCTTTTTTCAAGATCAGATGATAATTTTGATATCCAATGGTCATCATGATTTAATACACAAATCCCATCTTTTTCATTTAAGTAAGGTGGGAAAAATAATTTTCTTTTTGTTTGAAAATATGATTCCATATCTGAGTGATAATCTAGATGATCTTGAGTTAAATTAGTAAAAATAGCCGCCTCAAATTCGCATCCTGATATCCTATTTTGAGCAATAGAATGAGAACTTACCTCTAATATCGCGAATTCAGATTCTGCCTCAACAGCAGCATTTAATTTCTTTTGGAGTTTATCGGCGAAATCCGTTGTATGAAGAGCAACTTCTGAAAAACCAGGCCATCTATTGAGCAAGGTCCCAAATAATGCAGTCTTTTTCCCTAATTTTTTTAAAAGATGTTCCAATAAAAAAGTAATTGTCGTTTTTCCATTTGTACCTGTAACACCAATAAGTTTAAGTTTTCTTGAAGGCCTATTCCAAAACTCAGCGATTATTTGACCAAAAATATAATCTAAATTATCCTCTATAACTAAAATCCTTTCTCGATCAATAGATCCAATTTTCTCTTTTGCCGCAGACCCAATAATGGCAGCCTCTGCACCATTTTCAATTGCCTCAATACAATATTTTCCTCCATCAACATTTAAACCAGGCATACCTAAAAATAAAGTTCCTTTTTGTACTTCTTTAGAGTTAAAAGAAATATTATTTATTTCATGATCGATTAAATCTAATGAAGGAATAATTCCTACCAAATCTAAAAGTTTATGTAATTTTATAGATCTCATATGAAAAATTATTTCTCCAGAATGGTACTAATATTTTTTTGAAACCAATTCTTTAATTGATCATCTTTTAATCTTGGAGAAATGCGAGGCAATTCTATAATCTCCTCGGACCTAATTCCTTCAACAGCAATAACAGGTACTTCATTATCATATTTTTTATATTTATCCTTATATAAATCGACCCTATCAATATCAATTTCTTTAAGTTCCTCTAGATTAGGAAATAACTCATTAAGATTTATTTTTGCCAGTTTATTTTTTAATGAATCACAAAGGCAACATCCCTGCCTAACAAAAATAAATATTTTCATTCATTTAGTCAGGCACAGGGTCACATCCGCAGGGAGTTAAAGGATGACATCTGCTTAATCTTCTTAAGGTTAACCACCCTCCCTTCCAAGGACCATGTCTAGTAATTGCCTCATATCCATAAGAGCTGCAACTTGGAATAAATCTACATCTTGGTCCGAAAAAAGGAGAAAACCACTTTTGATAAAACGAAATCATAAAAAGAAGTATAGAAGTAATTGATTTATTAATAGTTTTGAACACTTTAATGATGTAAAATAATATTTCCAGTAGTAATTAGTTTAATTGAATTTAATCAATTATCCAATTTATTGCAATTTTCTATCTAATTTAAAATTATGTCAAGATACCGCGGCCCCAGATTAAGGGTTACGCGTCGCTTGGGAGAACTACCAGGTCTCACCAGGAAAGCTTCAAAGAAGTCTAATCCTCCAGGTCAGCACGGCCAAGCCCGTCGCAAGCGATCAGAATATGCAATTCGTCTAGAAGAAAAGCAGAAACTTAGGTTTAATTATGGAGTTTCTGAAAAACAACTAGTACGTTATGTGAAAAAAGCTAGAGCTCAAGAAGGATCTACAGGTACTAACCTACTAAGACTTTTAGAAAACAGACTGGATAATGTTTGTTTTAGATTAGGTTTTGGAGGTACCATTCCAGGCTCAAGACAATTAGTAAATCATGGCCATGTAACCGTTAATGGAAAGGTTCTTGATATTGCTGGTTATCAATGCAAATCAGGCGATGTAATCGGAATTAAAGAAAATAAAGCAAGCAAAAAACTTGTGGAAGGTAATATAGAATTCCCTGGCTTAGCAAATGTCCCACCTCATCTTGATTTAGACAAGCCTAAATTAACGGGAACAATAAATGGGAAATGCGATAGAGAGTGGGTGGCTCTTGAAATAAACGAATTACTAGTTGTTGAATATTATTCAAGAAAAGTTTAATACTACTTTTCTTTGGATTATTAAATCTCTCCTTTTTTAAAAGAGAGATTTAATTTAATTCTTATTTTTAAAAATAATGGGAAATAAGGAAAATAATATAAAAAAGCCAGGTTTTAAGACCTTATCCATTCACCATGGGGAAACATTTGCTGAAGAAACTGGATGCGTTATGCCTCCTATTTTTTCTACATCTACTTTCAAACATGGAAATAAAGATAATTTCGACTACACCAGATCAGGCAATCCCAACTTTAGAATTCTAGAAACCATCCTTAAATCAATAGAAGATTCTAAATACTGTACAGTTTTTGGATCTGGAATTAGCGCGGTAACAGCAATTTCATCAACACTAAAATCAGGTGACAAGATACTCTGCGAGTCAAATCTTTATGGGTGTACAGTGAGGATGTTCGAAAAAGTTTTCAAGAAATTTGGAATAGAAGTTTTATACACAGATTTTACAAACGAAAATAAAATCCAAAAGATTTCAAACTTCGAGCCAACATTGATATGGCTAGAAAGTCCAACTAATCCACTTTTGAAGGTACTTGATATTAAGGCGATTTGTGATGAAGCGAATAAACTGCAAATCCCAGTAGTTGTAGACAATACCTTTTCTACGGCACTTATTCAAAAACCATTAGATCTTGGAGCAACACTATCACTCGTAAGCACAACAAAATTCATTAATGGACATAGTGATGCACTTGGTGGAGCAGTGCTGACAAATAATGAGGTATGGAATAGTAAGATGCTTTTCTCTCAAAAAGCTCTAGGGCTTCAACCATCTCCTTTTGATAGTTGGCTCATTACGAGAGGAGTAAAAACTCTTCCTTTAAGAATCGAACAACAAACGCAAAGTGCAAAATTAATTTCTGAAGAATTAGAGAATCATAAAATAATTAGTAAAGTAATTTATCCTTTTAATCAAAAACATCCACAATTTAATTTGGCAAAATCGCAAATGAGATCAGGAGGTTCGATGATCACCATAAAATTAAATTTAAATAAAGAGGATACTTTTAAATTTTGCAAATCTCTCAAATATTTCTCTCTAGCAGAAAGCCTTGGAGGAGTTGAAAGTTTAATTTGTCACCCTGCAACGATGACTCATGCTTCTGTTGATGACAAAACAAAAAATCTACTAGGGATAGATGATACTCTTGTCAGATTATCAATAGGATGTGAAGATACAAACGATTTAATCTCGGACATTTTATTTGCTTTAAATAAATTCTGAAAATTGAGAGATTTACTTAAAAAACCTATATGGAAAAATTTAGAGTTGGGATATGCAATTCCTGATAGTATTCATGCTGTTTCTGTAGCATTACCAACTTGGAATGATGTAATAAATTACGAGGAAAAAGATCAAAAATGCATGAATTTATTGAAGTCCATTTACCCACGATTCGGGCTAAACCCCATAGTGAAAAGATTATGCGAAAAAGTAAAAAAGCATAATTATTACAACAATAAAAGTATCTGGCCATATCCGAATGAAAGCATAGCTTTTAAAGCTAAAAAATACATTGATAGAAATACTTCTGAACAATTCTCGTTAATAGAAAAAAGAAATAATTTAGCTTTCTTAATAACTGAAAAAGAAGGAAGTATTTATGCAAAATATTTTTGGCAACATACTGGTCTTGGTCTATCTTCAAGAGCTGCCGCTATAGAACTAGGTCTTGAAGATTGCCCTCCAAAATCTTACGTAAATGAATGTTCTCAAAGAATAAAAAATAGAATTTCTAAATCTACAAAAATTGACTCTAATGATATTCACTTAACTTCATCTGGAATGTCTGCATTGCATACATCATTAGAAATCATATATAAATTATTTCCAGCTAAACCAACACTCCAAGTTGGTTTTCCATATGTAGATGTACTTAAATTACCAATGAAAATCTTTCACGGAGCAAAGTTAATTACAGAAGAAAATTGTGCTGATATTGAATTAGAAATCAAAAGAATAAATCCATCAGCATTAATTATTGAACTTCCAAGTAATCCAATGCTCAAATGTGTAAACATTAAAAAAATTTCAAAAATTGCAAAAAAGCTAAATATTCCTTTAATTGTTGACGATACAATTGGTTCGAATTTAAATATAAATTCCATAGAACATGCAGATATAGTTTTTACTTCACTTACAAAAATTTTTTCAGGTAGTGGTGATATTCTTGCAGGATCATTAATACTAAATCCAAAAAGCAAATGGATTAATCAGTTTAGAAATGCATTAAACGAGATTAATATTCCAATACTTTCCGATGGAGATATAGTTTATTTAGAGAAAGTAAGTAGAGATGTAAATCAAAGAGTTTTTGAACAAAATAAAGCATGTTTAGAATTAAAAAAAAGATTAGAGACTCATAGCGAGATTAAAAATATATTCCATCCTGAAAATTGTCCAAATTTTAATTCTTTACTTACTTCTAATGGGGGATACGGCTGCTTATTATCCTTTGAATTAAATGGAGGATTGAACAAAGCTAAAAAATTTTATGATTCTCTAAAAGTATCTAAAGGACCCAGTTTAGGTACAAAATTTACTCTAGTTTGTCCTTATGTTTTACTAGCTCATTATGACGAGTTGGATTGGGCTGAAAGTTTTGGTATACCGTCGCACCTTATTAGAGTATCAGTTGGATTAGAAGACCAAGATCAATTATGGAAAACCTTTTCTGAAGCACTAAATAATTTCTAAATTCCTAGTATTTACCGTATAGAAACTTATATACTCTTTTTCTGAATAATAGTTAGTATTAATATATATTTTCTCAATATATAAATGGCAAAAATTTATGAGGACAACAGTTTTGCTATTGGAAACACTCCATTAGTAAAATTAAAATCAGTTACTAAAAACGCGAAAGCTACAGTACTTGCAAAAATTGAAGGTAGAAACCCCGCTTATAGTGTCAAATGCAGGATCGGCGCAAACATGATCTGGGATGCCGAGAAAAGTGGGAAACTTACAAAAGACAAAACTATTGTTGAGCCAACTTCTGGAAATACAGGAATAGCTCTAGCTTTTACTGCTTCAGCAAGAGGTTATAAACTCATCCTTACAATGCCAGAATCCATGTCAATTGAAAGAAGAAGGGTTATGGCAGTGCTGGGTGCTGAAATTGTTTTAACAGAGGCATCTAAAGGTATGCCTGGAGCAATAGCTAAGGCTAAAGAAATTGCAGAAAGTAATCCTTCTCAATATTTCATGCCAGGTCAATTTGATAATCCAGCAAACCCTGAAATTCATTTCAAAACTACTGGGCCAGAAATCTGGGATGATTGCGATGGTGAAATTGATGTCCTAGTTGCAGGGGTTGGAACTGGCGGCACAATTACAGGAGTTTCAAGATACATTAAGCAAGAGAAGGGTAAGAATATTACTTCTGTAGCTGTAGAACCATCACACAGTCCTGTTATTACACAGACAATGAATGGAGAAGAGGTTAAATCCGGACCACATAAAATCCAAGGAATTGGAGCAGGATTTATTCCTAAGAACCTTGACTTATCAATTGTTGATAAGGTCGAACAAGTAACAAATGACGAATCAATTGAGATGGCTCTTAGGTTAGCTAAAGAGGAGGGTCTATTAGTAGGAATATCTTGTGGGGCTGCCGCTGCTGCTGCTGTTAGACTAGCTGAACAAGATGAATATGCTGGGAAAACAATTGTAGTTGTTCTACCTGATTTAGCAGAGAGGTATTTATCATCAATTATGTTTACTGAAGTTCCAAGCGGAATAATTCAAGAACCAGTCAAAGCCTAAATCTATTGTTTCTCCAGTAGTGAATCTGGTGAAATATACATCGCATCGCCATAAGAGAAGAATCTAAATTTTTCTTTTATGGCTTTTTTATACAGATCTAATAATCTTTCTCTACCAATCATTGCACTTACTAAAAGTAATAATGAACTTTTAGGAAGATGAAAATTAGTTAATAATCCATCAACTACCTTAAATTCATAACCTGGCTTAATTACTAAATCTACGTATTTAGCTATGGGAATAAAGTCATTAATTTCGTGAGAATAACAACTTTCAAGAGCTCTTACGCTAGTTGTACCAATAGCAATTATTTTTCTATCTGTTTTCTTTATTCTTTTTATTTCCTCTACTACTTCCTTTTTAACACTTACCCATTCTTTGTGAAGTTTTAAGTTACTTAAATCTTCTTGATCAATTGGTTTGAATGTTCCATAACCCACGTGCAAAGTTATCGGTAAGATTATTACGCCTTTTTTTTTTAGATTGGAAATAAGACTTTTGCTTAAGTGTAAACCAGCTGTTGGTGCGGCAACTGCCCCCGGATTTGTTGCATACTCAGTTTGATAACTCTTCTCATGAAAAGATTCTTCTTCGGAATTTTTTATATAAGGAGGAAGAGGGATTTCCCCGTATTTATCAAGAAGTTCATTCATTGAATTGAGATCAGTTATACTTTCCGGAAATTTAATAAATCTCCCTCCAGTTTCTTCATCAACTTCATCAACAATCAAATTAATATCTTGTGCTAATGGAGATTTTAATTTTAATTTTCTATTTATTTTTAACTTTTTTGCTGGCTTTGCCAAACATAACCAAACACATTCATGGGATCTTTCTAAAACTAATAATTCTACTAATGTCTTATTTTCTAATTCAACCTTTAACCTAGCTTTCATAACTTTAGTATTATTTACAACTACAAGATCCCCTTCTCTAAATTCATCTAAAAGATTCTTGGTAAATTTATTAGTTAAACAGTCTTCTTCTAAAAAACTATTTCTAACAATCATCAATCTTGATTCATGCCTAATTGCAGAAGGTTTACTAGCAATTAATGAAGGATCAAGTAGATAATCATAAGCTTCAAGCTTATGATCTCTTTCTGCATTATTAATTTGAGAAATCAATTAAATTTAAGAGACAAGAGTCTCTGGCTCATCTTCAATCAGGGAAGCCAAGTCTTTTAAGAATGAAGCTCCATCAGCTCCATAGATCACTCTATGATCAGCTGTTAGATTTACTTGCATTATTTTTTTAACAGATATTGAACCATCACTATTAGCAACAACGGTTGGTTTCGACGATGCTATGGCTAAAATAGCACCAGTACCTGGAGGAAGAATTGCGTCAAATCTATCAACTCCAAACATCCCAAGGTTAGATAAAGTGAAGGTTCCCGTTGAGTATTCATCAGGTTCTAATTGTTTTGATCTTGATCTTTTTACGAGATCTTTCCATTCCCTAGACAATTCAAATAAATCAGTATTGCATGGTTCTTTTAAAACTGGAGTTATTAGTCCGCCATCTTCCATCGCAACAGCAACAGCAATATTTATATTTTCTGGATAAGAAATTCCATTCTCTGAAAAACTTGAGTTAACTTGCGGATGTTTCTTTAGTGTCTTTGCAACTGCCTTTACTAGTAAAGCAGTCATGGTAACTCCGTTCTGTTTTACTTTTTTGTAGAAATTATCTAATTTATCTGTGTTTATGGAATAACCCACCCTAAAACTTGGCACATCTAAACTAGATTCCATATTTTTATTTACCGCTTTTTGAAGAGTATTAAATTGAACTGTTTCTCCGGGATTACCAAAACTATTTCCTGAAGTTTCTGGTTTACTTTCAACTCCCAAATTTGCACCAGGGATACTTGCAGGAGAACCACCTTCACCTATCCATGGTATAGAGACTGGTTGGCCATTAGCTTTTAAAATATCATCGGCTTGAATCCTACCGTGAGGTCCGGATCCATGAACCTTTGCTAAATCAACACCCATTTGAGAGGCAAGTTTTTTAGCTCTTGGAGATGCAATCACCCTCGAAGAAACATTACTCGTAGCAGCATTAATTTGATCACCATTAAAAGATGGTGCAGGCTTTTCACTCTTTAAGACGACTTCTTCAGCTTTTTTATTGATATTTTCAGTCTGAACTACTGGTTTTTCTTCAGTTTTATTGCTTACCAATTCAAGTTGATCCGGACTTGAAACTTCGGGTTGATTTCCTTTATTTTGTTCTTGAACAGAAGCTATCTCATCCTCATTTTCTACAATAAGACCGATAGTCTCTCCTACTGGTGCAGTGCTGCCTGCAGGCATTAAAACAGCTGCAAGATATCCATCCTGGAAAGATTCAACATCCATATCTGCCTTGTCAGATTCAACAACCAAGACAGATTCACCTCTTTCAACTTTATCTCCTGGATTTTTCAACCATTCCACAATCTTGCCCTCCGTCATAGTAGAACTCAAGGCAGGCATGAATATTTCGTGAGACATAAGAAAATTGTTATTGCATAAGTTTCAAGGGATTTCTACCAAACTTCCTAAAGTTTTTATGGTTAAGAACCCTTTAAACTCTTGTTTTAATTATACGAAATCATGTTCACAGTGGAAACTCTTAAAACTTAAGAAAGTAATAATTTAGATCGATTAGAATTTAAAACTTTTCGAAATTAAGATTTACTTATATTTATCAAAAATACTAAATCTTATATTTAATTATTATCTATAGATTGAATAACTCCATCCTTAACCGTAATCGATACTTGCATTTTTTCAATAAGATTGTCTCCCACAGTGACATCACAGAAACTATCCACTTGCCCTTGATCAACAATTTCGTCCATTTTTAATTCGCGAACTTGACTCTGTTGTTGAAGAAGATTTCTTTTTTGTTCTTCAATTTCATTTCGTTTTGCTGCGACTTGTTGTTGCACCTGACTAACCTGTTCTTGAACCCTTGGATCTAGGGGATTAACCGATTGGGATCTAATATTATTTACTATTTGCTGCCCCTCTTGCTCCAGTTGCGATAATTGCTGATCAATGTTTGAAATTGCTTTACTTAACTCTTTTTCAGCATCTTCCTTCCAAGTTGTCGTAACTACAGCTTTAATAGCTATTGAGCGCTTTATAGATATTGAGTTTTTTGTTTCCATAAAAAATTAAATTACCTTTTTAATATAGATAGAACAAATCAAATTTTCTTACTAAATTTGTTTTCATACATATTTTCTATTTGTAATGAATACTTTTTTTCTATATCTTTTCTTTTTTGTTTAAGAGTTTGTGTTAATAATCCATTTTCTAGAGTAAAGGCATCAACAAAATAACAATCTAATATTTGTTCTTCTGATCTTGCTCCTAATCGACTTTTAAGCAAATTATTAATTTGTGATTTGAAAAATATACCAATTTTCTTATTCAGGTTTAATTTTGAAAGGTCTTCTTCCAAAAACTTGCTTTTAACCAATTCGACATTAGGAACTACAAGGGCTGTTAAACATTTCTTATCTTGTCCTACTAATTGAATCTGATTAATAAATTCAGAACTAAGAATTTCAGTCTCTAGCGGATTCGGTTCTATATTTTCACCACTTGATAGCACTATTGTATCCTTAGCTCTTCCCGTTATAAACAGAGAACCATTTGGTATTAGAAATCCTAAATCACCAGTATCAAACCAACCTTCCTTGGATAAAACATCATTTGTAGCTATTTCATTATTAAGATAGCCTTTCATTACTTGCGGCCCCCTAACAAGAATTTTCCCGACTTCTCTGAACTTCAGAATCTTTTTTTTATCATCATTCACTATTTTGATTTCAGTAAATGAAAGAGGCTGTCCAGATGATCCTCTAACATTTAATTCTCTTCTCCTACAAGTTAATACTGGACTAGTTTCTGTGAGTCCATATCCCACCAAAACATCTACACCTAAAGATTCAAAAAAAAGATCTACATGTTCTGGCAATGCACCTCCACCATTAATGGGAAATTTCAGTTTTTCTCCGCATAGTTGTCTAAGAATATTCGGCCATAAAAAAATAGTAGACAATTTATGTAAAGGATATCGGCTAATAACAGAACCCAGTAAGGGGATTTTTGATTTAAAAGTTATTTGATTTATATCTATATTTCTTATCTTTCTAAGACTTCTTTTGAAAACCGAACTATTACTTATCAAAAACTTAATAAGTTTTTGCTTTTTGGAAGGCATTTTTTTCAAAGCCTGAAAAAAACCATCATGTATTGCTTCCCATAGTCTCGGTACAGTAGCCATGACAACAGGTTTTATTTGTGTAATATCATCTTTAAGAAATTTTGGAATTGTATAGTATTGAGAACAACCGCATGAAAAAAAGAAGTATTCAGCACTTCTCTCATAAGAATGCCAAATAGGCAAAACACTTAATACAGAGGTCCCTGGTTCTGGATCAGCGATATAAGCTAAATTGATGATTTGATGTAGAAAATTTGCATGAGTCAAAGGCACACCTTTAGGTTTTCCGGTCGTCCCAGAAGTGTAAAGAATAGTAGCGACGTCATCAATTTCTGGATTAAATTTTTCAAGTTTATTATTTTGTGAATTTTCTTTTTCTACTGAACTTATGAATGTACTCCAACTTATTAAACTTTCAAATTGTTCATCTTCTAAATTGATTATAAATTTCAGTCTTTTTTTTAATTCTTCTTTGTTGTCTAACTTTAGCCAAATTTCCTTAGATTGAACTATTAGTCCTACTGAATTAGAGTGCTCAATAATATAGTCTAATTCTACTGAAGGAGAATTAATACCTCTCACTGCATTTATAGCTCCTAAACGCATTAAGCCTTGATCTACTGCTAGCCATCTTGGAGAATTTTCAGATATTACAGTAACTACATCTCCCTTTTTTAAACCATAGTTTTCGAAAGAAAAAGAGACTTTTGTTATTAAATCAGCCAGCTCAGAATA